>JAPPMC010000016.1 GCA_028819235.1 Bryobacterales bacterium
CAGCCCAAAGATCGCCGGGGTACGTTAGGCACGATTCGCGCCGTGAAAATCAGTGTTGAGCGTACTTCGCCGGATCTCGTCTTCGGCAGTCTGCTTGGGGGCGCGACTGGGCGGCACTCGGACGGATGCGGCCGGGATGATGCGATCCATTTCATGCTGCACATCCTGCGGTACCCGTGCGTTGGGAACCTGCACCAGTTTCAGTTTGACCTTCATCCGGGCCTCGACGGCCCCGTGATGGCGTGGGTTCCGCGCAACTGCTCCGGACTTGCAATGCCCGGTGAGGACGGATCGGTCTCGGATGCCGCCGCGCCCCGCCCCAAACCGGCGGGCCTTGTCGACGCCAACGGTTGCAATCCGGGCCGCAATCCAGTCAGACTGATCAGAGCGGTTGACCGCCAAGACGGTCAGCTAGCTCTAGTCACAGAGGAGCCAAGATGGACCGTCAAGACAGCCCCTACCGCCCAACACGCCGCGGAGCGATCCGCTACGGCACTGCTGCCGCGGCTGCGTCGCTTGCCTCGTGTTCAGGCACTGGCGACACGGATGCGCCCGATGCGTGGACACGCGCGGTGAACGGCAGGATCCGTCATTCAGTCTGCTTCTGGCCTTTTGAGAGCTCGGAGTGGGCATGGGACTTGGACACGCTCGCGGGGCACGCGGCCGACCTCGGGGCGCTGAGCGTCGAATTGCTCAGCCCGGAGCAGTGGCCCACGGTCCGGACGCACGGATTGACCTGCGCGATCGCCAGCAATGGAGTAGAAGGCCCTCCTTTCATGCGGGGCCTCAACAACCCGCGGTACCAGCAGATGGCCATCGATGCGACGACGGCGGTGATGGATGCCTGTGCCGAGCAAGGCATCCCCAGCGTCATTGCGTTCAACGGCTACAAGTGGAACGATGCCGAAGATCCTCAGAGCGGTGAGATCTCTCTCGATGAGGGCGCCCGCAACACTATCGAGGGGCTGAAGCGACTGGCCGCCTACGGCGAGGAAAAGGGCGTCACCGTTTGCTTGGAGATGCTCAACACACGGGACGACTCACATCCCATGAAGGGTCACCCAGGCTATCAGGGCGACGACATCGACTACTGCGCCGACATCATCCGCGAGGTGAACTCGCCGCGAGCGAAATTGCTGTTCGACATCTACCACGTTCAGATCATGAACGGCGACGTAATCCGGCGGATACGAGAGCTTGGAGACCTGATCGGGCACATCCACACTGCCGGCAACCCTGGTAGGAACGAACTGCACCTGATGCAGGAGATCCACTATCCGTCCGTCATGGAGGCGCTCGTAGAGGTCGGATACGAGGGATACGTCGGACACGAGTTCATTCCCACTCGCGACCCGCTCGATTCGCTGGCGCACGCCGTCAGGCTCTGCGACGTGTAGGGTCAAGAACAGCGCAACCCTGACCCTATCGGCGCACGCAGCGGCGCTCGGATTATGATCAGGGATTCAAGGCAGGTCAAGGATGGCAAGACGCGCAAGGGCGGGCATCTTAGGGTTTACGGGCTATAGCGGTGCGGAACTGGTCCGCATCCTGAAGGCACACCCGCATGCAGAGCCCGTGCTGCTGGAACATCGAACGGTTTCGGACTCCGAGCTGCCCGTTGGCGAGGACACGCCGCGCATGCCGTTCGACACCGCGGCGATGGCGGGGGACGGGCTAGACGTCGTATTCCTCGCCACCTCGTTGGAGGTCGCCATGGAGGCCGTCCCCCGCATCCTTGACGCCGGTATTCGCTGCGTCGATCTGAGTGCGGCATTCCGCCTTCGATCCGTTTCCGACTACCGTCGCTGGTACGGCGTCGAGCATAGCTGCGCGGAATTGCTGGGCGAGGCTTCGTACGGCCTGCCAGAGTTCTTCCGCGAGATGGTGCGCATCTCCCGGCTCGTCGCCAACCCCGGCTGCTACCCGACGGCTGCCAGCCTCTGTATTCGTCCGCTGATCGTGGCGGCAATCCTAGACCGACCTCCCGGGGTGATCTGCGACGCCAAGTCGGGCGTCAGCGGTGCGGGACGCAAGCCGAGCCTCAAGACCCACTTCTGTGAGGTGACCGAGAACTTTTCCGCGTACAGCGTGCTGAACCACCGCCATGTCCCAGAGATCCTCTACACGACGGATCTGGACGAGAACGAACTCGGATTCACAGCACAGCTTCTCCCGCTGCACCGAGGAATTCTGGAAACCATCTACGTGCGGACGGCCGAATCCATGGAATGGGAGGACCTACACAGGATCTATGCGAAGGAGTACGGCGACGAGCCCTTTGTGCGCATATTTCCGAAAAAGCGCCTGCCCGACCTGCGAGGCGTCCAAGGCACGAATTGCTGCGATATCGGGTTCAGGGTGGATCCCGAGAGCCGTCGCGTGGTCGTGGTGGCCGCGATCGATAACCTCGTGAAGGGGGCTGCCGGCCAGGCCGTGCAGAACATGAACTTGCAATTGGGGTATCCCGAAACTGCCGGGCTAAGCGACGGTCGCGGCCAAGAATGAAGCTGCTGGTCAAGCTGGGCGGCACCCTCCTCGAGTCCAAGAGGACACGTGGCGCCCTAGCCAGGCAGATCTGTCGGCTTCTCGACGACGGTCATCAAGTGGTCGTCGTACATGGTGGAGGCAAGCGCCTGAGCCGATATCTGGCTGGACTGGACCACAAGAGCGAGTTTCGTAACGGATTGCGCGTGACGCCACCGGAGATCATGGACGCGGTTCTCCGGGTATTGGCCGGTTCCGTGAATCGGCGGCTCGTCGCCGAGTTCCAGGACGCGGGGGCCAAGGCGGTGGGCCTGACCGGCATTGACTCTGGAACGGTCAAAGCCACCCAGATGTCCCCCGATCTCGGACTGGTCGGCAGCGTCGAGGCCGTGGACCCTGGCTTGCTGGAGCTGCTGGCCGAGCGCGGGTACCTGCCAGTTGTGGCCTGCGTTGCGGGCGGCGAGGGCTCTGCCATCTTCAACGTGAACGCTGACCAGATGGCCTCCGCATGCGCTGGAGGAATGGGCGTCGATCTGCTACTGTTCCTGACCGATGTCGGCGGTGTGCTCGACTCACGGGGAGGACTGATACCACGCATCAATGCGGCACAGGCAAGCCGGCTCATCGAGGACGGGGTGGCAAAGGGCGGGATGGAGGCGAAACTGCGGGCCTCGACGAGTGCGCTGCGCTCCGGCGTGCGACGGGTCGTTATCGCCGACGGACGAGCTGACGCCATCGTCGAAAGGCTCGTGGCCGGGGAGCCAACTGGCACGAAACTCGTGCCGACATAGATCTCCAATCAGAGTGGAGACAGCGGCCCAAACTTTCCGGGCGAGCCTTAGCTCGTGGCCGCCGAGAAACTGCTGTAGGCCTGCGCGAAAGCGAATAGCGTCACGACACACAGCGCAATGGCCAGTCCTCGCCACAAGTCTTCGCGGCGCTTGTCGTGACCGGGCGTTCCGCAGACGTATGCAAGGCCAAAGCCAGCCAGCAGCCCGCCGAAGTGGGCGGCATTGTCGATCGCCGGGAACAGGAATCCGAAGATGGCGATAAATATGATCCAGCGCTTGCCGATGGACTGGAGATGTGGGTTGAAGCTGATGCGACCGTACGCGTACATGGCCCCTAGGAGCCCGCAAATCGACGCGGACGCGCCTATCGACAGCGAGGACGACCAGAAAGTGCTCGCGACGAAACCGCACGCCCCCGTGGCGAGGTACAGGACTAGGAATCTGGCCGTTCCGAAGACTTCCTCCGCAACTGTGCCCAGGTTGAAGAGGGACATCGTATTGAACGCTATGTGCATCAAGCCGCCATGCAGAAAGTTGGCCGTGATCAGCCGCCACCACTCGCCGTGGAGCAGGATTGACGGCCGGAACTTGCCACCCAGCAAGTGGAGCACTGAGCCATCGATGCTCCCGAGCAGGTCGCTGCCTCCCGCCAAGCGCGCCGTCAGGATCCACGACACAGCGAATAGGCCGGCGTTGATCAGCAGGAGGATCGTCGTCGTAAACCCGATCTGCCCCCCAGTGCGCTTCGAGCGCTCCTCCCGCAAAAGTCGCTTGCCCGCGGTGACCGGCAGGTCGTTCCCGCAATAGTCACACGACTTCGCTTGGCTGTCAACGAACGCCCGGCAGTGTGGGCACATCCGAGGCTTCGACATCAGAGACCTATCATCATTGTGCCGCCATAGCGGTGAATGCAAGCACGGCCGGCGGCGGCACGTCGATTGCGGGTGCTTCGAACGGTCGCCGGCGCCCAAGCCCGACCATGTGCTACGCTCTCGCATCAAGCGACAAGGGCGAACCCTCGCTTCGGTCGGGTGAGCGCCGCAGCGGTCCGGCAGTCCAACTACCCTCCGCGGTGGCCACCCTTTCTGTCGAGCCGGAGCGACTGTCAGCCGCCATCGAGGACCCGCCACGAAACACCCAATGCGCGCAGACTTCGTGATCGGGATCGACCTAGGCGGCACCAAGGTGGCCGCCGCGGCCTTCGCAATGGACGGTGCGCGCCTCGGCAAGGTGGCCAGGCTCCCAACAATGGCCCGTATGAGGCGGGCCGTGACGCTGATGAACATTCGGCGGGTAGTGAAGCAAGCAAAAATCGAGGCAGGTGTGGAAGGTCCCCCGTACGTCGTCGGCATGGGCAGTTCGGGGCCGCTCGATCTCAAGAACCAGATCATCTGCGACGAGGACTCCCTGCCGAACTTGGCTGGCTTCGACATGGGAGCGTTCTGTCGCCGTGAGATCGGAGCGCCGTTGGCCTTAGAGAACGACGCAGCCTGCTTCACGCTCGGCGAGGCAATGCGGGGCGCCGGTCTCGGCCACGACTCAGTGCTGGGGGTGACGCTTGGTACCGGCTTCGGATGCGGGATTGTGATCCAGGGCAAGGTCTACTCGGGCGCGACCAACAATGCGGGAGAGGTGGCCTACTGCCGGGTGGGTTCCCTGACCTACGACGAGGTCGGGTCAGGAGAACGGGTCGAAGACCTGTACAAATCGAGCCGTGGCGGGGGAAGCCATGCCCCGACAGCGCGGGAGATCGGTGACCTGGCCGAAAGCGGAGACCGGGACGCACTAGGCGCGTGGCAGGCATACGGGCAGGGCGTTGGCACGGCGATCGGTGCGGTCTGTAGTGTGCTGGATCCCTCTGTCGTGGTAATCGGGGGGTCCGTCGCCAAGCGCCTGAACCTTTTCGGAAGTGCCCTGGCAGCATCGGCGAGGCAAGTGCTTCTGGGGGCGGCCGCCGACCGATTCGACGTCCAGCCCTCCGCGCTGGGCGACGCAGCTGGGGTCACGGGGGCCGCTGCACTCGCGCTCATGTGACCAGCCTCCCGGACCCGGGTCGCCGACGGCTATACTCAGTAGACGGAGCGAGCAATGGCTAAGCACAGCAGTGAAGGGAATGTCGCCTGGTTCATCGCGGGACTGACCGTGGGGTTCGCCAGTGCCCTGCTGTTGGCCCCGAGGTCGGGCGAGCAGACCCGAAGGTCCCTTGCGGACGCTGTCGATAAGGGCCGCGAATTCGCCTCCGACAAGCGAAGGCAGGCTACTGAGTTTGGGCGGGAGCTGTACCAGCAAGGCCGCGAGTTCGTGGACGAGATCAGTGTCCCGGGACGCACGGCAGAGGCCGAGACCTCGGCCGAGGCCGGCGAACCGGACGAGGCAAAGGCCTGACCAGAGGCGCATTCCGAACGGTTCCGGCGCTCGGGATTGATGAGAAATCCCCGCGGTTGGGGTATGGTGATGGTGTCGGGGCGTAGCGCAGTCTGGTAGCGCGCTTGCTTCGGGAGCAAGAGGTCCCGAGTTCAAATCTCGGCGCCCCGACCATCCATCACAGACCCGTTGGCACTCTGGATTAGCAGCTAGTCCGGGCGGTCAGGCGTCGGTCGCCGCACGGTCAGGCCCCGCCCTCGGGCAGACGCCGCCCAAGAAAGCCGACCGCAGCGGTGAACGTCGCCCACAGGCTGCTGCGACTCGAAGGCTCACAGGTCCGGGAATTCGGGAAGCCTGCGATTGGGGATCGCGTGAGAGTGCGGCCAGCCCTTGACGCCGGACCCTGATGCTCGCTATCTTGCCCATATGACTCGCAAGCAATTCCTCGCGGCACCGCTGCTGGCACCGGTGGCGGCGGCCTCCGCAGCTACGGGCACCAAGCCGCGGCGCATCAACCGCGCCATTGAGTTCCTCGAGGATGGCCACATGATCTTCTACACGGGGGGCCGAGGTGGCTACGACGAGGGAAAGCAACTCGCCGGAACACCGTACGACTACATCAACTACGAGATGGAGCACGGGTCTCTGGACTTCACTGCACTGAGGGGCTTCATGAAGGGGCTTGTGGACGGCGGCCCGACACGCAGCGGGCACCGAACTCCGGCGGTGATCGCTACGCTGCCCGTGCTCGGAATCGATGAGATCCACATGCGTGCAAACTTCTGGGTCGTCCAGCAGACGCTGCTCTGCGGGGTGCACGGCATCCTTCTGTGCCACGCCCGCGAGCCCGATGCCATCAAGTGGATGGTGCGCGCCGCTCGCTACCCTCACGCCAAGCCGGTCGTTCCCGACCTCGGAGAAGGTTTGCTGGGTAACGGCAGCCAAGGGTATCCAGCCGAGATTTGGGGGGTGTCCCGTGGAGACTACCAGCGCAAGGCGGATCCATGGCCGCTCAACCCGGAAGGCGAGTTTCTGCTGGGACTCAAGATCGAGGACAGGTATGCGTTGGAGAATGCCGAGAAGGTCGCAGCCGTACCGGGCATCGGGTTCGCGGAATGGGGGCCTGGCGACATGGGGCTGTCGTTGGACCTCCCGGACGGACACGGGCCGAACCGCCTGCTGCATCCCCGCATGCGCGAGGCTCGCTCCAAGGTGCTCAACGCCTGCAAGCAGAACAAGCTTGCCTTCTTGAACACGGTTCGAGAGAACGACGTGATACAGATGTTTGAAGAAGGCGTTCGGATTGGCGCTGGAGCAAGCGAGGCGACCATGGCCAAGGGCCGCAAGCACACAGGCCGCACCATGCCGTGGTAAAGAACGCCCCGTTGGGGGCGGCTGCCCTTGCGCTGGGCCTGGCCACCTGCAGCACGCAAGACGGACAGCTGGACCTGCGGCTGGGGCACGTAGCGTCGCCCGGCTCGCTGACGGCACTTTCCGCGGACGAATTCGCCCGCCGGGCGAACGAGCGGCTTGATGGGCTCGGGCATGTGACCGTCTACGGTTCCAGCCAGCTCGGCGACGACGAGACCCTGCTGATAAAGCTCAAGCTCGGCACGGTGGACTTCTCTGTGCCATCGACGATCATGTCGTCGGCGGTCGAGTCATTCGGGATCTTCGAGATGCCGTATCTCGTCCGGGACCGCGCCCACATGGCCCGCATCGAAGAGGCGGTCGTATGGCCGCGTTTGGCCCCAGACGCGGCCGCGCGGGGTTACGAGCTGCTGGCTGTGTGGGAGAACGGCTTCCGACACATAACCAACGACGCCCGCCCGATCATCCGGCCGGCGGACCTTCGTGGAATCAAACTGCGCACGCCTCGTGGGCGATGGAGAGTACGCCTGTTCCAGACTTTCGGGGCAAACCCTACGCCAATGTCCCTGGCCGAGACGTTCATAGCCCTGCAGACCGGCGTGATCGACGGGCAAGAGAACCCCCTGAGCCAGATTCATAGCCAGCGCTTCCACGAGGTGCAGCAGTTCCTCACCCTGTCCGGCCACGTCTACACCCCCGCGTACCTCCTTGCGGGCCGTGACCGCTGGCAGGCGCTGCCGCGGCGGGTCCGCGACCTGCTTCGGACCACAGCGCAGGAAGTGCAGTCATATGTGTACGCGAGGGCCGCAGTCTTGGATAGCGACTTGCTGGCGAGCCTGCGCTCGTCGGGCATCGCGGTGAACGAGTGCGACCGCGACTCGTTCCTTCAGGCCGGGGAACCGCTGTTCGAGGAGTTCTCGCGGCATGTTCCGGAGGGCAGGGAACTGATCGCCACCGCCCTCGGCCTCGGCTCGCCGGGGCCCTGACGCAGGGAACCTTATGCTGAAACGCCTACGCTCGGCATTGGCCCGCGTGCTGGAGGGCGTAGTGATCGGTATCACGCTTTCCCTCGCCGTACTCGTCGTCGCGGGTGTGGCAAGCCGGAAGGCAGGTTTCTCGCTTGTCTGGTACGACGAAGTCGCCGCAATCTTGCTGGCCTGGCTGACGTACTACGGCGCCGGCCTCGCGGCGATCCGGCGGGCCCACCTTGGCCTGCCCAACCTAGTCCAAGCGGCTCCGCGTAATGCTCGACGCGCCCTCTTTTGGCTGCGCGAGACAGTTGTGATCTCATTCTTCGCATTGGTGGCGTGGATGGGCTGGAAGCTCCTAGCAGCCTTGGGTGGCACCTTCCTAGTCAGCTTGCCATGGCTGCCAACTGCGGTGGTCTACTCCGCCGTTCCGATCGGAGCCGCCCTCTTCATCGCCGCCGAAATCTGCGTCTGCGCCGAAGTTTGGAAGGAGCGGACCGAGGTATGACCCTGTTCTGGGTCGTGGTGGGCCTGCTTGCCCTGATCCTCGCCGACGTTCCGATCGCGGTCGCCCTCGGCTGCGCTTCGGTGGCAGCGATGGTGCTCGAGACGGGCGTCCGAGACCTGCCGAACGTGCCCTTGACCCTCTTTGACGGCTCAGTGAAGTTCTCGCTGATCGCCGTACCGCTGTTCATCCTGGCAGGCGCGGTGATGAATGCGTGCGGCATCTCACGACGGCTGATTGCGCTGACCTCTGCGCTGATTGGGTTCGTCAGAGGCGGCCTGGCAATGGTGACGATAGGGACGTCGCTGTTCTTTGCCGAGATCTCTGGGTCGGCCGTTGCGGACGTAGCGGCTCTCGGTTCAGTGCTGATCCCGTCGATGAAGAAGGCGGGCTACAGCAAGGAGTTCGCCGCCGCCGTCTCTTCTTCGGCATCCACGCTTGCGATCATCATCCCGCCCTCGATCCCGATGATCCTCTATGCCGTGATGGCCGGCGCGTCGGTGGTCGAGATGTTTGTGGCAGGCATCATTCCTGGCCTGTTGGGCGGACTGCTGCTGATGGTGGTCGCGTACCGGATGGCAATCCGGCGGGGCTTCCCAGCGGACGCGGCATTCGCTTGGGCACGCGTGCGGAGAACGTTCCGCGATGCCGTTTGGGCGCTGCTTCTCCCAGTCATCATTCTGGGCGGGATCTTCTCGGGATGGGTGACGGCGACCGAGGGCGCCGGCCTCGCTGTGGTGGCCGCCACCGTGATTGGAGCCGGAGTGTACCGGGAGCTGGACTGGAAGGCGCTGCGCCGGGCGATCGTCGAGGGAGGCATCCAGACGGCGGTGGTGATGCTGCTGGTCTCCACCTCCGCGCTGCTAGGCGAGTACCTGACATCCGCCCAAGTGCCCCAGCGCTTCGCGGCCCAGCTGCTGGCCTTCACGGACAGCCAGTGGGCCGTGCTGCTCCTGCTGAACTTCTTCTTCCTTACCATCGGGCTCTTCTTGCACTCCGCCGCCGCGATCATCCTGGTCGTTCCGATCGTCATGCCGCTCGTCCAGCAGGCGGGCATTGACCCCGTCCACTTCGGCCTCGTCTTGGCGCTCAATCTCGGCATCGGCCAGCAGACACCGCCCGTCGCCAGCGTGCTGCTGACAGCCTGCTCCATCGCCAAGGCCCAAGTCTGGGATGTCAGCCGGGTCAACGTCGCATTTGTGGGAGTGCTCCTTGTGGTTCTCCTGCTCGTGACCTATGTTCCTGCGATCCCAATGGTCCTGGTCGGTTTCTTCTTCCGATAGTCCCGGCCTCGCTTCCCAGAAGTCTGTTGCAACAGGCGACAAGAACGAGCACTTCCTGCGTTCCCGCATCCAGCACTCTAACGTCAGCCATCTGGAGATCGGGGAGTTCTGGATGTCAATAAGAGCGAAGCGCGGGGAACCTCAATCTGTCGATCGAGAGAGGGCCTCGGGATGGCTGGCACGGGTGATCAGTGGATCCGAAGCTCGAATCCGGTCTCTTTCGGGAGACTGCGTGGCTGGACAGCCAAGTCCGATGGGGCCTGATAAGGTTAACGTCTGGTTAAGATACGGTAGAAAATCCTTTGATGTTCCTTAAGGGTCGGCCAAGCGTCCTAGGCAGGCCCTGACCGAGGTCGGCCAGAGCGTGTCCGGCAGCACCGGGGAGGCTGCCGCCGAGGGGCTCGTGGGCAAGAGCTTGGCGGGTGGTCGAGCGCAGAGGACGGCGAGTGTGCCCCAGGGGCAAGCAGCTCGTGCTGGTCGGTCAGCGCCGGACGGACACTGCAGCAGGGTGCTGCCGGCACCGCTGCTGAACGCGGTGGACGCGGACGGGACCTAGGGTGCGCGGGAGCGACCGCAGGCCGCCGCGGAATGGCCGGGCCCGCCGAAACGGCGCACCCGTGGGACAGGTCGAGTTAGCCGCCCGTGCTCGCCAGCAGTCGTGTCGAGCACGGGCATCCGCGGTCCCGTAACTGGATGCGACTCACTGCTGATGAGGAACAAAGCCGCCGTGTGGGGCTCAGAAGTACCATGTCCGGACACATCTTGCTTCAGAGCGTTCTGACCGTAGGAGGAGCGCACCATTTGGAATGAGGTCTCACCATAGGAACAACCGCCTACCGAACCCTCGATGTCAGGAAATGTGCGTCCGCAACAGGCCATTGGGTGGGCGGATTTGTGTCCGCGCCCTCAGAAACGGCCCATTTGTGCTTCAAGCCAGTACAGGTTTATCTGTGAATGTCCGCCCTGTCCTCGGCCCATACGCTCACATTTACCCTTGACACCCAAGTAGCCCAGCCGCACATGCTTGCGCCGGGCTGTGCCACTTGCCCGATCTCCGCCCAGTAAGAACTGCCCCCCTGACTCTCCATACCCTCGGACTGTATGATAACGCCTAGGTTTAGCCTTACTCCAACTTTTCTTTTATGAACCCTAAGCTCGTTTCGGTAACGGTTACCCGGGACAGAACTGAATTTATCTCTTCTTCTACTCGGCGTATATCCATACGTAGCGTTCGGTGGTCTTCTCTCATGTCGTTGCGGAGCTCGCCTTCTGTCGTGCTTACCTGCTGCCGCACTTCTCTGGTTTCTTCACGCAACTCCTTGATGTCGCCACGAATATCGATCCAGACGGTGATCACGAGTCCGGCCAATGTAACGCCTACACCGAGGATCCCTAACAACTCCGGGGTCATACGGGAACGGGGTTGCTCACTCATCTTCTTCCTCATTCAAAACAAGCCACTGGCACATGCAATGCTGTCAAAGACGATTCATGACGGCGACAAGGGCACTCTCATCGGCCAAGTCAACGTTCTCCAAAGCCTCACTTACGTCCCGGAAGCGAATTCTTCGTTGAACCAATGTACCAAGTTCGCCGGGCAGTCCTAGTGTCCCATCACGTCCGTCCCGTCCGTCCGGATGTGAACTCTGAGATCCACCAAGCCCTGTGCAGCCTGTCCCACCTGGGCCTCCCCGTCCGCCTTGACCCGGAGCGCCACCCCTACCACCAGAAACGTTGGGCTCGGGAAACCCATCGTCTTCGGCAAGAAACAGCGTAATCTGACCGCCGTCACCACCTCGCGAGCCGCCGGTTCCGTCTTGTCCGTTACCACCATTGGTGGCACCTACCCATCTTCCGAACCCAGCGCAATCACCATTCCGACCCCCGGCCCCATCCGCACCGTTCGCTCCATCGGCCCCGGAGCCTCCCGCCGCCTCAATGGTCGTACCATCGATGCGTGCAGCCGCGATTGCAATTGAACCTCCTGGGGCGCCCTGTTCACCCGGGGAACGGCCCGGGGCTCCAGTGGCTCCGATTCGTCCCCCTGATATCCGGGTTGCGAAGATTGTAATCTCAGGCCCGACGAGGCTCCCTGAATCCCCAAACAACAAATGGTTGGTGATCACACGGAGGGGTTTTGTAGCTACGAGGGGCTCGGCGATTGCCACTGTGTCCGCCACCACCGGGAGGTTGGCATCCAAATCCCCAGACCCTAGAACAATCTGATCAGACGAAGGAACCAAGTCGATCTCAACCGCTGGCGTTCTCGGGAAGAACTGATAGATTGCAATCAGCGCAGCCACCAACCCCAGAGCCTTAACGACGCGTGGAAGCTGCGCCCTGACCTGACGCAAAATGCCCGCTACCGTGGTCTTAGTGCCCATCACTCTCCTAGGCAGACCATCACTGGTCAACTACCCAAATCCTATCACGCGCGGCTAGCGCTGGATTAGAGTGTGCGCCGTGCTAAGGCACTGGCTCCCAGCGGGTGGGACGCCCGTCCGGCTAAAATATGGCTCGCTCCCGAGTTGTCTAACCAACCTGATTCGATGAGCGTTGGTCCGCGCAAATCTATGTGACCTCGGAGCGGAACCGTGCTGGTTCCGGGCCATGATGGGCTCCGCGCGCCCCGGTCCTCATGACTGTCTCGACCTCCGAGTGCCATTGCGGGGCACAGGTTTCCGAGACGCGGGCGTGACCTGTTTGCCATCAATTGGGCTTGGCAGACGAATTCAGACTCTGTTCTCGACCTCTCAGACAACTGGCACAGGCGGTGGCCGGGCTGTGAACCTCTGGCCGCTCGTCAGCAGGGCCCAGGCGATCCGCGCGAGGCGGGCGGCCAGCGTCACGATCACCACGCGCCGGTCCTTGCTCCCGAGCACGCGTCGCAGCCAGCTGCCCAGCCCGTCCGCGCGCTTGGCCAGAGCCACCAGGCCCGACCGGGCGCAATGCACCACCGGTGTCCGCAGGTAGCGGTTGCCGCGCTTGCTGATGCCTCCCAAGCGCTGCCTGCCGCCCGTCGAGTGCTCCGCCGGCGTCAGCCCGAGCCAAGCGGCTAGGTCGCGCCCCTTCCCGAGAGTCCTCCTGTCCCCACCGCCGCCACCAGTGCCGTCGCCGTCTGCGCCCCGATGCCCGGCACCTCCAGCAGCCGCTCGCAGGTCTCGCACTGCTGCGCTTCCGCCACCAGTTGGCGGTCGATGCATGGATCCTCTCCCTCAGCTCCTCCCATTCGGCCAGCATGTCCTCCAGCAGGGCCCGCATCCAGTCTCCCAGGCCATTGTCGGCAACTTCGAGGTTCTCCGGGAGCCGTGCGGCGAAGCGGTGCATGCCTTCCGGGATCGCGGGGCCGCGCTCCAGCAGGAAGCCGCGGGCTTGGTCACCAGCCGGGCGGAGTTGCGCGCCAGCCGCGAGCTGTGGCGGTGCAGGGACTCCATCGCCAGCTGCGGCTCGCTCTTGACGGCCACGAAGCGCATGGTCGGTTGCAGGCAGGCTTAGGCGCAGGCCTCGGCGTCCTTGGTGTTGTTCTTGTCGCATCTGACGAAGGGCTGGACGTACTTGGGCGGCATCAGCCGCACGTCGTGCCCCTGGCCCAGCGCCTGACGTCCCACGTGATGGGTTCCCTAGCAGGCCTCCATGCCGATACGGCACACCATCTTCGCGGTGACCTCTGCGAGCTTGCCCTTCGAGTAGCGGCGGCGCGTGAGCACGTATCGGCTCACGGCCAGGCGGACGAAATAGACGGGTGTCTTACCTAGGTCGAGGCCGATCGTGACCACCTCTGTAAGTGCGTTCCGAAGCGATAGTTGGATGTAATCGATGCCATGCTGGTTCTCCCCTTGGACCGTACGCGGCCACCGCAAGCCGTTCGTTCCCGCATTGTCGAACTGGCCGACACGGCTGGATGGGAGCGAACCATCCCATAACTGTCCCTCGAGTCGGAAGCCGACGGAGCGGGACATGGAAGCAACGACATGGACTGAAGCACTTCGACGTGAAGGGCTCCCCTATGGGGGCTCCGCGAGCACCCAGGCCGCAACGGGAGTGAACGTCGAGCAGGCCTCGAAGAGCGCAATGTGGAGGACTACCTGCCACTCTGACGGGGAAGGCAGCCAGCGTCAGGGACGCGAGCGACGCGAGCACCGGGCGTCTCCGCCGGGGTAATGGCAGCAGCATTCATGCAAGAGGGAGACAGAGGCAACACGAGATGCCCTGTCGGTGGCTCGCACGCGCCAACCGGGAACCCGCGAGGGCCAGCGTGGGCAGGCAAGGTGGCGGAGAGGCCCGCAGTTGCGAGGAGGCCGGGGAATGCCGGCGGAGCGAAGGGGCCTTTGGACTAGAGAGACGCGAACAAGGATGAAGGGACCACGGAGACTGGCGTAGGCGTACAAGCTCCGGTTCGTGTGCCGAGGCTCCAAACGGCTTTGCACGCGAAAGCGAAGGGAGATCCGACCTTCCAGTTCTTCACGCTGAGTGATTAGGTGTGACGCGAGGACGTGCTCCAAGCCGCCACGGAAGTAGGACTGGCACGAGCTGTCCTTGACGGTGGGCACGGCGTCAGAACCGCAGCGAGAGTCTTGCGTAGTAGAATCCGCCGTTGAACCCGAACGGTGCTGCTCGCCGCGAGAACAGGAAGATGCCCGGCGTGTCGATTATGACCCGCCCGGAGGAGTCCTCCAACCTCCCACTGCGGGTCTGGCCGACGTGATTCTGGTCCGGCACGACGTTGAGCAGGTTCTGTTCGCCAATTCTCAGTTCGGCGTGCTCCCACAGCTTGAAGCCGACGTGCGCATCGGTCACGTACTTGCCGCAGAACTGCTGGCGTGAGCCGCCGATCGAGCTTGGGGCAAATCCCGATGCCCCGCACGGCCGCTCCCCAGCGTTTCCGCCCTCCTGCACCCAGAGGCTGCCAAAGTATCGCAGCGCCCCGCCAAGCCTGATGCGGCGAATGCGGTACTCAGCGCTGCCCTGCACTCGGGTGTTGGGCTGCCACTCGGTGAGGATGGAGCGGTCCTGACCCCCGAAGATGACACTCTCGAGCCCAGCCAGCAGCATCGGCGCGTTGACTCCTCCGTCAAGCTCAGTGTTGACCACCATGCCGGAGACGCCAAAGTCCAGCACTCCGCCGTTCCGCCAGGCATGCAGGCTGCTGAAGGTGAATTCCATCCCCGACGTAACGGTCGCGGCGGCGTTTGTGAAGAACTGGGCAGCCGTGGCATTGACTGCGTTGAGACCCGCGATGGCCTCCGGGATTCCGGCAAGATTAGCCGCTGTGAACGAGCCGCTGATGACGATTCGGTCCTCGACGCGAACGCTGAAAGCGTCGACAGTCAGGGAGGTGGTCGGGGCGATTCGCGCGACGACGCCGCCGCTGAAGTTGAGCGATCGCTCCTGCTTGAGGTCCGGAATGCCCAATGCCTTGGCCACGGAACTGTCGTTCGGATAGGTCCCGCGCTCTTGGGCGACGGTCTCTCCGGCGTCATTGGTCACGAACTGAGTGCTGACATTCGTGAAGTTGAGCTGGTGCAGGGACGGGGCACGGAATCCCGAATTCAGGCTTCCGCGCAGCGCGAAGCGTGGGCTGAAGTCGTAGCGCAGCGCGAGCTTGCCCGTCAGGGACTGGCCAAAGTCGCTATAGTTTTCGAAGCGGCCGGCCATCCCCAGCGTCAAGCCACCGTCAAAGGCGACCTCCACGTCACTGTAGAGGCCAATGTTCATCCGGCTGGCGCTGACGTTGCGCTGAAATCCGGGAAACACTTGGATGCCTGCAGGGGCTGCCACGCAGCTGGACTTGTCCGCAACGCTGGGGTCGTCCTTGCAATTCAAGTACGAGAACGGCTCGCCCTGGCGGATGCCGTAGTGGTCGCGCCGGACCTCGGCACCGAATGCTAGGTTGGTTGACCTTCCCGCGCCTTCAAACTCGCGCGCGATGTCGAAGTTGACGGTCGTCTGGTCGAACCGAGGACCGCCGGAGTCGGCTTGGCGCGGGCTGGCGGTGCCGTATGTCGCGTTGTTCGAGTTCGTAATGAGGAAGTCGAACTGGTTGCGACCGTGGTTTACGCTCAGATCGAAGTTCCAGCCTTGGGCCGATGTGAAGTCCACTCCCGCGGCGACCGAGAAGTCCATGACGTCCGTGTTGATCTCGGGCAGAAAGCCGTCCGGGTAGAACTGCGTCACCGTGTTCGGCTGGTTGGCCCGGCGGTAGAAGCCAGTGCTCTGGTTGTCGCGCTGGGTCCACCCGCCGAAGGTGTAGAAGTTGGCGCGTCGGCCGATCGGGATCCCGGCATTCTAGTAAGCGCTGTACTGCAGGCTGTCTGCGTCGCCGACCCGGAAATTCTTGCGGTTGAACGTGTATTCGCGCGGGTCGAAGCACCTTCCGGGTGTCCCGTTGCCCGAGATGATTGCGTATGGTTCGGCCGCGGCGCAGTCCACCAGCGGGTATTGCGTTTGCCCGCTCCAGCCAGCACGATTCGTCCGGTCACGCTGGCGGGCTTCGAAGGTGAGATTCATAAAACCGCCGTTCTGCGATCCCCACCCCCCGTGCATGCTGTACACGCCCGAGTCGCCGTCCCCGGCGTAGGTCTGGCCCCATGAGGTGTCCACCGCAAAGCCGGGGGTGGACTTGAGCACGAGGTTGATCACCCCCGCGATCGCGTCCGAGCCGTACTGTGCGGCGGCACCGTCCCGCAGCACCTCGATGCGCTCGATAGCGGCGATCGGGATGGCGTTCAGGTCCGTGCCCGCCGTGCCACGGCCGACGGACGTGTTGACGTGCAGCAGAGCGCTGTTGTGGCGCCGCTTACCATTGACCAGCACGAGCGTCTGGTCCGGACCGAGACCTCGTAGCGTCGCTGGTCGCAATGCATCCGTGCCATCGCTGATTGACGAACTGGAGAAGTTGAATGATGGCGCCTGCATCTGCAATGCCCGCCCAGTCTCGAACTGGCCCGTGGCCCGCAGGCGCTCCCCAAGGATGAGTTCCACTGGAACGGCCGATTCCAATGGCTGGACACCCTGTGAGCGGGTGCCCACGGTCGCTTCGACATCGATTACTTCGCTGACGGCCTGCAGCTGCAGTTCAACGGTTACCGTGCCCTCGGATTGGGTGACTTCCAAGGCTCGCGTCGCGAAGTCTGGCGCTGAGACCACTGCCGAGTGGGGTCCAGCGCCCAGTCCGGAAAAGATCGCCGTTCCGCCGTCGTCCGTCGGCACTTCCTGATCGCCGATGGACACAGTGGCGGTTGTAATAGGTTGCGAGAACGGATCCATGACCTGGACCCTGAGCGTCTGGCCATAAACAATGTCTGGCTTAGCCAGCAGCAGCAAGGCAAAAAGGGTGAGAATGAACCACCGCTCGGGGCCTCGGGCCGGTCGACTAGGTGCTTTGCTGATCAAGTGAATCGGCTGGGTGCGCCCCCTGATATTGCGACTATTATGAGTACGTCGCTCAGGCATGACCCGTGTGCTTGGATTATTACGTTCGAGCAGTGTATGCATGACCTGTATATTACCCTTATCGCGAACGGGTGACGTAAGCATGACCCGTTCCGGGCATCGAGAGTCTTCGCGAGGACCCGAACGGGGACTGGGGATGAGTCCACCGAACCGATCCACACGGGGTTTAGGTTTCAGTGGCTGGCCATCTGCAACCATGCCACTGGCTGTCGGCCTGAAGCGGGCCCGAGGGTGGTGTCCAAGAGTCGCGGCCTCGGTACGTCCCAGGAAAGTTCGGGCCGCATGGCGTCGGGCTAGAGTGACCCTATCCTCCGCGTTTGTTCGCACCCAGCCGGCCAGGGGAGACGGTAGCCTCCTACCAAGACCAGACGACTATTCCTGTTCGCGTGGCTACGTTTCCATAGCGAAGCTCGGCGGGCCGCAGATCTACAACTCTCAACGCCCTGATACCCGTGTCGTTGCACTGGCGCACTCAAGGGGGCGTGGCGCTTCCAGGCGGAGAATGCGCCGATCGCCCTGATTCATGACACCCAAGGGTGTGTCGCTGCCGTCCCGTATGGCAGCGGGCCAGCCGACACGGCACGGTACGGCCTCTCCTCGAACCGTCAATTGTGGCACTGCACGCAGGCCTTGTCCTGGGGCAGGACAAGCAGTTTCGCCTCCGCCGACCCGTGCGCATCGTGGCACATCCCGCAGCTTGCCAGCTCGTGCGACGGATGGCTGTGCACTCGGATGAAAGCCTCCTCGGCGTGGCAGGACTGGCACCCCCCGCTGAACCGGAACCGGCCGCGCCGGCTGACCCCATGGCAATGGGCGCAGGCAAGGGCGACCGGCGGATGGCTGACGTACGGTCGGGCGCCACCATGTGGCTGCTCCTCGCCGGTGAAGAATGAGACTTCGATCCGGCCGTCGGGCGATTCCAAGACCAGCACGTGGCGGCCCGGCCCGGCAGAGACGCGTGCGCTGAGGAGTCCCGGGAACGGCACATCCGCCTCCAGCGGCTGGCCGTCTAGAGACAGTCGGCCCTGTGTTGACTGCGCTATGACCTCAACACTTCCGCCTGGGATCCAATCCCCTTCGCTGGGCTTGACAATGCGGTCCTGCGGCGCGCCGACCGCGGCCATGGCCAGCAGGCCTGCGGCGCACCGGGCACGCGGGCAATTAGATCTCGATCCGGCAGATCGATCCCGCATGCTTGCTCAGGTTGTCCTTGTGCCCAGGGGCTATGCCAGCATCGCAATAGTACAGCGCCCCTTGCCAGCAAGTCATCCCGTGCGGGTCAGGGTCGCTGCGATCCAGCTGGACCGCGTCCAGCACCTTCCCCGTGCGGATGTCAAACTTCAAGATGCGGTAGTCATTGGAGAACATGCACCAGATGCCTTCGTCATCCCAGCCCAGCCCGTGGGGCCGGCTCAGCGGCAGGTCGAAGTCATGGAACGTGTTCAGGTCCGCGTCCGCCTGCACGATCTTCAGCGGCCTGAACTGAGTGATCCAGAGTGCATCCTTGGCCCACAGGAGCCCATGCACACCTCCGCCGTCTGGGGTTTGGTAGTTGCTGATGTGCTCGCCCGTAGCGGCGCTCAGCTTCACGATCCGGCCGCCCTTAGCGACATCGTGCGGCCGTCGGGGCCGCAGATGGGCGGGACCGTTCGCCCCCATGAAGACGTGGCCTCCCCCCGCGGCAATGCCGCTGGTGTTCGAGGACTGGGTCTCGTAGGATGTCAGGGCTCGGCCGGTCTCAATGTCCAACAGGTAGGCCCGGTCTGTTACCTGCTCGCCGACCCACAGCCCGTCAGGAGTCGCCTCAAGGCCGTTGGGATGGCCATCGGGTGATTGGAAGAGCATGTCGACCCGCTTCCGACGCCGGACCTCGTAAGAGGCCGCGTCATCGGCCCTTGCCCTCCACGCGGACAGGGTAGCGGCCAGTCCCGCTCCTGCCATGCGCTGAAAATCACGTCTTGTCATAGCTGCAATCCTCCTTCATAGGACCAGTTTCTTACCCGCACCAGCGAGTTGTCGATCTCCCGGATGCTGGCTACACCCGACATGCCCATATCCAAGGCGAGCTCCGTCTTGAGCAGCTGCAGGACGCGGGCCACGCCCTCGTGCCCGAAGCAGGTCAGACCCCAGAGGTAGGGCCGAGCGATCCCTACGGCCGTAGCCCCCAGCGCCAGCGCCTTGAGTACGTCCGTTCCGCGCCGGAAGCCGCCGTCGACCAATACCGGTATCCTCCCGCTGGCCGCCTGAACGCACTCGGGAAGTGCCTCAATCGTCGAACCAGTGTGGTCCAACTGCCGCGCTCCGTGGTTGGACACCACGACCGTGTCGACGCCGATCTCGGCCGCCCTCTCCACGTCCTCCGCAATCATGAGGCCCTTCAGCATGATGCGCAAGTCGGTCATGTCGCGGAGCTGCCGGACCGTCTCCCATGTGGGCGATGGGTAGAGCCTGCCCGGGTACTCTCCGGTTACCCACGTGCGGTCACCGGGCTTCCGTACGATGTTACCCTCCGCATCACGCGGCACTTCGCCGAGATTGCACCAAGTCCGCACGAGGCCGTTGTGAATCGAGCGCTCGCGGTGGGAGACCAGCATGTTGTCGACGGTGAAGCAGATCCCGGTGCAGTTCGAGTCCTCGAGGCGCTCGACGAAATCCAGCATGCTGTCCTCGGTGCGGAACTGGCCCCCTGTGGTGTATTGCCACCAGTGGGACGGGGCATCGGCGCTGGCCAGAAAGGACTCGACGCCGCCGTTGCTGATGTACATTGCTCCGGCTCTGGCCGCGCCGCGGGCTGTCTCCTCCTCACCGTTGCGATAGAAGCAGTTCTTGCCGCCGGCTGGACAGACGTAAATCGGCGAGTCGAGAGCTTTGCCAAGCAGCTCCGTGGAGACATCGATCTTGTGGACGTCGGTCAGGAACCTAGGCCGCAGGATGATCCGCCGGAACGCCAGCCGGTTCTCGACCAAGGAGACCTCGTCCTTGCCCCCCTCGTCCATGTAGTCAAAGGCAACCGGATCGATCAGTTTCCTCGCCAAGTCCCGGAAATCAAAGACGTTCGCGAGCTGCGTGGAGTCCGTCAGTGCCGGCTTGTCCGCCGCAAGCAAGAGAGGAGAGGCGGCAAGGAACGCACCTAGCTGGCGCAGGGCTTCGCGTCGGGGGAGGTCGTAGGGCATCCCGCCTGCAACCTACCACTCGGGCCGCGGGATGTCAACGGGCACGGACAGAGTGCTATCCGGACTGTTTGCGGGCCTCTTGGAGCAGCCGCATTGCCCTTGCCGGGTTATACACGCCGCACGGGCAGAAGCGCGCCAGGGTCGCGACCGCCTGCCGGGGCGTTCGGCGGCCTTCCCGGACCATGTCGAGCATCTTTCGCGCCATGTTGAACGACACCATGCCGTGCCCGCACATCGTCGACAGGCCCAACACTTGGCTGTTTGGCAGGTGGTCGTGAGGGTCGGCGAAACCTAGGGAATACTCGACGCTGTGCCGGGCGATGCCGCACGACTCTGCCACCTCTTTGGCGCCGGAAACGGACGTGCTCATGTTGACCGAGAGGCCGAGGTCGGCTTCCTTGACCTCGCGTAGGCACGCCTCGGCCTTCTCGCGGGTGTCGAAGACGGCCGCCACCGTCCCGGGCTTGGAAACGCCGGAGATCACCCCTTCCCAGTCGGGGTCAAGGTGGCGCTTCCAGTGCGAGGTCGGGTCAAGGTGGCGCTCCGGGCGGAAGCTCCCGCGGTTGCCGTTTCCCATGTTGACCGGGCCGTGCTTGGCACAGATCCTTAGGAAGGCCTTCTGCTTGTCGACCGCGCCCTGATCGTTCCGGCCGGGCGATGGGATGCAGAAAAGGATGAAGTCGTCCCGGAAGGACTCGGACTTGCCGTATCGGTGCAGCGTGTTCGTCATGCGGCTTGCAGGTTCGTCGCCCGTCCCAGGCCCATGTTCGTCTTGGCGCGTTCGGCGCCGTAGCCCAACTCTTCCAAGAGTCCCGCAAGGCGCGTCTCCTCGCCGCGATCATCGCAGCGGGTCGAGATGCCTACCGCCGTGACTGTGTCGATCCGTAGGTTGACCCGCTCGACCGTTTCCAGCACTTCCTCGACATGATCCAGGGTCGTCTTGATCTCGATGATCGCGGAAAGGATCTTTTCGCCGAGGATGTCGTCCCGGAGCTTTCCCGTGGCAGTGTCGGTCATCAGGTGCGTGATTGGATTCTTGGCCTCGAAGTGCACGCCGAGCTGTGCCAGTTCCATGGCCATCTCCTCGATGTCCCGGAATCGCACACCGACGCCAGGCCGCCCGAACTCGATCGTGTAGCCGACCTCCCCCTCAGTGACACGCGGATTCACGTCGTTCGTCTTTACCTCCTCCGTGCCCCTGCCCTTTATGCCGGTGGACTTGTGCTCGACCACCGGATCCGAGAAGATCTGGCGGATCAGCCGGGGCATCTCCAGATCGTTCATCACGAATGCGGCGGTAGGGCATACGTCTGGTTCCGGCTCAAAGCGGAACCGGAACATCCGGGCCAGTCTACGGACCGTGCGGACCATGGTCGGATTGAGGTGCTCCTGGCTCATGCCCCGGAGGCAGGTTCCGCACTCGACGCACTCGTCCTGGTTGATCGTGGCGCGCTGGATTTCCGTGTCGACGTAGATCGCACCCATTGGGCACACTGGCACACAGTTCGCGCAGGCGACGCATTTTTTTGGATCGATCAGCATGGCGGTGAAAGTCGGACGTGGCCGGGCGGAGCCGCCGGCCCGAATGACTGATCGCTAGCTTACCAGCACTCCGGCGCGGCGCTGCACGAGAAGTGGCGATTGCTCCAAATGGTCGACCGTCCCCGAAGTGGCAGCCGGCAGCCATTGCGCTAGGGGTACAGGATGTGCCCATGTGTCCCGCGTCGGAACAATCGCCCCTACGACGAGAGCCCAGCCCGCCGGCCGTGGTAGAATCCCCCCGCAATGACGCCTCGCACCGTTTGCCTAGCGCTCGCTCTGCCCGCGCTCGCAGGGGCCCAGGATGCCCTGATCATCCAGCACGTGACGGTCATCGACGGGACGGGAGGGTCCCCTGTCCACAACGCCTCGGTAGTGGTCAATGACGGGCGAATCGCGGCGATCGGACCTGGGGACAGCGTCGCGCTACCAGACGGGGCCGATCGGATCGATGCCCGCGGAAAGACCCTCGTTCCTGGCATCATCAATCTGCACGGTCACGTGGGGCTGACCATGGGGCTGGTCCAAGCCCAAGAGAACTACACACACGAAAACGTGCTCGACAATCTCCGGACCTACGCCTCCTATGGGGTGACAACCACGACCAGCCTTGGGACTGACATGAACCTTGTCGTTCCCATCCGAGATGCGATCCGGGCAGGCAGGCTACCGGGTCTGACGCGCGTGCTGACCGCCCTTCAAGGCTTCACGACGCGGGACGGGTACCCGACAACGGCCCCAGGCGTAAAAGGGCTTGCCATCGAAGTCAGCTCGGCTGCTGCCGCTCGCGCGCACGTGAAAAGGCTCGCCGACGCTGGGGCCGACCTGGTCAAGATGTGGATCGACGCCCATCACGGAGCATTCGAGAAGCTGCCTCAGAATGTATTCCGCGCCATCATCGAGGAAGCCGCCGGCAGAGGACTGGTCACGACGGCGCACCTCTACGATCTCGAGGACGCGAAGCTTCTGGCCGATGCCGGGCTCGACCTGATGGCGCACAGCGTACGCGACTCCGAAGTGGACGACGATCTGGCAAGCAAGATGCGTGCCAACAACGTCACCTACGCGCCGACCCTCACCCGCGAGCTGTCCACATACGTGTATGCCGATTCCCCGAATTGGCTCAACGACAGGTTCTTCACCAAAGGAGTTTCTGCCGATCTGGTCCGCGACTTGCGGACGACGATGCGCGATGTTCAGAGGGCCGATCCGGAACAGCAGATCAACCGGCAGAATCTCCGGATGGCCTTAACCAACCTCAAGAAACTCTCCGACGCCGGCGTCAAGATCGGCTTCGGGACGGACACCGGCCCACCGGGGCGGTTTGCCGGCTATTTCGAGCACTTGGAAGCGGAACTGATGGTTGAGGCGGGGTTGACCCCGATGCAGGTGATTGTCGCTTTCTCGAAGAATGCGTCAGAGGCCGTGGGAATCGACGAGAGTTTCGGAACCCTTGCCGAAGGGAAGAATGCGGATATGCTCCTGCTCGCAGGGAACCCGCTGGACGACATCCGCAACCTGCGCAAGATCGAGGCTGTCTTCATCGGCGGGCAACGGGTGTCGATGTGATCGGCTGAAGACTGGCCTGGGCCGGATCCGCAACCGCCCTCAGAGAGGGTAGGCGGCGGCACGTTCCGTCGAAGCTCGGGGCGCGGCAGGAGGTCCGCCGCCCGCTGCAACCGAAAGTCGGTCGTCCCTTGCGACGTGTTGGGACGGACTGCTAGGCCAGTGTACGGCCCACCCAGACTACCCTTCCGACGACGTGGACGGCTGCGTCCAGGGGCTCAACAGGATAGGCGACATTGTCGCTCACGATGAGCCAATTGGAGCCTTGTCGGCGGAGCCTCTTCACGAGCAATTCCGAATCGCGCCGCAGCGTATAGATCGAGCCGTCGCGCAAGTCCGGGGGGCGCATGTCGAGAAGTACGCTGTCGCCATCATGGAGTGTCGGCTCCATAGAATCGCCCTGCACGTCAATCACCGCTAAGCTGCTGGCCTCGAGACGCTGGTCGCGCACCCATTCGCGATTGAAGGCCAGGAATTCCTTGACGGTCTCGTCGACCACTTCCGCACCGCTGCCGGCAGCCGCGAGCACCTCGTATCGAGGGGCTGAAACGTAGGGCAGTTCAGGCTCCTCTTCTTCGTCCCGCAGCGAGAGTCTGCGCGCCTCCCAGGCGAAGCGCTCCAACTCATCGGCCAGCCTCTGAGCCGAGACCGGACCGGACGGATCGGCCCGACGCGGACCGACGTAGAACTCCAAGTCAAGTGCATCGCAAGCCTCGGCGAGCCGTCTCGCGCTCGGAGAGCGGCCTTCCAAGATGTAGCGCAGCGAATTGACGGGCAAGCCGCCCTCACGAGCAGCGCGAGTCGGATTGCTGCCTTTTCTTCGGATGGCTTCCGCGATTACAGTGGAGAGTTCGTTCGGATTCATGAATCTCGAATCAGTATACCAACCGCTGCTGAATGGTGCGGATTATGCATTCTATAGCGTAATCCGAGTGTGACCCCTCTGATTTTGATGTATGCCGACAGTTTTCGGGCGCTATCCGCCACGAGAGAAACCGAGCACAGGACGCCGGTGCTGACCGATCCCGCCCGGAGGTGCTCTGCGGTCCGCAGCGGATCAACCATAGGACGGGTGCCCGCCGCAGCTGTCATGACGGGCTCCCTCGGAGCGGGACGCCGCCCCCCGGAAGGCCTCCAGTCGTGAATCACGCTTGCCGAATGACCTGCGTATGGAGCTCCGCACGGCTAGGGCTGTTCGTCGGGGTCAGTGCGCTTGGCGTGGTACTTGGCGACGGCGCCGCGGCCTGCGGCCTGTGAGCGGGTGTAGCGCGCGGGCATGGAGCTGGACTTCCACCGACCGGCCTGCATGAGCTCGGCCAGCGAGGCGCCGTCGGCGGCGAGGTCCTGGGCCATGCCGACGCGGGCGCTGTGGCCGGAGAGCCCGTCAGGCAGGCCGGCGGCCCTGGCGGCGGCTTGTATGCGGCGGTTGATCTGGGCGCCGGAAATGCCGAAGACCGGGTCGCCGGGTCGGGCGGCGGCGGGGCGGATGGCCTGCAGGTCCCGCATGGCCCGGGGGCCGAGGTAGAGCACGGCCCCGGAGGCCTCCGGATCTCCCTTGGATCTGCGGACGGCGAGGCGGCCGCTGCCGTCGTCGGCCGAGGAGATGTCGCCCCAGTTCAGGGCCGCCGCCTCGCCGCGGCGCAGCAGGGCGTCGCGCATCACGGAGCAGAGGGCGATGTCGACGAGGCCGCGGCGACGGGCTGCCTCCTCGCCCTCCCGGCGACGCCTCAGCCTGCCGCCGCCGGTTCTGCGGCGCAGGGCGGTGGCGCGGATGGCGGCCAAGTCGGCGTCGGAGAGGGGCCTGGCCTGCATTTGGGGTCGCGCCGTTTGGCGCGCCAGGCCAACGAGCGTCTTGCCCACGAGTTCGCTGGCGGTCGGGTCGGAGAGGCCCCTTGCGCGGTGGACGGCCCCGACTGCGGCGCGGCGGACCCGCAGGGTGGAGACGCTCGCAGAGGCGGCCAGGTGGGCCAAGTGGGCCGCCACTGTCTCCGGCAGGGATGGGAGGGCATCGTAGCCGCGGCCTGCGGCCCAAGCCTCGAAGGCGGCCCAGTGCGCAAGGTAGGCTCGGCGCGTGGCAGGGGCCAGCGCCCCGGCCAAGGCCCGGCGCACGAGCTGCCGGTCGGCCGGCGACAGCCCGCCCCCATGTCCGGTCGCTTGGGGCTCGCGGCCCCCCGAATCGCGCTCCATGTCCGCTAACTGCCTGTCAAGCGCATTTCCGGGCATTCTGCGGCTTTTTTGCGGGTTTCCCGGACTCCCGGGCTGCGGGAGCGCCGCTACGGCCTCTCCGGGTGCCCCGAGAGCCCCCTCGGCGGCATCTTATCATGTCCGCTAAAGGCAGTTATCGGGCATTGTAGTATCCTCCGTACTTATTGGTGCGGCTAAGGCAGGGGGTGCGACGAATGAGCAAACCTAAGTCGCTGGCCTCCTAATGGCTGCAACTTGGGCGAGGCCGTGCACATGGCGGCGCATTCGGGAGGCTGCCGGGTCTGTAGGCACGACCCCGCGCCCAGCAGATCATGCCGCACGGCTGATACACCCTGGTCGGGGCCACGCTCGGGCAGGCGATCGGCTTGGAGCAGCCTGGGCATGAACAAACGCGAATCGCTCAGGGCTCAGAGACAGCCCTTCCACCAAGGCGGGGCTTGTAGCAACAAGGCAAGAAGAGGAGGTTCTTATGGACTTTGGACACGTACTCTCCATGATCGGAATCCTGATCGCATTGTGGAGCATTCCCGACGAGCGCATTCCCCGCCTCCTTCGTAAATTTTCCCAGGACGAATCCGTGTTGACTGGAACTGTCGTTTGCGCCCTCTTGGTTCTAGCGGGATTTTGGTACGGTCCCGCTCCTGTGGAGGTAGATTCGACTACCATGCCCGTGGTTGAGGAATCTTCTTCGGAAACACTAACCCGCAACCGCAACTTCGTATTTGGCAAGACCAATGATCACTGTCAAGGACCCCAAGACGTCCGGTGGCGAGTTCCTGCTGACGAGGGCTGGACGATCGAACCCGATTCCGTTGAAGCGTATGCACTGGTACAGAGCGAGAAATCCAGCTTCTACGGAGTGACGCTTGAACCTGACGGAGGTGCATTCCAAATCAACGGACGGATCGTCAACAACGGCAATTGCATTAGACTGTTCGGGAAAGTAATCGCGAAAGACGCACGGGGAAGTCTCCGGGTCCGGGCAACGTACCGGGAAACGCGAATCGAGCTTCCATGAATTTTTTCACGACTGCCATCCAACCGTACCTTCCCAAGGTACGCGTTCATCTACCGGCATTTCGCGGCGTCACGTACGCCCTCGCCAGCGCATACCGATCGACAGGTCTGGTGCGCTTCATCGCCATCGTAATGCTTTGCAGCCAAACGACCACAGCACAAACCCCATGGGAATTATCCGCCGGATTCTACGGCATGGCAGCAGTAGGCGCAATGGTAGAGAATGATGGTGAGCGGCTCGTCGGGACCGCCATCCATAACGGAGATGCTCTGACTTATGAGGTAGTGAACGGCTGGGCAGTTCACGGTGGAGACATGGTCTTGGACCGAATGGACCAGATCGTTTCACAGCGGGCTCTACGCGGTAGGAAGGAGAGTCACGCTTCCGCCGGGCCGATGACGAATATCGCTCGTCAAGGAGGCCTTTGGCCGGACGGGGTCATTCCTTATCTCATCGATGACGCCTTTCTGGGGCGGCAAACACAACGGGTACTAGAGGCCATCAATGAGTGGAATAGTCGGACAGTCATTACACTTGTTCCACGCACGGAAGAGACCGCCTTTGTCCGATTCCTTCCGTGGGGCCTGAACGGTGGTCAAGACGAACCCTGTAGGGCAATGGTAGGCCGAGCGGGTGGTGAGCAGTTCATCTGGCTACCAAGATCTTGTGATGTGAACTCAATAATTCATGAAATTGGTCACGCTGCTGGTTTGGGACACGAACATCAGAGAATTGATCGAGACAGATTTGTGACTGTTAGGAGAGAACTACGGGATAATCCGTGGTATCAGGTTGATTCAATTGGGGGTAGAGAGGCTTACGACTACGCCTCCGTTATGCATTACTCATACGGATTCGATACACTTCCACCGGGAATGATAACAAGTAATTCCGCAGGACTTTCGTCGGGCGACATCCACGGAATTGCGAGGATTTACGGTCGACCACTGACGGAAACTACTATCTCAACCAATCCTGCTGGGCTGCAGGTGGTCGTTGACGGCGAGAGCTACAAGACTCCAGTCACCTTCGATTGGAGCCCCGGAACGACGCATCATATTCGCGCACCGTTGGTCCAAACAGTCGGCAGCAATCGGTTTCTATTCGGTCGCTGGAATGACGATCACAAAATGCCTACTCAGCGATCGGTGATGGCCGACCCGAAGCATGTGTGGTTTGAGGCGAACTACATTGTACAGCATCGATTCGCTGTTTGTGCCGAACCGGACGATGTCGGTCAAGTCGTTCTCCGTCCGAAATCCAAAGACAATTATTATACGCACGGAACAGTCGTTGAACTGGAAGCCGTCTCGATTGCAGGAAGCGATCATGAGTTTGCCCATTGGTATTCGTCCTCAGGAGGAGTAGGACGTAGTCGTCTGTCAGCGAATGTCATCTCTGGAGAGGTCATTTGGCGACAAGCTCACAGGGCGGTGTTCTGGGAGCACCCTCGCTTCTTCATCAACACTAATGTTGAAGGAGATTACCTCATCCATTTAAACGGAGACAGAAAATCTGTTCCGATGAGCTTTTCGACTGCTGAGTATGGAACATCGCCGGTAGTTTCGGCATCGGAACTATACGATGCTTCATCTTCAGCGGGCACGAGATTCCGATTCAATGGCTGGAGCGATGGTGGAGGCCCCCAGCATCGCATTGACGTGCCTCCCCAAGGTGGCACTCTCCAGCTGAACTTGTCACCGGAGCACCTCCTCAGTCTGCTCGACGAGGATTCGCTCGCAGTCTCTCCAGATCCATTAGATGACGATGGATACTATGCGACAGGTTTGCAAGTCCAAGTCACAGCAGCAGAGCGTCAAGGGACTCTCGAATTCTTGGGATGGCTTGGCGACGCATCCGGTACTGACCTGTCGACGTCGATCGTGATGGACTCCCCAAAGACAATTCGACCGATATACTCTGCGTGCCAGTCGCTCCAGCCTGAGCGGGTAGAGGAGTTCGTGGTTACGCCCTTGACGGTCGGAGGATACCTTGTCTACTTTGGACGCCGTGCTTATCTCCCGGACGGTAGCTTCTATTCGGTCTCTGACGAATCTAGGGTGGAATACTGTTTTGTCGTACCCCCGGATGCCGCTGAGGTGGAAATACGATTTCGCTCATTCACTCCCGGAGCAGAGGTTGACCTTTATGTGAAAAAGCGCCCCGACACATTCTCGGACGATGATTTCTTTTTCGGAAAAGACGGCCATTGGTCTTCAACTCGTGAAGGTTTGATCGAGAGTATTCTAATCACTCGGAGCACAATCCCTCCCATAAGTCATGGTCTTTATATAATAGGTTTCGGTATGCCAAGCAATCCACCAAGAGTTGAAGCTGAATTGTCAGTCCATATCCGCCGAGATGGGATCGACGAAGTGAGTCCAAGAGCCCTCGCATATGTGGCTTCAATGGCATCCGACCCCACGCCGCAGGTCATTCGTCTTTACCATAGGACGATCGGTTCATCACGCTATCGAATCGAATCGGATCGCAGCTGGCTCAGAGTTACTCCAGAGAGAGTGGTTCGGACCGGGTCTGGCGTGTCGGAGGTTTTGGTGGATGTAGGGAGTGCGGGGTTGGAAATGGGAATGCATAAAGGCAAGCTCACAGTCGTCAAGGCAGACGAGGACGAAGATTGGAGGCACGACAAGGCCGAGCTCACCGGTTGGGAGATTCCAGTATTTCTCAGCGTCGCTTCAAGCCATGGAGCAGCGGCGTTGGATCAGTGGAGCGGGCTCGAAGTGACATCTAGCCCTAGCAACGGGGAATTCTACCGAGCGGGCGAGCGAATCGCGCTGAGGGTGGATTTGGCCGTTCCAATCGAACTTAGCGAGGATCCCACTCTAGCTCTTCAGATAGGAAATCGAATCCGCCAAGCCGTGTTGAGCTCAACGTCGGTAAGTGTCTGCTCCGAGGGGGCCAAAAAGGAAAGTTTATATTTCCTGTATGAGGTGATACCTCAAGATTTGGACCCTGACGGAATCTCGATTGCGGCTGACGCGCTTACATTCGGCGAGGGGAGGATTCAACCTGCTGGGAACGTGGTTCCGTTCGAGAACGATACAAGGCACAAGGTAGACGGTAGCATCGCCCGATCGGACGACCATGGCGACTCTCTCTCGGACGCGACTGAATTGGTGCTGGGCAGGCCGGCGGGGGGCGAAATCGAGGTCCCAGGAGACGCCGACGTCTTCCGCCTCGAACTCGCCGCCGCCGCAGCGGTCCGGGTGTTCACGTCCGGCGGGCTGGACACCGTGGGCGCGCTCGAGAGCCAGTCGGGCGGGAATCTGGGCCTCGACGACGATGGCGGAGAGGGCAATAACTTCCTCATCGAGACGGCGCTCGAAGCGGGCGCGTACTACGTCCGAGTGGAGGCTTACGGGGACGCGACCGGCACCTACACACTGCACGCGAACTCCGTGCCGGACGACCACGGGGACTCGCGCTCGGACGCGACCGAGTTGGCGCTGGGCAGGCCGGCGGGGGGCGAGATCGAGGTCCCAGGAGACGCCGACGTCTTCCGCCTCGAACTCGCTGCCGCCGCAGCGGTCCGCGTGTTCACGTCCGGCGGGCTGGACACCGTGGGCGCGCTCGAGAGCCAGTCGGGCGGGAATCTGGGCCTCGACGACGATGGCGGAGAGGGCAATAACTTCCTCATCGAGACGGCGCTCGAAGCGGGCGCGTACTACGTCCGAGTGGAGGCTTACGGGGACGCGACCGGCACCTACACAGTGCACGCGAACTCTGTACCGGACGACCAGGTGGACGGCACCAAGGCCGTCCATCCGGCAATCAACGGTGTTCACATCCAAACTCGTCCGCAGGACGGTCAGGCCTATGGCCTAGGTGAAGTAATATCCGTGACCGTCTCGTTCGACCGGGACATTGAGGTGACAGGCAGCCCGACACTGGTGCTGGGCTTGGGCCAAAGCGCAAGGCAGGTGTCGTTGTCTGGGACATCGCCATACGGTTTGTGGTTCCGGTACGAGGTGCAAGCGGGAGACAGGGACGCGGACGGAATCAGCATTCTGCCGGGCGCGCTGGCCCTCAGCGGCGGCGGCATCCGCAGCGCTGCGGGGACCGACGCTCAACTGGACCTCGGCGGTCACGCCATTGAGAACCATCCCGAGCAGAGGGTGGACGGCAGTAAGGTCGCGCCACCGTCGGTCAACCGTGTGTCCATCTACAGCCGTCCGGCAGACGGCCGTTTCTATGGCGCCGGCGAAGTGATCGACGTGTCCATCTGGTTCAGCCAGCACATTGAGGTTAATGGGAGTCCGACACTGGCGCTCGGCGTGGGACAAGGCTTGAGGCATGCATCCTTCTATGGGACATCGCCTTCCGGCTTGTGGTTTAGGTACCAAGTACGGGCTGGGGACGTGGACACGGACGGGATCAGCATCCTTCCGAGCGCTTTAGCGCTTAACGGCGGCAGCATCCGTGGCGCGTCGGGTCTGGACGCCGACTTGAACATCGGCGGCCACGCCATTGAGAACGATCCCGCGCACAAGGTGGACGGCGGCACGTAGGATGTCGCGCCAGAAGGTGAAGCCAATGAACAAAGCGAAGAGCGCTAGTCGTCCCGTGCAAGAAGTTAGGCGTGTGGAAGGCGGCAACGGAGATCTGACGAGCCAGAGAACGGAGCTAGAGGGCAATGCTTGCGGGCTGAGGTCCGAACAAGCCAATCGACGGGTTGCCATAGTTGGGCAACGTTCTGCTCTGAGGACTAGTGTTGGGGCACGGGAAGCCACCCATCGTATTTGTATCGATTCCCGCCGCCCTCAATCGACCGGAGGACTCCTAGTCGGCACTGCTTTCCTGCTCCTTGCCGCACCGCAAGTTGCCGAAGCCCAACGCCCCATCGACGCTTCGGTCTTCCCAGATCGAGTTGAACCAGGAAGCAGCAGTGTTCCCCTAACGGTCGCGTTTGATTCTGCAAGACCCCGGTTGCTGCCGCCGGGTACGAGTCTCGTTCTAGGAGAACGAGTTGTTCGTCACTTTGCAGGGGGCGGTCAACATGGCTACTCCGGTGACGGGGGCCCCGCACTGGCAGCGGGATTGAATGTGACTTCTGTAGCTGCAGATGCCTTGGGCAATGTGTACATCGCAAGTTATGAGAACAATACGATTCGGAAGATCGACGCATCTGGCAAGATCACTACAATCGCCGGAACAGGTGCAGCTCCCAGAGGGGAGGGAGAAGATGGCGACGGTGGCCCAGCCACAGCATTAGCCATACAGCCGGAAACCATAGCTGTGGATGCATCTGGGACTATCTATTTCGTTGAAAAAGTGCCGTATAACCGTATTCGGCGGATCGACTCTTCCGGAACCATCACCACAATCGCGGGATATCGTTCCTCATACACTCCTGATAATCCTAGGAATGAAGCGCTGAAGATGTATTTACACGACATTCGTGACATAGCAATTGGGCCTGCGGGAGAGGTTTTTTTCGTCCTCGGTCATCCGGCCCACGGATTCCAGTCAATCCACAAGATCACTTCCGATGGCATCGTGCACTCTGTAGGAGGACAGCAGAGCTTCATACACGACTTTGTCGTTTCCCATGTCGGCGACATCTACTGGGCAACCTATGGAGGAGGCGCGGTAGCCCGCATCGATTCAACCGGCGGAGAAGCTGTTTATACAAACGTTGGCTTCAGGGCTCATGCAATTGCAATCGATGGATATGGGAATGTATTCCTTTATTTCTTGGCTAGTCCCGGCATTCTTGGCATCGCAGTTGTTTCCGCGGATGGAGTGCTTGAGCTTGGTTCGCGCGAAGGTGGATGGGAGTTTGATGGCCCGTTGAGCACTGACCCAGTTCCGGTATCTAGCGTTGTCATCCCGTACATCTCTTCGATGGCTTCTGATACTGCTGGAAATGTTTATTTTTCCTATAGTGCAAACGGCTTCCGAGAAGACTCCATAGGTGTCATGCGACCTACCCACGATATCGCTGTCCAGCTCGATGCTCAGCAGCCACCCGTTCGCTTCGAACTGCTTGCGAACAACGTCCTAGGGTGGAACGGCGCGCCAGTCTATGACGGAAGTCGGGTCGTCGTCGGGGACGAGACTTGGGTCTTGAGCCAAGCGTCAAACGGTTCGGTCACTGCGAAGCGGGTCGAAGTCTTGCGTCTCTCAGTCAATCCGGACGGTACCTTCGCATCTCCACCGAATGCAAGAGTCGTGTCCGGGCTGCGGGCCTACGCCTTCGCAGGCTCGGGTCAGCGCGGTTACGACGGAGACGGCGGTCCCGCGGGGGTTGCGAAGCTCTCCGTAGTTCGAGGAATTGCCATCGCAAAAGATGAGAGCGTGTATTTCACTGACTGGGAAAACAATCGGCTGCGACGTGTCGACGCCAAGACAGGAACAATATCGACGGTTGCAGGTACCGGAGTGGCCGGGGATGAGGGCCTTGGCGGTTTGGCAGTCGAGGCCCAACTGAACGGTCCGGCAGGCGTCGCAGTCGATGCTGAGGGGAACGTTTTCGTAAGCAGTGGTTACATGGTGCTCCGAATCGATTCCACTACGGGAGTGATTGATCGCTTTGTTGGAGGAGGTTCAAGCCCGTATGGAAGTCAGGCAACAGACGTGCAGATTCTCTCTCCCCGTGGACTTGCACTTGATGGAGATGGGAACCTATTCATTGTCGACAGTGCTCTCAGTTCAGTGGATGAATCTGCCGGAGGCCGCGTACTCCGGGTTGACGCTGACACGGGCGTTGTGACAGTTGTTGCGGGCACGGGAGTGCATGGTATTGGCGGCGACAGCAGCCCAGCTACGGAAGCTGCTTTGGGTTATCCCACGGAGTTGGCGATCGACGAATTCGGAAACGTTTATGTCACTTCATCGTACAATGACTACAAAGTCGTACGGAAGATTGACGCAGACACTGGCATAATTACCAGATTCGCAGGCACGGGAGAGTCAGGATACTCTGGAGATGGAGGCCCAGCAACCTCAGCGCGGATTGATCCATTCTCTCTGACCGCGGATGCTGAAGGGAACCTGCTCATCGGCGATGGAAGCTCTGGGACAGTGAGGCGTGTTGACCGGATAACCGGCACGATATCCACACTCTCCGGCCCGTGCTGTTCCACCGTTCCTCGCGGTGCAGAACTCGACCTAGGGATTCCCGCAACCGAGTTCTCAACCTCCCCTTACGCGTTGGGTGTCGGTCCGTCGGGAGAAATCTACGTAGGTGGTTTCGGATCGCTAGATTTAATTCGCGAAGCTGTCGTGCTCGAATTGCTCGACTCCTCCGGTACGCAGCCGATCGTGCTACAGGTGCTTGAAGGGGGTGTTCTAGGATCGAGGGGGAAGCCGCTCTTGGACGGTTCCAAGATCTCGTTAGGAAATCGGGACGAGTATCGCATCAGCAAGTTTATCGGCGACACGGCAGAGGCTCAGATCGTCGCTGAATACGCTCCTCGGGAAGTGGAGTTGCCTCTGCCGCGCGGCGAGGTGCTCCTTCTACACAAGGTTGCGGCTGGATCCGCAGAGGAAGCATGGGAAATCGGAGGGACTCGTGCTCGCTACGGCCTCTCGGTTTCTGACGGGGGACGAGAGTTGTTTCCCGAGTTGGTGGATGGCGACTGGAGGATAGCGCAGCATTCTGTGCGTTCCGTTGTCGGGAGTTCCGATCTTGCGGATGGGACGCTGGCACGGCTCACGAGTTTCGTCGGGCCGGACAGCCTCACCGTGAGCCCAGCGGGGAATCTGTTCATTTCCGACTCGCGCGACAATCGGATTCGCCGGTTGGACACTTCTGGGACGGTCTGGACCGTCGCCGGCAATGGCGGGAACGGATTCGCGGGGGACGGTGGACCGGCGGCGGCGGCTCAGCTGGACTATCCGATTGGAACGGCACTCAATACGGCTGGCACTCTGTACTTCGCCGATACGTTGAACCATAGAGTGCGGAAGATCGATTCCGACGGGACAATCACCACACTGGCAGGCACGGGTGAGGCCGGATTCGGCGGGGACGGAGGCCGTAGCTCCGCAGCCCTTCTCAACCTTCCTACGGACATCGCGGTGCAGGCGACTGGCAATTTGTACGTTGCCGACCAGAACAACGGTCGGGTACGGAGGGTCGATCCTTTAGGAACGATCACCACGGTGGCAGGGACCGGGGAGTGGGGCTACAGCGGCGATGGCGGCCCGGCCACCCAAGCCCACCTGGCCTCGCCGCGGGGGCTGGCGCTGGACGTGGCCGGCAACCTGTATGTCGCCGATGGATACAGCCATGCAGTTCGCAGGATTGATCACATGGGGACGATCACGACAGTGGCAGGGACCGGGGAGCGGGGCTACAGCGGCGATGGCGGCCCGGCCACCCAAGCCCACCTGGCCTCGCCGTGGGGGCTGGCGCTGGACGTGGCCGGCAACCTGTATGTCGCCGACGAATCCAACCATGCAGTTCGCAGGATTGATCACACGGGGACGATCACGACAGTGGCGGGGACGGGGAGTGATGGCTACAGCGGTGATGGCGGCCCGGCCACCGAGGCTCAGCTAACCGGGCCCGCGAGTGTGGCGCTGGACGCGTCCGGAAACCTTTACGTCGCGGATAGGGGCAACCGGCGAGTGCGCATGGTCGACAGCCGGGGATTGATCCACACGGTTGCGGGCACGGGACGCTGGAAGGATGCGGATGGCGTCGAGAACGTGCTGGCAAGTGCATTCAAGCTCCTCAATCCTATTGGTGTGGCCCTCAGTGCGTCGGGAGGGTTTTACTTCACCGATGATTATCGTGTCTGGCAGGTGAATGCAGCGGGCTCAGTTCTCGCCGTGGCAGGGACCGGGGAGCGGGGCTACAGCGGCGATGGCGGCCCAGCCACCGAGGGCCAACTGGGCTGGCTACGGGGGCTGGCTCTGGATGCAAGCGGCAACCTGTACGTCGCCGATCGATCCAACCATGCAGTGCGCAGGATTGACGCCATCGAAGGGACGATCACGACTGTGGCAGGGACGGGTGAGAGGGGCTCCGGTGGCGACGGCGGTCCGGCCACCCAGGCTCAACTGGCCGGTCCGGAGGGTCTGGCACTGGACGCGGCCGGCAACCTGTATGTCGCCGATCAATTGAACCATGCAGTGCGCAGGATCGATGTCGAAGGGACGATCACGACTGTGGCAGGGACGGGTGAGAGGGGCCACGGCGGCGATAGCGGGCCGGCCGCCGAGGCCCAGCTTGATCGGCCGAGAAGTGTGGCAGTTGATTCGTCCGGCAACCTGTACGTCGCCGGATCATATTGGCTGCGCAAGGTTGATGCATCCGGGGTCATCACCACGGTGCAGGTCGACTTGGCCCGACATCGCTATCAGTCCATTTCGAGTGTCGCTGCAGACGCTCAAGACGGCCTCATCTTGGGCTTGAGGCATCAGATTCTCAAAGCCACGGTCTCTGACGGAACGTTGGAGTTCTCGGCCTTTGCAGGCACTGGCGAACGTGGTTTCCGAGGCGATGTTGGGCCCGCAGGCTCTGCTCGCCTTTCCGTTGATGGGCAGATGGCTACCGACAGCGCCGGAAGGGTTTGGTTCGCGGACCCACAGGCTCGGAGGATTCGCGTAGTGGAGCCATTGGATGCTGGGGAATGACCCGTATCGGCAGCCATTAGCGGACGTCTTGCCAAACGGGTGTCGCGAATCCGCCATGACCTGCGCTTTCGGAATCAGCCAGTCAGCGCTGCTGGAACGCTCTCTTGCCAACGCAGCTAGCCCGAGACCGGTGGGAGTGCCCGGGAGACCAGTGGAGAGCAAGGTTTCATCCCAAACCCGGCATGTTCTCCCAACAAACACCTGTGTCAACAAACTCACGGCAGCCGACATCACGGCAGGACCGGATGTTGAGGTGCTCGCGCTTGCGCCCGCCGACTCGATACTACCCAAGGATTGGGCGCGCGTCGACGGGGAACCGGTCGAACTCCGCCAACCGCTCAGGTGCCGAGCCCGACTGGGACTTTCTGCTGCACTTCCTGCGGGACTGCGTCTGCGCTGGCTGTTTCGAACAGCTGGTCGGGCGGGGCCCGAGCCTGCCGAGACCCGAAACCTGGAACGGCGGCGGCAGCCCGAAGAGCCTGCCAGTGACGCCAGCAGGCCCCCCGGGAAGATTCGCTGCGTGGTCCGTAGGCCCGGAAGGCGGGCCACTTTCGCCGCCGACAACTCGGTGAGACCGCCCCCATCCATTGGTGGCCGCCAATGGCCAGCCGTTCAGCCGACCCTCTCTGCGGGCGACCTCTGGAACTGGACCGTTCTCTCTCCCATCCCGTCTACTAGGCGACCTTGGCCGCTCGGACAGGAGAAAGCCGTGTTCGGTTCAGCCTGATGCTGCTGGACCCCGCCGCGCCCGCCAAGATAGAGCGGGCCGGCCTCATCACGGGTAGCACCCCCACAGCAGGCATCTCCGGATTCCTCCGGCACTTCGGGTGGGGCTACCACTTCGCTGAGGTCTACCGGATGCCCCCTAGGCCTACCGGAACCTGCGTCCGCCGCCGAAGTCGACAGGGTTCTCCTGCGATCGGACCGATGTTGCGCGGCAGGCTCCCAGGTCTGAACCAATTCGGGCCGTCGAGGCCCTCGGGCGCACCGAATAGCCGAATAGAGGAAATCCAATGAGAATCGACTGTGCACGCATCGTGGCCATGTTGATTGCGGTTGGCGTCGCTGTCCCGGAATCGGGCGGCCAGCCGGTCCTGCTTGAGATGCCAGCGCTTGAGGAAACCGAACGCGAAGACCCGGCGGACGGCGAACTGCACGAGGGGGAACCCGTGATTCTCCCGACCGACGTGCCCCCAACGTTTGAGGTGGACACACTTGCTGGCAAGAAAACGGTGACCGGGTTCGAGGTCGAACCAATCAGTCAAGTCTACGGACTGGTCCTCGCCGACTCGCTACTGCAATCGGACTGGCCCCGGATAGAAGCGGAATTGGGTGGACTGCGGAAGGGACTAGGCCGCCGGGCCCGGTTGATGCTGGCCATTGCATCCGGATCGGAACTCCGGATCCGAGGACCATTTCAAACGTCCGAACAACTGCGACGCGAAATCCGCGCGGCCCGACCGCCCGAGCCGGAGTCGGCCCCAGAGGCAGGCGCGTCGGTGCCGACCGAAGGCGCGCCAGCGCCGGAGACCCCGGCGCTGGAAGAGGATCGGGCCGATGGGGACGCGGAAGCTTCCCCGATCGCGATCGACGAGGTCAGGCAGACTCCTGCCCAGGCAAGGGAGCAAGCCGCGATCGCTGCCCTGCGCCTCTACCAGCAGATCGGCGAAGCCGCAGCAGTCCTCGGCTGCGATTGGCCTGCCTTGCTGGTTGTGGGCAGACTCCCTGATCTGAGAGGGGCACTGGCCCTCCCAACCGCGGCGTACCTTACGGACCGCATGAGGGCGTACCGATTGCGGTTCAGCTATATGCCGCTGGATCGCTTGGCCATTCCCGCCGCCGACCTGGCCAGCTTCGTTACCGGCGGCACCGTCGTCGGTAACGTCTCAGGATTCTTGCAGCACTTCGAACTAGAATCCCGCTTCATCGAGGTCGGTTGGGATGATCCCGTGCCGAGGGAGGGCTATCACTTCCATTCCGCCCGGATTCGCGACACCGCGACCGGGAGGACTTGGACTGCCCCGTCCGTGTCGCCGGGATGGAGGGTCCCTAGACTCACAGCTCTCGTGGATTTCTTCCCGCGAGTCACCGATGTGGCCAAGGCTGTCGTCGCGGATTCCGCGGATTCCGTTTGGATCGAGGCCAAGTTTGAGACCCTTGAAGCAATCAACCCCTCAGACGAAGCTCTCTTGGAAGCGCAAATCCGGTTCGGAAGGCGAAACGGGGACTGGGAGTCGCTGGCGGTCGCTTGGCGCAGGCTCTCGGAGATCCGGCCGGCGGACCCGGGCGCGTTCTCCAGCCTGGGGTCGGTCCTCGTCCGTTTGCAGAGATGGGCCGATGCGGAGCCTGCTTTCGCGCGGCTCAGGGAACTCAGGCCCGAGGATCCTCAGGCCGCCGAGGCTCTGGGTCGCGTGCACGAGCGGATGGGGAACCACTGGCGCGCGCTGGAACTGTTCGACGAGAGCTTGGCCATCGATCCCTCGAACCAGGCGCTTTGGTTCCTCAAGGCGGACACTGCGAGAAGGTCCGGCGCGACTGACGTCGTGCTAGAAGCCTTGGAGAAGGGTGTGCAACTGCCATCGCCCCCTCACGCGAGGCGCGCCGAGTTGATCCGACTTTACCTGGAGACCGGACAGACGGAAGAGGCGTCGGACCAGATCGAACTGGGCGCGGATCAGGCAGGAGCTGATTCGGCACCCTTGGGGGTCTACGCCCAGTTTTGGGAGGAGATTGGACGTCCGGAAGAAGCGCTGGCGCTTTGGGAACGAGCGGCAGGTGCCGATCCGGCATCGGAGCCCGCGGCGTCCGCGTCAGCGAGGTTGCACTTCTCCCTCGGCAGGCCGGAGCGGGCCAATGCCATCGCGGAGCCCGCGGTTCGCCGGTTTCCGGATTCCGCCCGGCTACACCTGACGCTCGCCCGGTCGCTTGAGGCCCTGCACCGCCACTACGAGCTGCGCGCGGTCTTGCACGCCGGAGTAGAGAGTGTGCCATCGGACCTAGAGCTGTTGGCTTACCGCGCCCGTGTCGAGGACACCTTCGGAGACGGAGCGCCCGCCGCATACCGGGCGCTTGCGGAAAGACTCAGTCCCGGCAATGACGGCGACGAGCTGGAGGCCGTCTTGGAGCGCGGGTTCAAGGTCGCCCTCAGGCACGAAGACATGGCGGAGGCGCGCTGGTTCGCCGACATGGCTTCCGGACGGAATCTGCCCTTGGCGGATCTCCTACCTGCAGAAGCCGGCGACGAGGCGGAAGAGGTCGCGGTTCTTGGGGGAACTCGGGCACTGGCGTACTTCGCAAACGCGAACGCATCCGCCGCCCCTGCGACGTTCTTTCGCGAATACTGCCGACCGGTCGTCTACGCTGCCTCGCGCAGCAAGCAAGTGCACGAGCAGCTTACCCGGCGATTCGGGCTCTACTTCGAGACAATCCGCAAGCTGTGGGCCCTGCGCGACGCGTCGGCTGAGCACGAAGCCAAGATCACGCTATCGGTCGAGGACCGCCCGTCGCTGCGCAAGACGCGGAAAGTGCTCGGTTTGCTGGGATGGCGCCTCAAGAGTGGCAAGAGTGGGTATTCGCTGCAGCCGATCGAAAGCGAGGCCGGAGCCGAGCGCCAAGAGATCGGCTCCGCTCTTCAGATCGACGAGATCGCGATTCAAGAGTCGCTGCGGACCACCCAGCCGTACATTCTGCGGATCCGCAGCGATTCCGTTCCTCTCGTTCTGGGCAAGGACGTCTGGCGATCGGAGTTGTACCCGGGAGAGGCATTGGCCGGGGGCTTCGCCGAAGCTGTCATCAGGGACCCGAGGATTGGTGCGGCTTACATCGGGATCAGCCAGATGCATGCCGGAGCCGCCCGGGCGGTGGTTGAGAGCGTCGGGCTCAAGCGGCTCGTTACGCGCTACTCGAACGTACTTCTGATGCACGGGTCTTCTCTCTCGGTTGAGAACGGAGTGGCCGACGTCCCGGGAGGCGTGGATGCCCATTCCCTTTGGACGAACCTCGTGGGGGCATCCCCCCGCGACCCGGACCGGTTCCTACCAAGACTCCTCAGGAAGGAAGAAGGGCGGCTTCTCGGCTACTACTCCGCGCTCGGCCAGCTGGACGATGCCCGGCGGCGATTCTTCACGCAGAGCGCGGTGCGGATGGGTCGGTTCTTCGAACTGTACAAGACAGCACCCGAGTTCCGGGAGGGTGGGCGGATGAAGGTCCGCCAGAGCCCGTATCTGGAACTGCTCCGCGAACTTCCCATGGACACGGATGGCAAGGTCGTCCTTCCCGGCGGGGCCGAGATCTGGATGGTCGCCAAGGGAGAGGCGGATGCCAGCCGGCTGGCCCGCCGGATTCGCAGAAAGGTCGTGCCGGATGTTGAGGACGAGATTCTGGTACGGCTGGCTAGGACTAAGTTCCAGACACCGACCGGGCCGCGCTCGCAGGTGGACAAGTTCCTCGCCACCGCCTGTCTGGACTTAATGCGTAGCGAGGCGATGGACGGGATGACCGCACTGAACTTCGCGCAGCTGTTCGGCCAGTACGAGTCCGCCTTTCCGTACTTCGCGACGCTCTCTGGCATGCAGTCAGAACATGTGCGGAGGTTCTTAAGCTTCGCCCGAAGCTTGGAGCAGCTCGACGCTATCGGTCGCAATCGTATTCTGGCTCTGTTTCACTCCCTTACAGAGATTCTCTGCCTAGCGCAGCTCGAAGGTCATTTGTCCGAGGAAACTGCGGCAGACCTGTTCGGAGCGATGTGCCTTCGGCTCAGTAGGGCGAGCGACGCAACGGCCGCCAGCGACGCTGCGCTGGAGACCGTTGAAGGCATCCTAGCCGCCAACGTCCGGTCCAAGCTCGCTGGCGATGCTGATCACCTAATCCGCATGGCGCTCAACGTAGAGTCCGATGATTTGCGGCGCGAGGAGTTTACGCAAGTGCTGCGGCTACAGCGCGTGCCTACCCTGAGCTCACTTCTGCAAGTGCGGGACGCCACGCTTGCACTCGCTTCGGGGACCGACAGCCGCACGGGTCCCCTGGACTCTCTAGATGCGGGGATCCGGAGCATTCCGGTCGTTGCGACCACCAACGCCATGGGATTCCGTGACGAGGAGAAACGCCTCATCATGGGCTTCGGGCTATTGGAGGCCAAGCAGGTCCACAACCGTCTGTCGCGGGCGGCAGCCCGCCGCAAAGTGCGCCTCCCAGAACTGCAGCGGCTTGGCGCAAACCTGCGAGGCAAGCTGCTGCCTCAGGTGGGTGTGGCTCTCGCGGGGATAGTTTACGCATACTACCTGCGGCCTGACGACCTCCCGATCGCCGAAGATCCCCTGTTCTTGCGTAAACACAAGTTCTATAAATTCTCCACCGAGTTTCAACGCAACTTCTTTCCCCGGGGTGTTCTGAGCGGAATTGGGGAGGATACCGGCCCCTTTGTCATGGGCGGATTCGCAGACTTCGCCGACACCGCAGGCCATGTCGCCAAGTTCCGGATGCGCAGCATAGACCACGACGCGCAGGCGCTGGTTCGGGTGCAATTGGGATCGCTTCGGTCCACGCAGTGGCAAGAATTGCGGGATACCGACATGCGCCGCTTCGCAATGACAGCGCTGCTCGGGCGCGAACAGGTCGTGTCGGCTGCCACAGATTACGAGGCGCGTTCGGTGCTTCTGCACGCTGCTGCCGGGCTACTCTCCGTAAGCCGGACTCGGCAATTGCTCGCATCCCTCGCGAGCCGTAGCTGGGGTGATACCTGGACACTGCTTTCATTAGCCGACCTCTATCAAATCGGCTTGGCCGTTAGCCTTGATCCGACGAGCAGCGAGAGCACAGACTCTCCCGTTGCCAAGGCACTCCAGTCTCTGCCCTCGATCCCCGACGCTCGCCGTCGCATGGACCTAGTTGGCAGCATTCGGCCGCGAACGTACGGTTACTCACGCCCGCGGATCTGGACAGACCCACCGTACGAGGAATACGAGCGCTACATGTCGGACACCGCGATGGCGGAGAGGGCGGCAGAACTGAAGCTCTACCTGATCCGGGCGGCGGACGCGCGGAGCTTACCCGTCGAAAGGCTCGCGAGGGTGGCCGAACAAGTCGCCCGCCGCGTTCTCTCGATGGTTGACATGGGAGACTTCTGGGATTGGCGGTCAGTCCTAGAGACCTTTGATCAGGCAACAGGTTTGGTCTTGGACGAGGTGCTTGCACAATGACGGGATTCAGCTGTTTGGCGCTCACTACAGGCTTAGCGTTGTTGGCCTGGACCAGTTCGCGCCCTGCCGTCGCACAGAGTCTTGAGGCCAGTGCGGTCCAGACGGATGTGGACTTTTCGTCAGAGGTGCGGCTGGTCCAGATTAACGCCACCGTGTCGGATGGAAAGCGAAAATACGTGCGTGGGCTCACCGCGGAAAACTTCCGGATCTTCGACAATGGCGAGCCTCGGAAGATCTCTGCCTTTGAAGCGGACAACTCCGGTTTCTCGTGTGCTCTGCTGTTGGACAGCACCGGTAGCATGAAGCGAGTGCTTCCCACGCTGAAGCGGGCACTGCTCGAGTTCATCGACTCGCTGCGGACGAACGACGCCGTTGCGGTGTACGCATTCAGCACGCAGCTGGAGCACTTGCAGGAGTTGACCCTTGATAAGGACGAAGTCAAGCGAGCAGTGCTGATGACACGCGCTGCGGGTGCCACGGCGCTGTTTGACTCAATCTACCGGGTTGTGAACGACCTCAATGCGATCGACGGGAAGAAGGCCCTGCTGGTGTTCACTGACGGAGACGATAACGCCAGCGTGCTCAATGCCCGGTCAGCGGTCAGGCAGGCCCGCGAGATCGGCGTACCGGTGTTCGCCGCGGCGCAAGGGGGTGCACTGGAAAACAAGGACCTGCTGAAGCAGATCCGGGAGCTTGCGGAATCCACCGGAGGCCTCGCCTTCGAGATGCGGAAGAGTGGGCAAGCGAAGAAAATCTTCAGAGTGATATCCGATTCGCTGAAGCACGGCTATCTGCTGGCGTTCCATGCGCCCCAAGTTTCGGCAAGGCACTGGAGGCGTATTCAAGTGACCGTTCCTAGCGTCAAGCGTGCCCGTGTTCGAGCCAAGACCGGATACCAAGCGATGCCATAGGGCACCGTCACTTCAGGCAGGGGTGTTCGGGGAAACGTGCTTCCGTACGCTCGGGTGCGTAAGCCCCCTGAATGTTCAATCTAGTGCCAACGATAGCTTTTCCCTAGCCATCATGACGGTTGCAGCGGAAATGGAAAGCGTTCGAGTGAAGCGTGAGAACTGCGGAAGGACGACTCGTGACAGGTCCCGACCGATCGATCAGAATCGAGATCTGCCGATATGGGTGTGTTGGAAAGGGCAATGCCTGCAGCTTCTGTGAGACACCACGCTTGCGGGAACCTGTTCCCGCGCCGCCACCTACATCATCTTGGGTAGATCGAGGGCCGCGGCAAACTTGCCACGCATCTGGCGAATAGCAAGCCGGTGAACAATGCCTTGGCAAAGACCCCCTGCACACACTGGAAGCCGATCCTCAACGCTAGACCGCCAACATCCGATTCACTCTCTCTGGCCTGTCTAGGTGCGACCAGCACGGCCACCCCTCGAACGCTAAGCAGCATGAACTTGTAATAATTACGGCCAACACTCGGATACTATTTGAGTAGTTGTTGTTCTGGCGGCTGACCGTATCGCATCGGTCACAAGTCCTAAAACACCCGAATCAGTAGTGGTTACACAATAGCCCACTGCAGTAGGTTGACCACCTGCCGATTGGTACTTCCCGTCAAGATGTAAAGTGAATTGAGAAGCCCTCAACGTAAGGTTCGATCCAAAGTCTCGGAAGTGATCGCTCAAATGAAGTACAACTTCATCGCCATCGAATCGGTAACCGATACAGGAATATTCTACGGTTCCAGACACTGGGTTGCCAATCATATCCCCCCAAGAAAAGCCAATAGCTAGACCCTGAAAACTTTCTGCTAGCAATGAAGTCCATTCGGAGACTGTTTCTTTCAAAACATCGGAGATTGAACTCCCTTCCGACCCGCCACCAGAACCTGCACCAAGGTTGACGAACTCCACTACCAACTCAGCCGAGGACCCCAATCCACCGCGGTGATTCCAAGTCTGCGTTTCGGTGCTTACACCAGAAACACGCAACTCGCCAGTATTCGCATCTGCATAGCTGTAAGGACCCTCAAATCCCGAACCGTTCAGCGCAGTCATACGTATTCTTGCCTGCCAACTACTTACACCACTTGGCAGCGGAACTGTACGACACTCCCATTCGTTATACAGTTTAAAATTCTCGAAATTGTGATTTGCTCGCTTCCATATGTCAGTTCCACTTTGATGCGATCTCCATCCTCGCATTGATGGTCTCGGGCACAGATTTCAAGATTCCGATCAGCAGAATCAACTTGAACATCAAATCTCTGGAGAGCAACTGCGTCCTCCAAATCTTCAGATGATCCAGACAGTGGGACGTCGATATACCGCGAAGCCCGAAGTGCATAATCTCTGCGAGTGTCGAGAGATCCACTAATCTTGCAGTCCCGACTTGGTGGCAGTGAGACTTGAAGTCTAGCGAAGCTATTGTGCCCCGTTGCGTCACCGTAAAAATACTCCTCATCGTCGCTGCCTTGGCAGTGAATACGGAAGTACGGTTGGCCTGATCCTCCAATGTCTGCACCAGAGTAATACATATCGAACACATACGTCTCCCAAATGTCGGCGTCTCTCAACCGGAATCCGTATTCAAACGATGTATCAGTACCTCTGACCGTGAATTTGGGACTGATAAGTTCGTGAATTCGTGCGAGATACTTAGGTATTAGATTTCCCGGACTTGACGACAGTTCTGATTTCTGGACTGATTTGTTTTTGGACTTTGACGCAGTCTCGGTTGCGAGCACCTGAGTAGGCAGAAGCCACACTACACCCATAGCGATGATCTGGACGAACTGTTTCACGTTTCGAGGCCGCTTACTCGTACGCCTCTTGCGTTTAGCGCAAGCTGTTTGACCGATCCCAAAGATCGTTCTCTCCTGATTCTCGGCCAAGTGGCCCGTTGCACGCCGGAGTGCAATGCGGAGGATGATTAGGATAGCAGGATTCAATCTCATGGCGCTCTAATCGATTGTAGTATAGCATCGCGGCTACTTTGGTCGAGTAGATGGCGATTTGGCCAAGGGCAATGGCTGACGAAGTGCCCAGTTACGGGGTGTGCCGGGCACGCAAGTGTCCGTCAGTTTTCGGGGGACGTGCCGTGAGAGCTCCGGACGGCTGCCCCGTGAGAGGTCCGGCCCGGCGCGTCGGATGCGTCCGCGAGATCTTCCGGGGTACGTGTAGATGGGTGTTTTCGCTAAACTCGGGCCATGCCTGAGCCCGCAGTTGCCTTCTCGGTGAGGGATGGCGTCGCGCACGTCGTCCTGAACCGCCCCGACCGTGCCAACTCGATCAATTCGAGGACCGCCCGGGAACTGATGGCGATCGCACTCCGGTGCGACGAAGATCCCGATGTCCGAGCAGTGCTCATTCGTTCACGCGGGCCCATGTTTTCGGGAGGCGGGGATCTGAAGACCTTTTCCTCACGCCAGGGGGACCTGCCCGCCTACCTGAAGGAGACGACGACGTTCCTGCATGCGGCCATTTCCCGGCTTGTCCGGCAATCCGCGCCCACCGTCTGCGCAGTCCATGGGTTCGCGGCCGGCGGCGGTTTCAGCCTAGCCATCTCGTGTGACATGGTCATCGCCGCGCGGTCTGCGAAGTTCACGATGGCCTACACGCGGGCCGGGCTCACGCCGGACCGTTCTTCGAGCTACTTCCTGCCACGGCTCGTCGGACTCCGCCGGGCAATGGAGCTCACTCTCACCAACCGTGTGCTGACAGCGGACGAGGCCCTGAAATGGGGGCTGATCTCCATGGTTGTTCCGGACTCGGAACTCAGGCCCCAATCCGAGAGGCTCGCGGCAAGGCTCGCAGCAGGGCCGACATCGGCCTTTGGCACCGCCAAGCGTCTGCTGCAGGAGGGCATTAGCCGGCCCCTCGAGGCACAAATGGAGCTCGAATCCCGGGCGATCGCCGATGCTGTCCGGGGTCACGACGCCCGCGAAGGCATCCGGGCCTTCCTCGAAAAGCGCAAGCCGAGATTCAAGGGCGAGTAAGGGCAACGGCCCGATTGGCGACCGGGACTGCCGGCACGCCGGATCTCACTTTGCCTGGTGAGAAGCGAGGTCTTTAGGCCAGCGCGGCCCGGGCCACACGCAGCACATTCTCCCCGAGCACCTGGCGAATCACGGTCGCGTCGTGCCCCCGCTGCACCAATCCCACCGTGAATAGTGGCCAGTTGGTCCAAGCGAGACTGCGCACCATATTCGACGTCTGCACAAAATCGTCGTCCGGCCACAGGGCGGCGAACCGTGTGCGGCCAGCGCGGGTCTCAGGGACCCGATCCTGCTCCCGCTGCGTGTACCGGGATCGATAGGCCACGTCCGTGCCGATCGCCACATGCCTCGCCCCCAGTGTCCGTATGGCGTAGTCGATGTGGTCCAAGAGGGCCTGGATGTCGCCGCTGCGCCGGAGGAATCGTGGTATGCAGCAGATGCCCACATAGCCGTCTGTGTCGGCGATGGCACGCATCACCTCGTCCGGCTTGGACCGAATGTGGGGGTACAGACCGCCACACGTCGTGTGACTGGCCACGACTGGCCGACTGGAATGCTTTGCGGCCTCAAGGCTTGTCTGCCAGCCGGAATGGGCGACGTCGACGATTACCCCAACGCGGTTCATCTCGGCGACGGCGGCGCGACCGAAGTCGCTCAGCCCTCCATTCGCAGTCTCCGCGCAGCCGTCTCCGAGACGATTTCTTCGGTTGTACGTCACGTGCATCATGCGAATTCCGAGCTGGAAGAAGATGCGCACATAGCGAAGCTCGTCCTCGACCGACACCCATCGCTGCGTCAGGGGAACGCCGTTTCCTGTGAAGTACAGGCAGCCCAGCCCGTCACGGTACGCCCGTTCCACATCTTCAGGGGTGACGGCACGCCGCAAGACGCCGCGCAGGTGGTCCGTCAGGTAGCTGAACCGGGCGAGTCTCTTGATCAGGCGCAGCGGATCGCTGCTCTCCTCCCCGCAGTTCTGAAAGATGCAGGTGACGCCGGACGCGCGCCACGCCCGGACAAACTCCTGCCTTTCGCGCACCAGCGAGACCGCCCCGGTCATGGTGGCGTCCTCGCGCAAGTCCTGTAGTTCCTCGCGCGACGCCCCCTGCTCGATGAGGTCGCGGGTCGCAACCCCGTCAGGGGCTGCCCGCGGGGCGAAACCGTAGGCGTCGAAGACCAGCGATTCCCGATGGATGGCCAAGCCTCGCTCGAGCTCCGCCTTGGTGGGCTTTAGGGCTTCGAGCGCCGCTTGGCGGTCCCGCTCGATCGGGTCGGCGGTTTGGGAATGCGGTTGGGAAGCGGCGGCCTGCGCAGCCGTCGCGCCCATGAACCCTCGTCTGTGCATGGCCCTGTCATCATCGCCGACCCTTCGGGCAGCCAGCCGAAGGTACCGCGAGAGTCGACCGCAGGGCAGCGACCCGCGGGCGACGCCAGCAGCCCTCGACGTGGTCATTGACGAGCCCCATGGCCTGCATGAAGGCATAGGCAGTCGTCGGCCCCACAAAACTCCAGCCCCGCTTCTTGAGGTCCTTCGCAAGTGCCGCCGACTCCGCCGTCCAGTTCAGGGATCTGAGGGTCTGCTGATCGATAACGGCGGGCCGCGACTCAGAAGGCGGCTCCCACTGCCAGAAGTAGGCCGCCAGTGAGCCGTACTCTTGGACCATCTCACAGGCCCGGCGCGCGTTGTTGACAGTCGAAGAGATCTTGGCTCGGTGGCGCACGATCGCGGCATTTCCTACGAGCCGGTCGACGTCCGATGGCGTAAACTCCGCGACTTGACGGAAGTCGAACTTCCGGAAGGCATCCCGAAAGCCTTCTCGCTTGCGCAGTATCGTCAGCCACGAAAGGCCAGACTGGAATCCCTCTAGGCAGATCTTCTCGAATAGTCGTTGGTCCGATACCGTCGGAACGCCCCATTCGCTGTCGTGGTAGAGCTCGTAGAGCGGATCGTTAGCGCACCACCAGCAACAGAGCCGGCCATATTGGCCGCGAGCGAGCCCCTTTGCGTGGAGATTCGTCTCGTGCGGCTTCGGGCGTTGCGGCATCGCGGGTTGCAAACCATCGTAAGCGGGTCCCGCAGGCGGCCAGGCGTCGCAGCGGGATTGCTACGATCGGTCCGATGACCTTCCGCAGACCTTGCCTGCGGGACCTCGTGCAAACTGTCCTTTCGATCGGGTCCCCAACCAGGCTACGGAGCCCGTGCCCGACTTCCTTCGCAGGGCTCGGAGCCGCCACACTACTGCTGGGAGGATGCGGCCTGCTCGACATCGTTCCGGGTCTGGAAGTGGTCAGCGTCGGCGGAGCGAACGGTGCGTCCGTCACCCGGGACGGGGCCCGCATCGTGTTCTACGGAGATCCAGTCGGAGACTGGCAGGAAGTCGAGAGGATCTTTTGGACCCACCATAGGCGCGACGTTGCATGGGCCGGCCTGCAGCTGGTCGGCAACGGAGTCCCCGTGGTAGCGCCGGCCGCTGAACTGCCGCTGATAGAGAATGCGGAGGCCTTCTGGAGCGAGTTCCGTGGAACTCGCTTCCACGACTACGCGCAGCAATCCACCAAGATCTTGGCGCGCGACGTTCCGGTGCGGTTCCCGGCCGTAGGTGGACGCTCGATCAAGTGGCGCGATCTCGTGATCGACATCATAGACACTCCGGGTTTCACACGCGGATCGGTGTCCTATCTTGTGGACCTCGGCCGAACGCGCGTCGCGTTCACAGGAGACTTGGCCTACTCCCAAGGGCGGATCTTTGACCTGTACAGCCTGCAGGATTCCATCGAAGAGACCGAGACCCGCGGATACCACGGGTACGCGGCCCGGTCGGCGGACCTGCTGGGCAGCTTGCGACGCGTGCTGCAGGCCAAGCCAGACCTGATCGTGCCGGCCCGGGGGCCCCTGATCCGGGATCCCGAAGCCGAGCTCGGCCGACTTGCGGAGCGCATCGAGGAGCTCTTCAGGGCGTACTTCCGAACTGACGCCCTGCGCTGGTACTGGGGGGAAGAGAACCTGCTGGCGAGAGCCCGGCGAATCCTTGGGCCTACGGAGGTCGACTGGATGCCGATGGCATTCAAGCTGCGCCAGACGCCACCCCGCTGGTGGCACAAGTTCGGCACTTCCCGACTGCTGGTGTCGGACACGGGAGCTGCATTCCTGATCGACTGTGGCAGTCAGTCGGCCTTCGATGCGGTCCGGCGGATGCAACGCCGCAGGGTGTTTTCGCGCTTGGAGGGCATCTTTGTGACGCACTTCCATGACGACCACACGGACTACGTGCAGCAGATGGCGACGGAGGCCGGCGTGCCTGTTTACGCCGGCAGGGAAATCGCCGACATCTTAGAGCACCCGCACGCCTACCGTATGCCGGCGATGACGCACCGGCCGATTCGGCCGGTTAGCGCCTTGGACGAAGGCGAGACCCTCCATTGGCACGAGTTCGAGCTGGAGTACACATACTTCCCCGGTCAGGCCATCTATCACGGGGGTCTGCGAGTTCGCCGGGAGAACGGCGAGAGGTACTTCTTCATCGGGGACTCGTTCAGCCCGTCGGGATTGGACGACTACTGCCTGCTCAACCGGCACTTGCTTCACGCTGGGTTCGGACACTTTCGGTGCTTGGACCAAATCGACCGCCTAGGAGACGACTACTGGCTCGTCAACCAGCACATTGAAGAGGTCTTCAAGTACGACCGCCAACAGATCGCCACAATGCGCGAGGTGCTGAATGAGAAGAAGCGCGTGATCGGCGAGTTAGTCCCTTGGGAAGAACCGAACTTCGGCGTGGACGAGCAATGGTCGCGATTCTACCCATACGGACTCGAAACTGCCCCTGGAGAACCGTTCGACCTCTACGGCGTGGTCCTGAACCACCTGCCCGAGGAGGAGAGCTTCCGGATCCGGCTGAACCTCCCTGCTGGCTGGCACGGAGAGCCACTGTTCGCTGACCTTGGCGTGGCACCGCGCCAAGAGGGTCGCGTCCGCTTCACCGTCACGCCACCTGGCGACATGGATGGAACGCGCCTGATTACCGGGGACGTCTCATTCCGAGGCCATGACCTCCGACATTGGATCGAGGCACTGGTACACGTCCGATGAGCCTGCGAAAGCTCGTCTGCGTCCAGGGCCCTTAGAGTAGGTAGACCGCGATCAGCCGATCCTCCGAAGCGGCGCCTCCTAGGGCAGCGTCGAGCTGCTTGCGGATCGCAGCTATGGTCGCGTCGGGGATTCCGCCCAGAATTCGCACTCTCTTCCACTCGAGAATGTCGGACGGATCGGCCTCGCGCTGGCTTGTCTGGCCAAAGCTATCGGCCCGGTACTTGTGGATCACGACGGCCCTGAACCCCAACTCGCGGAGTCGGGCCACGTCGACCTTCGCGTCTGGCGGGGGTACGCCCGCCAGCGTCGCGAGCGCAGGCTCCTCGGCTATTCGGCGTTCTACGGCAGGGGGATACGTTGCCAGGTATCCGCCCCCGATGGGTCTGCCGTGTACCGTTTGTGCCGCCATATTGTGAACAGTCCGGCTGCGCTGGTGGAAGGGAATGTCCAGCACGGCACCGGAACCGCCTGAAAGGTTCGCTAGCAGCGGCGACTGGTTCACCGTGCGGACGGGGAAGGGCAGCCATGAGTACTCCGCGAAGATCAGGACCGCGGCCAACGCAGTCGTCCACCAAGGAACGCCCCTGAGCGACGACCACCCAAGGCCCGCCAGTACGGCCAGGCCGAGTCCGGCCACCAACATGAACCGATTGGCCACCCGCAGTGACTCCAGCAAGGGGATCTCGCGCAGGAGCGCAAAGGGGAGGAAGCCGACCTCTAGGCGGGCCCCGTCCCAATAGGGGTCCGTTCCAAGTGCCAGTACGAGCCCGGATGCGAACAGCACGAGCCACGGCCAAGCCTGACGCCACCGCCTCCACGTACCGAGCGCGGCGAGGCCCAACGGCAAGAATCCCAAGTAGCAGACGAATCCCGCCGCATGGTACGCACGGTCAAGGTAGCGGTCGGCGACAGCGCCAGCGAACAGGGGATTGCCGTACGGCGGCGTGAGCAAGAAGCTGGCGTCGATTCCCCGATGGACCGGAGGCTTGACTTGGTATTCGGCTCCTCCAACAATGGCGCCAACGAGCGGAAGGAGAAACGGCAGTACGATAAGCAGGGCCAGACCCGCCGCCCAGCCGCCCTGTCTCACCAGACTCCCCACCGCGGGTCGCTGTCGCCAGCAGATCCACGCCAGAGCCGGCGCACAGACCAGCGCCAGCTTCAGCCCCAAATGCCACCCGCAGAGCGCGGTCAGACCGAAGCACGTGCCCAGGCGCAGGGCGTCGCTCCTCTGGTGCGAACTCGCCCAGCGCACCAGATATAGCAGCGCGAACGGAATGAACTGGACCGAGAAGAGGTTGAGATGTTCAAGCGTCTGCTCAACCAGGTTGGGAAACGTCGCAAAGACCAATCCCGCAATCAGTGCGGAGGGCCTGTCTCCCGTTATCTCCCGAGCCAGCAGGTAGGTGCCCAAACCCGTAAGGGTCAGCGCGAAGATCAGGCAGAAGTTGTAGGCCGCCGCCTGACCGAAGAGCAGATTGACCGGCATCGCCAGCGCCTGGTTGAGGGGCGAGTGGGTGTGAAAGATCAGGTCCGTGCCGGTCGGATGGAAGAGCAGCGGGCTGTGCAACGGCTGCGTTCCCTGTAGCAGGCATTGTTTCCACCACCAGAAATTCCAATAGTTCTGCCAGAGATCCCCGGCACCCGCAGGCAGCGCCGTTCTCCACGACAGGGCAAGGGGATACGTCGCAACCAAGGCGAGAGCCAGGAATGCAGCCGCCGCTAGCAGTCCCTCAGAAATCCGATACCTGGGTGGCATGACCAACCTGCCCCTCGTCGCACGACGACCGGCGTGCCTGTAATCTCAGTCTGCCAGTAGCAGCGCTTGCGAGTGCCGAAAGCTGTTCACTAGCACCTGGGCGGCATCTTCTTCCATCGCTTCGCGATTGCGTTCGCTCGCTTAGCAACGCCGCTTCCGGCCTTATGGCCGCTCTTGCGGTTGACGCTCCAGATTCGGAATTCGATCCGCTCATCGCACTCGGTAGCGAGGTGCCGGAGATCTGCGCGGACGTCGATGTGGTAGAACCCACATCCAACGTCGAACACATCTCCGCGCTCGAAGGCCCGGTCAAGGCTCTTCGATCCTGTTGCCGGGCCGTCAACACGCCTGTAGTTCGCACCATGCAACTCGGCGCGGCCACCCTCTTCGCTGACGATCTGAGCACCTGCGAACAAGACCAGGCTTGCGTCGTCACGGTTGGCACTGGTCAGCATCTTTGATTTCGCTAGCAGGGCGTCTATTGCTGCCCGGGGCCTCCTGTACGAATCTTCGGTTTCGCGCAGGTGAGTCCGTCACGTGGCCCGTGAAGGCGGAGTCCGCCCCTAGGCAAGGGACGGCTGCTAGCAGCGCGGACCCGGCCTTCTGCATTGTTCGGGACATTCGTTCCTCCCTCCGCACGATCGGTGTGGCCCCGCTGGAGGCGGGCCTTGTCTCCCCCTGTGCCGAGTCATCGCATGGCGCGGATGACTATTCGCCCGGAAGCGACTGGTCGAAGACGATGTCGACCGGGATGTCCGCCGTCTCGAGCCTTGTGAGGTCCTCCCGAAGCGTATCGCCAACTGAAGCGTGCGATTCAAGGAAAGCGACCGCTCCTAGATAATCCCCGTCACCCTGCAGCCGCAGAATGTCCCCGGCCAGTTCGTCGACCGCGGCACGCATGTGGTCCGGATTAATGCGGTACTGCCCGGTTGCCGCGTCTCGTTCGAAGGCCTCGCGTTGCTTGAAGTAGTTGAATGCGAGGGTGTTGGCCCGCCCATGAGCACTGGACGCCCCGAAGCGCACGGAACGGAATATGCCCGCGAGGAAGGTCACGTAATTCCGTTCTGGTTCGCCGCTGGGCGCCTCGCCGGCCTCCGCAAGCCTTCCGATCAGGTGCAGGCCGAGAATGTCCGCCTTGGCCTCCTCGAGTGCGGAGGCCCTTTCCTTAAGCGCCTCCCGTACCGTGCCTACGCCGTCCAGCGTGTTCTTGATTCCCAGCCCATGCGCGACCTCGTGGAACATCGTGTTCGCGAAGAAGGCGTCGAAGGCGATCAACCCGCGCTGTTCGGCGTCGATCAGCGTGTCCGCTATCGGCAGAAGAATGTGGTCAAACTTGGCCCGCATCGCGTTCTTCAGCTGTAGGCGGCGCGACCCCATCGAGAGTTGGACTTCCTCGTCGTTCGGCAGGTTGATTGCGATCGTCTTTGCACCCGCATTACAGTCGCCGGCGTAGTACACGACGTCGTAGGCATTCAACTGGGAATTTCCGCCCGGTGTCTCGGCCTTGTAGCTATCCGGCACGGGCAGGCCCCGCTGCATGTCCGGCAGCATCGCTGAGTACTTTGTCAGCCGGTCGCTCCAATCCCTATCCTTGATCAGCACGTACGCCTCGAACGCGGCCTTCGTGCCGAAGAGCGCGTCCTCGTACGTCTCGATGGGCCCGATGACTAGGTCGATCTGGTTGTCCTGCATCTCCATCCAAGCAAAATCGCTCGGCTGGTAGTCGCCCGACTCCATCGCATCAGCCCGCATCCGAAGGTACCGTCGGAATCCTGCGTCCTCAGCAAGGGCGGCGGCGGCGCGGAGCAGACCCGAGGCCCGCGCGAGTTCGTCACTGAACTCGACGTGGTAAGGTACGGCGCGCAGTCCGCCTCCGGCATCACGCCGGACCAGTGTGTACAGGCTGCGGAGGTCAGGATCCGTCTCGGCTGCCCGTTCGAACTCTTCTTCGGTCATCCCAACCGGATAGAAGTTCGCCCCGGGCGGCTTGGCCCCGAAACCAGGCAGGAAGGGGCGATTGTCGTCGAGGCGGTCCCACGGCCCGTAGTTGATCTCCACAAACCTCCGGGCTGACGGATCCTCGATTCCAGCGAGCAGCTCCGCCTTGTCGCCATACGCCTGCCGCCAGAACAGGTCGTCCATCACACGCGAGGCTTCCTTCAGCAGGGGCAGCATCTCGCGCTGGGACTCCGAGAGCCCGTCCAGGTCAGCTTCCAGCCGCACGGGCACGTAGTCGGCAAGCTTGGCGGAGTAGTCCACGGCAATCGAATCCCGAGGGCCGCCGCTCGGCCCGCAGGCCAATGCGCCCGCCAGAGAAGCACACATGACCAGTCTCAAAATTGCTCTACTGTACCGCGCGAGTGCCACCTCTGCCTCCCCTTCCGGCGCGAACTGGTCATCGAAGAATCCGAAACAGGCCCGGATCAACTTGCGCCTGTAGGTCCGCCCGCCGCTTGGCCTTGGACTTTCGACCCGTCACATACAAGGCCCCTACGTCCTGCAGACCTTGACGGTGGGCCATCGCTTCTGGCGTCTTGCCTGGTGAGATCGGCGAATCGTCCGGGATCTGGTCCGAGGAGACGTCATCGAATCCCGCAGCGGCGAACAGGTCCACCCAATCCGCCGCGTTCAGGCGGTGGAGCGCTAGGCCCGTCTCAGCGTCCCACCCGGCAGAGAACCCATTCTCCTCGTAGTAGTTGATGAGTATGTGGAACGTTCCCCCTGGCTTTGCGACCCGAAAGATCTCGCGGGCCGCTTTGGCGGGATCCCGCCAGTAGTAGGCGGACTCGATGCTGATCACGTGAGTGAAGTACTCCTCAGCCCATGGGATCTCCTCGGCCGCGCCGGGAGCGAACATCACATTCACAAGGTCCGCGCAGTCCAGCCTAGCCTGATGGACCATCTCCATCGACACGTCAATGCCGACGACCGCTGCTTCGGGCACACGGCCCGCGATCAAGCGAGCCAACCATCCGTTGCCACACCCGACATCGAGCAAGCATCCATCGCTAGAGATCGAGACGCGATCTAGCATGCGCTCTGCCAAGCGGCGATGGCGCCTCTCCATGCCTGCGGCCATGCCCTCCCTCACCCATCGGTCAAACGTCTCCGCAACGGCCTCTGCACTGGAGCCCCTGGCACGGTCGCTCGATTCGCTTGGCCGCATCTCGTCGAGAGTCCAATTGTCGCCGAGTCAGGCCGACGGCACCAGATCTGTCCCCATAGGAGGGCGACCCACGCTCGACTGCGAACCCTGCGTCGAAGAAGCCGCTGGCACATCGCTTGTTAGTCCAAGCAGGAACTGCACGTCAGATCACGGTGGCACTTGCTGCTCAGTTGCCGGACCCGCAAGTCAAGGGCGTGGTGGTGCGGCTTGGGCGACCGGACGGGAGTCAGATTCCACCTCGCGATGGACACCCCGTTCTTGGGTTACCTTCCAGCAGTGTGTCAACTTCGCTCGTTTCTTGGCTGTCTGCGCTGAGCGTTTCCCTTGTCGATGAGTTCCTTTACGATCCGTCCTGCCACTCCCTCACCTCTCCAGCTCGGTCGCCGCCTTCGGCAGCCTCGGGAGCATGGCCGCCAGGTCGTAGCGGCAATTAGAGCGGTACTGCAACTCCGCATCCGCCAAATAGCGGGCCGTGTAGCGCCTCGTCCGATCGTAGGTCCGGCCCAAGGAGCGCTTCACGTTGCCCAAGATTGTCTCTTCTCGCACGGATGGCAGGGTTGCCAAGCAAGTGTTGCGGGCGCACGATGGGGAAGGATGGCAGCGACGGCGGCCAAGACACCCGGCGAGGGCCGTCGCGAGTCCTGTCGAGGCGATGGTGGTGGGGTGGTGGGGCACGATCTAGCTGCGGGCAGACATTCTGCCGGACGATCTCTCAAAGCACCCGTCTCGTGGCCGCCTCCTGCGCAACCGTTCGACGCAGACTTGGCGCGGGGGACACCCCTGATGGCGACCTCCTAGAGGACACCTCGCTTCGAGCCTACTTGCCACCGCGACCAGCTCGATCCAAGTCGGCCAGGCCCAAGCCCGAGGCCAGATCGACACCCGTCGCAACTATGCCAAGCCGGTGAAGAACATCCTCAATATCTTCGTGAAGTCGCATTCCCGTGACTAGCAGACGATCCTCAACTGGCAAGGCGACATCTCCCTCCACTCGTCAGTCGAACGGTCACGCGCCGGATAACGCTTCCGCTCCTTGCTCCTTCCGACCCTCGGCGATCATCACCAACGTGGGAAGAACGAAGAGGATGAATACTCCAGACAGTACTACGCCGCCAATCATGCTAATTACGAACGGCACGAGAAACATAAGGTCATCGCTACGCTCATAGAGCAACGGTGACAACCCTAGGATAGTGGTAGCGCTCGTCAGGAAAACTGCTCGAAACCGATCCCGAGTCGCTGCCGAAGCAGCGGCGATTGCCGGCACCATCGGATGTTGGACCCGAATGGTGTTATAGCGGTCCAAGAGAACTAGAGCATCGTTGACAATCACGCCAAACACTGCGATCATGCCGAACAACGACATCGCTGTGAGGTCCCATCCAAGGATCCAGTGCCCCAAGATCGCGCCTGCGAAGGCCAGCGGGAATCCGGCCACGGCAACTAAAGGCTTCCAGTAGCTCCGAAGGAACGCCGCCATCAGGAGATACATCGCTACCAACACTACGGGAACCAGCACAGCCATAGTCTCCGACATGGCCTGTTCGTCCCGCACACCTCCTTCTACGTCAACCTGCAAACCGGGATGCTTGGCCAGCAATCCCGGGATGAAATCTTGGGCGACTTGTCGACGCGCCTGAATTGGTGTGATCACCGCCGCGTCGGCTCGCCCCGTCACCAAACCGGCGCGCTTGCCGTCGATGCGCATAAGAGTCGCCTGTTCGCGCTGCTCTGTCAGGGTGGCGACAGTGGACAGTGGCGCTTCGCCTCCTCCGACGCGTCGGACGCGCTCGCTGGCCAGTTCTCGGAGATTCCGCCGCCTTTCGGGTGGATACCTCACCATGACCTTGACCTCTTCGTGGCCGCGCTGAATTCGCTGTGCCTCAATGCCGTGGAAATTCGCACGCAACTGCAGGCCGATCGCGCCCGCGGTAAGTCCGGCGGCTTCTCCCGCGGGTGTCAGGCCGATTTGAAGGTGGCGCTTGCCCAGTGCGAGACTGTCAGCGACTTGAAAGACGCCCGGTATGGTCGTCAGATACGACTTCATCTCAGAGGCGGCGGCCGACAGAACTTCGGGGTCATCGTGTTTCAGTGCATATGCAACAGTTGGCCTAGTCCGCACAAGGGACGTCTGGAACTCGATCTTGTCAAACTGCGAGACATCTCCGATTTCCTCTCGCCACGTCCGTTCGATCTCTTCAGGAGCCGCCTCGCGCTCGGGACGCCCATTCAGGTGAAGTCTCACCGCGGCCAGATGACTGTTACTCGGTCCAGTCTCAGATGACCGGCCGGACACAAGGTGCCCGACGATGAGACTGGCACGACTGATCGATTCCCCGGGCAACCGCTCGCTCATTCTGTAGGCGGCGTCCGCAACATGCTCTGCTGCGGCCAGCGTCGTGGCAAAGGGCGTGCCGATCGGCATGTGCAAGTCGACTTGTACGTTGTCGGGTACGTTCATCCTCTCGTCGTACAGGATCACGCGAACGGCTTCGGTTCGCACGAGCGCCAGGGAGAGCAGCACTAGAATGGTTCCCATTACGAGGGTCGAACGATTGTGCCGGACGGACCACGACACCGCTGGGACCACCGTTCGCTCGCGGACTTGGTCGATCCATGACCCGACTTGGGCCTGAATCGCAGTCAGTGGCCAAAGGCTCCACCGCCTCTCGTGCGAGAGATGGGCGGGGAGGATCAGAAAGGCCTCGACGAGCGAAACAGCCAGCACGAAGAACGCTACATAGGGGAATACGTTCACCAGTTGATAGCTGGGCGAAGTGACAAACAGAAACGGCAGGAACGCAAGGACTGTCGTGCACGCGCCGATGGTGATCGGACCCGCCACCGCCCTGACGCCGGCCACAGCCGCCGCCAGACCACTCTTGCCTCTGTCCCGTTCCGCTGCGATACTCTCGCCCACGACCAACGCGTCGTCTACCACGAGGCCGATCATCAGGAAGAAAGCAATCATCGTCCCCAAGTTAAGCGTCAGGCCTGCCGGCTCGAAGAAGGCCAGAGCAGCAATGAATGAGAACGGGATTCCAAGGGCGATCCAGAACCCTTCACGAAGGTCGAACACCAAGATGAGGAGCACAAAAACCAGCACGGCACCAATCAGTCCGTTCCTCAGAATCCCCGAGAGCCGCCCTAGGGCCGGGGCGGACGTATCGCTCCAGACGCCAATCGCCACGCCCTGCGGCGGCTCGTAGTCTGCCAGCCAATTCTTGATGTTGTCAGCCATCCGAACGATTGACTGACGGTCCGTGGCTTCAACGCGAACGAAGACCGCAGGTGTGCCACTCACTCTCGACACGACCTGGTCATCGACAAAAGCGTCGCGAATCTCCGCCAGCTCCCCGAGCGAGACAATCGTGCCGTCCAGCCGGGTGATAAGGGGAATGCCCTCGAACTCCTCGCCGACCGTGCGCTTCGCAGCGGTGTGCAGCACTACGCCGCCCGATTCAGTGCGCAACTCACCGAACGTGAGGTTCAGGGAAGCCCTCTGGACCGCGTTGGCGACTTGACCAAGAGACAGATCGTTGCGGCGCAATTCCTCCTCGCTGAGCTCGATGGAAATCTCGCGGGCACGCGTACCCATTAGCTTCACTTGGGAGACCGACGGCAGTTCTAACAGCTCGCTGCGCACCTCCTCGGCCGCGCGTCGCAGATCGTCCTCTCCGACCACCGCCGAGCTCAAGGCAAGAGTCATCACCTCAATGTCGAGCCGCAAAAGCTTCACCTCTGGCCTCTCGGCATTAGGCGGCGGAAAGCGCTCAATGCCGTCCACGGCGTTCTGAACGTCTCGCAGCACAGTGACCGAATCGGCAAACGTTGCAACCTCGACGTTGATGACGCCCACGTCTTCAGTCGCGGTCGCAACCACCCGCTCGACGCCGGGAAGACCGATGACGCTCTCTTCGACGCGGCGATTGATGTCTTCCTCCACCTCCTGCGATGACGAGCCCGGGGCGAGCACGCGCACACTGACGGTTCGGAGGTCGATCTCCGGATAGTTCTGAACGGCGAGCTGGAGCCCAGAGACGATCCCGGCGACGACGCAGAGCAACATGAGAAGGTTCGCTGCTACGCGGTTCCCTGCGAAGTAGGAGACTAGCCCATTCTTCGCAGACGCTTGCGGATCCGGCTGCCTGGCAGGTTCCGTGGTGCCCATTGAAGTACCCCCTCTCAGTCCGTTGCCGTAACGGCTAGCCCTTCTCGAGCCCGTGGGATTCTGCCCACAACCAAGCCCTCGCTCACGTCGAATTCCCTTACGATCCAGGCCTCGGCGGTCTGTCGAACCTCTTCCGGCTCGAATCGCCGGAGTGTCCCTGCGCGGACGATCCAAACACCGTTGCTCTCTTGCCGTGCGGATTCCGGCAGCATGAAGACGTCCCGGTAGGTGGGCCCTTTGATCTCCACCTCCACGAACTCGCCTGGTGCCGGCAGCGAGCTTGGCCGCGCGGCCCCGGAGAACTTCAGGAAGATCGACGCCAGCCGAGTCCTAGGGGCAACCACCGACGAGACGCGTGCGACCCTCGCTCTCCAAGTTCCCGTCTCGCCTGACACGTTGGCGGTCCGGCCAATCACGCGACCCAAGGAGTCCAATTCCCGCTGGTCGATTGGCACGTCCACCTGAAGTGCGGAGGGCCTGTACACCACGCCTAGGGACGTTCGCCCGACTAGGTCCACGGGCCCCACGAGTTCGCCGACCTCAACATCAGAAGTCATCACCCGCCCGTCGAACGGAAAGGAAATGCTTGTGTCTTCCAGACGCAGCTCCGCCAGCCTTAGCTCCGCTCTCGCCCTTTCCAGCTCGGCTTCCGCCTCGGCGATCTTGGGCAGGCGGCGGACCCATTCGGACACCTCGACTCCAGGATTCTCGAGCGCGAACCTTCTGGCGTCCTCCGCGCCCCGGGCCTTCTGTGCCCACACACGAGCCTCCGCCTCGCGAACTGCCATGGTGGCCGCTTCGACGTGCAGTTCGAACTTGGTGGGATCGATCCTAATGAAGGTCTCGTCCGCGGCGAATGAACCTCCATTGCTGAATGTAGGAGACACCCACACCACGCGTCCTACAACCTCCGACACGACGGAAGCCTTTTCCTCCAAGGTGACCGAACCGGTCAGCTCGACGGACAGCTCATGCTCGGTCGGCGTCGGGCGAATCACCGTTACGACGGGGCGGGCGTCTTCGGTTGGATCGCTGGAGACTGCGCCGCGGTCAACGCGACTTGGCGCCCGCGCGAAGTACGAAGACTAGGATCAAGGCTAGCTGCGCGTAGCCGTGCCATCTTGGGCGCGCGGCGCCGCTCGCTTGATCGCTCGGTTGTTCAAACATGGGTCGCTCCTCAGGTGCTGATATAGATGGTACCTATCCGCAACCCACGGGAGCGCGGCGCCCGCCTACAGACCGGCCAGACGGGCAGGTTACGACCGCGCGGAAGGCATTGTCATCACCGATGCGTGCGATCATCCGGGTGGGCCCAGCAGGCCACCTCGAAGTGCTGTGCGGTACGGCTGGACGGTTTGGACGGCAAGTCGCGACCTTGGGCGCCGTTCTCACTCCGGGCGAGGCCGCGAACAGCAGGGGCGACGCACCTCACAATTCCCGGCGCTGAGTATCGTCATCGGTTCGAGCCGCTGGAGGTCCGTCTCGCTCTGTCGGCTGGCGGTCCCTTGACGCTGGCGGCGGATACGCCGTGTCTTTGGAGGCGGCGAGGATGCGGAAGCGCATGCAGGCCAAGCTCTTGCTCTACCGCCGCAGCCGGCACTCCTGCTGGAGGAGGCTTCGGACAACGCAATGCTCAACTTGACGATACCGCGCCCGTGAGGAGGATTTCGGGCACACGCTGGGGTGAGCCCCTCACCAGTTCGGTGACCACCGGATACGGTCATGGTCGTCAAGTAACCCTAAATTCGGCAGTTCAAGCCACTCGGTGGGCACTTTGCTCAGATTTGCATTCTCACCGCATCTCCGGTGAGACAGTATCAGTTGTGATGGAGTCTAGTCTCGCACCTATGATGAATACGTACAGAATTTAGCGTTGACCGTGGCGGAGCCACCGGGTCGCGACCAGTTGAAGCTCCTCGATTGCAGTGCGACACGAGCTTCCACCAAAAAGTACAGTAAAGCGGCTCGAACTGCGGAATCTAGGGTAACACCTGCGCTGTGACGCACGGCGGGAAAGTGGCACACAACTGTGACTGGAATCCCGACCGTCGGTGCGCCTGGCTCCCGGAAATGGAGAGTCTGCGGCCGGAGTCTAGACGGGCAACGAGAGATTGTGAGGGCTGTGGGGCCAAGAGAACATTGCCGCGAGTCGTGTTCTACGTCGCACTGGTCCACTTGCATGCCGCCGCACTAGAAGCGTCAAGCAACGGGCGGACACTAAGTGTCAAGCGGCAGACTAAAGTCGCAGTACAAGGCAGTCAGTTCGTTGCGTTCACTGCGAAGTGCTGGAACCAAGATTGAGGCTCGGGACTTCCACCATGAAGAATACGATACACATTTCGTCCACCGTGCGATCCCCCCAGCGGACATCAATGGGCGGATCATTTGGATTATTAGGGTTGTCTGCTGAGTTGTCATAGTATGCCACGACTTCTAGCCGGTCTTCGGCATTCAGCTGGACTGGCTCTACGTACATATACATGTCCTGCCAGTCAAAGTCCCAGTCGTCAATGTAGATCATCGGTGTGACCTCTCCGTCCGGCGACACCTTATCCATGCGGATTTCGCGACCTAGCGTATGCATATGCGGCAAGACGGCGACTATGTTCGCTGGAAAGAATCCCAGCAATGTCAATAGACCACGGAGACCCGGTATTCCTAGGGATCGGCTCAATCCTTCGAGATCAAACTCGGCACGAACTTCGTGCCGCTCCGCTCCCGCAGGAATCACAAAAGAAGTGTTGATAGCCGCGAGAATGAGCAGGTTCTTCTCGGTGCGTTCTTCCGAGAAATGGAGACCGATGCGGGTTGCGTCGGACTGGTCAGTGCCATCGGGGTGGTAGTGGACCTGGATAGCGATGCGTGCTCCGGGCCGAAGCACCAGTCCGCTTCCGTCGGGAAAGTGGTTGGGAGTGTACCCTGGTGCCCACCCGCCGAGAATGTAGGAGTCCTCAATCAGGTTGAAGCTGCGTGTACTGATTCCAGCGCTGCCAAAACATTCGTATCCAGGCCGTCCGTCCGAAGTGGCTGCCTCGAGTTCAGCCGACTCGCCCCCGGGATCACCGAAAAGGATCAGGTGGTGTACGATCTTGCGGTTGCCAGGCCGTACCTCAAAGGCGGTGAGGCTCTTGGGCTCTGTGATTTCGGGGGGGACCAGCACGCTGAAGCAGCGGTAGTCGTCTTCCCCGCCGGGATCGGGCGTATAGGCTGGGGTCTCCAAGACCAGATCCGGCGTACCGAGCACCCAGTCCTCGTCGAACACAATTGGGTCTGGCAGGTCTTCCGCATCGCCTTGCGGTGCGCCGGCGTCCACCCAGCGCGCGATCAGGTCAATCTCGGCCTGATCAAGACCGCGCTCGTGCTGGAACTCGCCGTGGCCCGCCACCGGCTTCCAAGGCGGCATGAAGCCGGATTGAGTTGCGAGCTTTATTGGTTGTGCCCAGTCCCTAGCTTCCTCGTACTCCATGAGCGAGAACGGCGCGACCTCTCCCGGGCGATGACAGGTCTGGCAGTGCCCTTGAAAGAGGCGCACGATCTGATTGCTGAACGTGACCGCGGCCCCGCTAGTGGGTGAGAATGCGACCTGGACGAGGTTGGACACGCTACCGTCTGCGACAACTTGTACGTTCACCAGCTGCCGCTGTGCCAGCGCGGATGGAAGCGGCCCTATACGGACGCGATCAATGCCCGGGTCGAGGCCTTCCGATCCCTCAAGCAGAGCCGGAACGGACAGACCTCCAATAGTTGAGGACACCTCCGTCGCATCTCGCAGGCCCGTCGCCCGGACGCTCAAGTAGAGTTCCGTGCCTGCGACGCCCAGACCCAGCGGGATTGCCTCGTGCGCGGAGCGGTTGGGATTGAAGAACGAGACGTTCTCGGCAGTCTCGGAACCGTCCGACAGATCCATGCGCAGCGCCCGCGCATCTGCTAGGCCGCCTCCCGTGCCGGCGGCCGAGAACAGACCAGGGCTCACCAGCTGGACACCGAATTCGCCGTCCTCAACTTCGAGACCATACCGCAGCACACGGAGGTGCGCCGTTCCCGCCGGCAAGTCGGGGACGAGGATCACCAACCGCGTGGGCTCGACCCCAACCAGCAGGGCAGGGACCTCCGCCCCGCCGGAGCCCTCGACTTTCACGGAGTAGCCCGCAAGCTCGGCCGTTGGCAGACCATCGTCGGGCCTCACGGTGCGGGTAGAGAACTCTCCGCGCATAACGGCCAAGGAACCGGGAGCAATGGAAACTTCCGGGTCAAGGCTGGCGGCCGACATGAGGACAATGCTGCCGTCGTGAGCGACCGCGCCGGGTACGCCGAACCACGCGTAGAGGTAGGCCGACAGCAGCAGGACAGCCCCACTACGCAAGCCTTCACACATCGCTCTCATTCTAGCCGACGGGTCCAGAATTCGAGCTCCCGTTCCCGTCGCACGATCACGGCTCTTTGTCTGGCTGGCGACGCGCAACACGCGTGGGCGCGCACGGGCGGACCTAGCGCAAGACCCTCAAGCTCGTGCCTGATCGATGGGGCCGCTCAGCAGACTCTGGGCTGGTTCGGGGGAAACTGCGGTCTTGCGATAATGGCCCTTGCCAATGGCGACCAGTCCCCTTACTTACGCTGAGGCCGGCGTGGACATCGAGGCAGCTGACCGGGTCACCGAGAACATCGGCAGACTCGCCCGGCGAACCTTCGACAGCAATGTATTGGCCGGTGTCGGATCGTTCGGCGCCACCTACTCCCTCGCTGGCCAGCGGCTCAGGGATCCCGTGCTGGTCAGCTCGGCAGACGGCGTAGGAACGAAGCTCAAGGTCGCATTCCTAGCAGGGCGCCACGACTCGGTTGGCCAGTGTTTGGTGAATCACTGCGTCAACGACATCGCCGTGCAAGGGGCCACGCCGCTGTTCTTCCTCGACTACTTTGCCACCGGCCGTTTGGAGCCTGGAGTTGCGGCTGCGGTGGTGCGGGGCCTCAGCGATGCCTGCATCCAGAACAGAATATCGCTCATCGGCGGCGAGACCGCCGAAATGCCCGGCATGTACAGGGATGGAGAGTATGACCTAGCCGGCTTCATTGTTGGAGCCGCGGAGCGCAACGGCCTGCTTCTCGGAGACGGTGTTCGTGCCGGGAGCAGCCTCGTCGGCCTCCCGTCCTCAGGCCTACACACGAACGGCTACTCTCTGGCCCGCAAGATCTTCTTCGATATCGCAGGATGGACGGTCGAAACGCGTCCCGGCAGGCTTGGATGCACGGTCGGCGAGGAACTGTTGAAGGTCCATCGCAGCTACCTCAAAGCCCTTCGTACCCTCAAGGATTCGAGTCTTCTGCTGGGCGCCGCGCACATTACAGGTGGGGGGCTCCCCGGCAATGTCCCGAGAGTGCTGCCGAACGGCCTTCAGGCGAAGATTTGGACGAACCGCTGGACAGCTCCTCCGGTGTTTCGGCTCCTGAGCGAGATTGGATCGGTGGAGTCTGAGGAAATGTACCGGACCTTCAACATGGGCATCGGCCTAGTTGCCTGCGTGACGCCTGGGGCCGCCTTGGCCGCGATCCGTGCCCTAGCAGACGTGGGCGAGAAGGCTATAGACATCGGCGTGGTCGAAACAGGGACAAAAGGGGTCGTTCTAGAGCCATGAAACGCTTGGGCATCCTCCTTTCCGGCCGCGGTTCCAACTATGAGGCCATCGCCGACAGCGTTGACGCTGGAAGGATAAACGCCGAAATCGCGGTCGTCATTAGCAACAATCCGATGGCCAAGGGTCTGCAACGAGCCAGCGAGCGGGGCCACCGTGCAATCTGCATCCCTTCAAAGGCCATGGAGCGTGAGGCGTATGACAGGCTCGTGGTCGCAGAACTCCGCGCTGCACGGGTGGACCTCATTTGCCTTGCAGGATTCATGAGGCTGCTGAGCGCATACTTCGTGAATGAGTATCCGCAGCGGATTCTGAATATCCACCCGTCGCTCCTGCCGTCCTTTCCAGGCTTAGAGGCCCAGCTGCAGGCGCTCGAGCACGGCGTGAAGCACACGGGCTGTACGGTGCACTTCGTAGACGAGTGGCTCGATGCCGGGCCGATCATCGTCCAATCGACAGTGCCCGTGCTGGACTCCGACAGCGTGGGCACACTCTCGGCCCGCATACTGGAGCAGGAGCACCACATCTACACCGAGGCAATCGGATTGGTGCTGAGCGAGAATTTCCGAATAGAGGGTAGGCGCGTGCTCAGAATCAAATGAGCATAGATCAACAGCTGGAGTACCTGCGCAAGGGTTTCGCGCAGGTCATCACCGAGGGTGAACTTCGTGCGCGTCTAGAGGAGTCGCACAAGACCGGTCGCCCACTGAGGGTTAAGGCCGGCTTCGACCCGACCGCTCCCGACCTACACCTTGGGCACACAGTGCTGATCCGCAAGATGCGCCACTTCCAAGACCTAGGCCACCGAGCCGTATTTGTCATCGGGGACGTCACCGGACTGATCGGAGATCCGAGCGGCCGCAATGCAGCGCGACCGCCGATGACCCGAGAGCAGATCTTGAAGAACGCCGAAACCTACAAAGAACAAGTCTTCACGATTTTGGACAAGGACAAGACTGAGGTGCGCCTCAATAGCGAATGGCTGCTTGAGTTGGGAACGTTGGGCATGATCCAGCTCAGCTCGCACGCGACCGTGGCGCAGATGTTGGAGCGCGAGGACTTCTCAAGCCGCTACCGGCAGGGCAAGCCTATCGGACTGCACGAGTTCCTGTACCCGCTGACGCAAGCGCAGGACTCGGTTGCCCTAAGGGCTGACATCGAATTGGGTGGCACGGACCAGACATTCAACCTGCTGCTGGGACGGGAATTGCAAGCGACTCACGGACAGCGGCGTCAGATCGTGGCGACAGTGCCGATACTGGAGGGCCTCGATGGAGTCCAGAAGATGTCGAAGTCCCTAGGAAACTACATCGGCGTGAGCGAACCAGCCGAGGTGATGTACCGCAAGGTCATGCAGATTTCCGACTCACTAATGTTCCGCTATTACGAGTTGCTGACGGACCTTTCGATGGCCGAGATCCTGAGACTCCGGCACGGAGTCGAGAATGGGTCGATGCACCCGATGGAGGTCAAGCATGATCTCGCCGCCCGAATTGTGGCGGACTTCCACGGACAGGCCGGTGCTCGGTCCGGGCGGAAGACGTTTAGACGGGTGGTCCAGCAGAAGAAGGTCCCGGAGACCATGGCCGAGTTTCCGATGCCCGCCGAGATGCGGGGAAAGAGACACATCCGCATCGACAAACTGCTCCGAGCCATAGGCCTGGCGCGTTCGGGAGCGGAAGCAAACCGCATGCTCAGGGCTAACGCGGTCGCCGTGAACGGGACCAAGCACCGAAAGATGACGTATTCCGTACCTAGCGGTGTCGGCGAGCTCATCCTCAAGTTTGGCAAGAAGTGGGCAAGGGTCCGCCTGTAAGAGTCCAAACCAGATCGTCCTTTGCCTGCTCCAGACCAGCCGCTTGCCGGTCGCGCACCCGGCGCTAGCCGCGCCCCTCGCACAAGCGCAGCTCGGCCTCCGCCTGCGTCGGCTGGCAGCGAAGCCCACGCTCGAGACCCATCAGGGATGCGAATCGCTGTCGCCAGTCCCAATCGGGCCATTGCAAACACTGAGGCCACCGCCATCGGGCGGCCCAGGCCTGCCAGAAAGCCGTTCATCTCCTCGTGGTGACGCCTCTTGTACCTCTCACTGACCCTTCTTACCGCCCGCAAGATGGAGAAGTAGCGGGCAGCGGCAGCCGGGAAACCTGGCGTCAGCATCGGTGGGGACTACCGATGCAAGCAGGCGGGACCGCGTCGCAGTGGCGCGGATCAGCGCGCGACTGCGCAACGATTTCCTCGGCAGCGTGGGGGATGCCAAGGCGGTGGACGGCGGCCTGTTCGAGATGAGCGTGCACTATGGACCTCGGTACAGGCTCGATTGCCTTCGTGACGGAGACAGTACTGGGTGGCCGGGACAAGGGGAGCCAGCATTGGGGTATCCAACGCGCCCGCCGACTGGCGAAGGAGATGGAAGCAATCATGACCGAGAAGTTCACTAAACGGGATGCTGCCGAACATCTCCATACCGTCGAAGATGCGCGGCTCTATGTGCAGGCGTGTGCCGAGGAGGATCCAAGCGACGGCAGGCTGATCCGAGCCGCCCTGAATGATGTGGGGTTTGCGGGAAACATGGAGAGTTTGGCGCGCAAGGCGGGACTGAGCCGAGAGAGTCTCTACAAAGCGCTAGCTCCGGACGGAAACCCGACGTTCGCAACAGTCATGCGGATCACGCGGGCAATCGGCCTGCAGCTGCGAATCTCGTAACGGCGGCGGGCTCGGGCGGACCAGCCTATTAGTACCATGTATCTCCTAAATCTTCGGATATAGGTTTCTTAGCTTGACGCGAGCGTCGGACGTGGTGAACTGCCAGT
>JAPPMC010000220.1 GCA_028819235.1 Bryobacterales bacterium
TTTGGGACTCTCATCACGGGCGGATAGGGTCTGCTTGTGTGGCACGGGCAGCCCGGGGCCGGTTGCTGCTGGAATACGACCGCGACGCGTCCTGCACGAATGCATCGAAGAGGCCGGCCTGCTTGAGGAAGTCGATGAAGAAGGGCAGCTGGCCCAGGGGCGGGACCTCCTCGTCCGGCGCCTAGCGGATCTGGACACGGGCCAAGTAGGTGTCCACGGAAGCGGTCCGTTCGAAAGCTCCGGGAGAGGCCTGAGTCGATTCACCCTCAGGATGAGGCTCGGCTGCCGATTCTCAGTACCACGACCCGCAACGCGTCGTCGTGTAGATCGCAGATTACGCGGTAGTCCCCAATCCGACATCGCCACAACTCACCGAGCGGGCCGAACAAGCGCTTTCCCAATGCCGGATGGCCCTTCAGTACCTCAAGTCGTTCGTCCATGATGTCGAGGATCCGTCGAGGGGCCTGCTTGTCGGGTTTTCGGAGCTGGCGTCGAGCGGGTGCGGTGTGCTCAATCGTTCAGTTCAAGGTCTTCTCTCACTTCTGCCGAGCAGTAAACACGCTCTTTGCCTTGACGAACGCGTTCCAGCGCGTCTGCCGCAAGGTAGTACTCCTCCACCTCACCAAGTTGACTTTCAACCATCTGGCGCATGTAGAAAGCCTTGGTGCGCCCGGTCTGGGAGGCCAGAGAATTGATCCTTTGCTCGGTCTCCGGGTCGAGTCGGATTGAATTCGCAATGTTGCCTGTCCTCGAAGGATCGTGTAGGCCTTTATTCACCATGGCACGTCCGATTTGGTAAGGGGGTCGACATGCTTACCGCCAGGCCAAGGCATCCCGCGGTCGCGTACGCGGGCTCGCCAGATGATCTCCCGACTGGCAGAGTGAATCGACCGGGCGCGCTCGCTTGTACAGGCATTGGGATGCTGGGGACGGCGCGCACTCGTGGTGAGGCTACAGCGATTCCCCAGGGCAGCCTGCCGAGCCTCCGCCTGCGAGAGGACGGGTTTCAACCGGAGCCCGGCGGCCGAGCGGCTCGCCTTGAATTGGCGGCCACCAGCTCTTGGTCTGTGAATGGCCACCGTACGCCATCGGTTTGACGAGCCGCGAGAGCCCGCGGGCCCCGCCCAAGGGTACGGATGCGATCACCTTCGATCACCGTCTGGACCAAGGTTACAGAGAGTAGTGTTGGGGACCGAGTTCCACCCGCAGCTATACCTCGGCGATTCCTGCAACGGGTATCTGATCCATCCTGCCAGCGCCCGCCCGGTGCGGGTACACCAGCCGCCCCGACAGTCGACCCGCAGATCAGTGCGACAGGATTTGGCTGAGGAAGAGTTTCGAGCGATCGTTTTCGGGATTCGTGAAGAACCGTTCCGGGGGAGCCGACTCCACGATACTGCCTTCGTCCATGAACACCATTTCGTCGGCAACGGTTCTGGCGAATCCCATCTCGTGCGTGACAACGAGCATCGTCATGCCGCTCTGGGCAAGATCCGCCATCACGTCGAGAACCTCCTTGATCATCTCGGGGTCGAGTGCCGACGTCGGCTCGTCGAACAGCATGATCCTAGGCTGCATGCACAGCGACCGGGCAATGGCAACCCGCTGCTGCTGGCCGCCGGAGAGCTGCCCGGGGTACTTGTCCGCCTGTTCCGGGATCCTGACACGGGCAAGGTACTGCATCGCCCGGTCCCGGGCCTCTGCCTTCGACAGCCCGCGGACCTTTGTCGGCCCGAGCATGCAGTTTTCCAGCACCGTTAGATGGGGGAAGAGGTTGAATTGCTGAAACACCATTCCGACCTCCCTCCGGACTGCCGCGACACTCTTTGGGTCGTTGCCGATCTCGTGCCCGTCGACCACGATTCGACCTTCCTGATGCTCCTCAAGACGGTTGATGCAGCGAATCAAGGTGGACTTGCCCGACCCGGAGGGGCCGCAGATCACCACGCGGTCGCGCTCCCTGACCCGGAGGTTGATGTCCTTGAGGACGTGGAAGTCACCGAACCACTTGTTGACGCCCTCAAATTCGACCACGACCTTGGCACGCCCTTGCGAGCCCTTCCGGGGGCTCATTGTCCCCTCACCGCCATGCGCTTCTCGAGCCGGTTGAACAGCACCGCACAGGAAAAGCACACGCCGAAATACAGGGCGGCGACTATGATCCACACCTCGAAGATCCGGGAAGTCGACACGGCCGTCTCCACTGCGAGGTAAGTCAGCTCCTGGACCGAGATCAGCGACACGATGGACGAGTCCTTCACCAGCGTGATGAACTGTCCGGCCAACGGGGGGACCACCCGCTGGACCGCTTGAGGAAGGATGACGTGCTGCATCAGCTGCCATCGTGAGAGACCAACGCTGAAGCCGGCCTCCACTTGGGTCTTGGGGACGGACTGGATTCCCGCGCGCACGATTTCGGTCACGTAGGCTCCCTCGAGCATGGCGAGACACAGGACTCCCGAGATCACATTCGGGATGAGGTTCGGCGGCCCGAACAGGACCTCCAGCCAGGCCAAAGTCCCGGGACTGGCGTCCCGAATGTACTCCTCGACGCCGAGCAGGGGCATGACCTGGCTGCTGATGAAGAAGTAGAAGATGAAGACGAACACTAACGGCGGGATGTTCCGGACCAACTCGACGTAGGCCCGGCTCAGCATGCGGGGAAACAAGCGCCTCCAAGTGCGCATGATGCCGAACACCACACCGACAATTGCAGCCAGCGCGATCCCCCACACTGCGAGCCGCAGCGTCGTGTAGAGCCCCTGCATAAGCAGGTTCGCGACCCAGCGCTGCTGGTCCTCGTCCCAGCGGTACAGATAGTCCCAGATGCCGGACCAGTCCCACCGGTACTCCAGAACTGAACCGACCCGGTAGCCGACGTAGGCCGTCGCCGCTATGAGCACGGCGAAGACCGTGCAGTCAATCCAATTCAGCCGGAGCCTCTTCCGGTGCGATGCCATTGGTCCGCGTCGGCTCCGGATCCGCAAGTTACTGTCCGGCGGATTCGGTCAGGTCGACCTGCCCGGCCCAGCTCGTGGTCTTGAACCAGTAGGAGTGCCGCTCCTTCAGCCATCCGTTGCTGGTGTTCACCAGAATCCAGTTGGAGAAGAAGTTCAATGCGTCCGGGTCGCCCTTGCGCAGCCCGAACGCCTCGTTTCCTTGGGTTAGGGCTTCCATGGTCGGCAGGAAGAGCTTGTCCCCATAGCGGTGTACTAGGAGAGTCGGCTTCGGATACGACGAGACGAAGGCGTGGGCGTTACCGTTGAGCACTTCCTGCACCGCTTGTGGTTCGTCGTCGAACTTTCGAACCGCCGCCTTCGAAAAGAGCTCTTCCACGGCGCTACAGGACGTGGCACCCCGACGGCAGGTGAACGTCACCTCGGTGCTGTCGTAGTCCTCAGGCCAGGTCAAGCCCCTGCTGAGCTCACTGTTGGCCGCCACTCCCATCCCCGAATGGGCGTAAGGCACGGTGAAGTTGACGGTCAGATTGCGTTGCGCCGTGATGCTCAATCCCCCGATGATCACATCGAACTTGCCGGCGAGCAGAGCCGGGATGATCCCGTCCCAAGCGGTCGGGACGAAGTCGACGGCCACGCCCATGTCCGTCGCGAGCTTCCGGGCGACGTCGATCTCGAAACCGACTAGCTCTCCGGTCTTGTCGCGCATCGCCCACGGCACGAATGTCGACATTCCGACCTTCAGCGCCCCGCGCTTCTTGATCGTCTCGATGACGCTCTCGGGCGAAGACTGCTGCCGGGCGCGCTCCCCACAGGCTCCGGCTGCCAGCATGCAGAGCAGGGCGGCCATCCCGAGCTTCAGCCCTTCATCGGTCCAGCGCATTTGCTTCTCCTCTCCCACAAGACCGCCTCGAGCTACAAGCAGGCCACAACATCAGTCGCATGTTCGTACGCGACGCTCGACATAGCTCATGAACACCGACAGCGGAACAGTTATTCCGAGGTAGATGGCAGCGACCGTCATCCAGATCTCAAAGCTCATGAACGTCTCGGCAACGATATCGCGTCCCGCGGTCGTGAGGTCGAGCACAGCGATGACGCTGACGATCGCCGAGTTCTTGATGAGCGAGACCATCAGCCCCGTCAGCGGAGGCAGCATCAGGGGCACGGCCTGCGGAAGGATCACATGGCGGTAGACCTGCGCGCGGCCAAGTCCGATGCTGTCGCCTGCCTCCCCTTGGCCGCGCGGGACGGACAGGATCCCGGCCCTGATCACCTCGCAGGCGAACGCACCCTCAAAGACCGCCAGGCACGAAACGCCGACCCAGAACCGGTCCAAGCCGATGATCGGCCCAAGGACAAAGTAGAAGAGATACATCTGGATCAGAAGCGGCGTGTTGCGAACCGCCTCGAGATAGACCCTAGAGACGGCCCTGCCAGCCAGGGAGTCAGAGAGTCGCAGAAACGCCGTCACCAGCCCGATCGCCAATGCCAGCACTACGCTGCAGGCGGTGATTTCCAAGGTGACCGCCAACCCCGCTGCCAGCGGACCCCATATCAGTTCGCCATCGACGACGCGGAAAACGAATTGTGGAACGCGGTACCACTGCCAGCTGTAGCCCATGCTCATGGCCCCCGAGACGATCAGCCCGAGCAGGGCTCCGCAGAGCACGAGGAACTGAATGGTGTCGAACCAAGGAGCGTTCCACCAGCGCCCGGATCGGCCGAGCGTCGCGGCAGTTCGGACAGAGACCCTCGGGGCGCCGGTTCGCGCAATCTCCGAAGCCTGAGGTGCGGTCGCCCCAGCTCGCTCCCGGAGGGCCTTCCCCCAGGCTGAGGGAGGCCAAGAATAGCGGAGGTTCACGGCAGTTGTCTCAAACTACGGATTTGCGGAAACAGCTTTGGCAATTTCAAACCTGACTCTCGCCGGGGGCGGATTTGCCAGACTGTCCATATTTCGAACTATTCGCGACAGACTGGCAGAGAATCGTAACCGCGGACGACATCGACTTAGTCGACACTTGCACGCCAAATCAACTTCACCTTGGCATGGCATGCCGGTCGCGGAAACCAGCGGAGAGCCGGCAGTCGGCGCTCTGGACGACGGCACTTCGGTTCAGCCCGGGGCGAAGCCGCTGGCCGTACCTGCCCGGGCGTCTGCCCCTTTCCGCTTCGATTCGAATTCGCTGAGGCACTCGCGCGCCCGCTCCGGCCGGCCGGCCCGCAAGTGGGCCTGGCCAAGGACATAGTAGGCGTTGTGGAACTCGGGCTCTTGCCTTACAGCCTCCTCCAAGACCCTGACAGCCTCCTCAGGACGGTTCGCTGCCAGCAGCAGCTTTCCAAGTTCGTAGCGTGCATCGACATCTACCGGATTTAGCCGCACGGCAGTGCGCAGGGCCGACAGTGCCTCGGGGCGACTGTCGGGGTCGGCCGATTCCGCGAGCGCACGGCCCAGACCCGCGTGGAAAGAGCCCCTGGACGGCGCAAGGGCCAAGGCCTCGCGATGCGCCGACACGGCATCCGGGATCCTGCCCTGCTGCAGGTGGGCACGCCCCAACAGGTAAAGCACGTCGGCTGACCGTGGCTCGCGGGCCGCGAGGTGCTCCAATATGTTGACCGCTGGTCGAGCGTTAGCGTCGATGTGCAGACATGCCCTCGCCACGGCCAGCAAGACCCGCGAACTGCCGCCTTCATGTCGCATGGCAAGCCGCAGAACTTCCAGCGCCGTCGTGTGGTGGTGCCGACCCGCCAGCGTTTCTGCCAAACCAAAGTACGCATCACCTTCCGGCCCAGAGGGTCCTTGCGCCGCGGCTGGCAGTGACTGAGCCACCCTCACGCAGGAATTCCGCCGCACTTGGTAGAAGACCTTCGGAGCGTTCTCGGCGCTCGCCACCGCTAGCTGGCGCAGCTGCTCTTCGGCTTCCCCTGCCAGCCCACGGTCCAGCAGGCTGAACGCAAGATTGACGTGCGCATGCGGGCTAGATGGATCGCGCCGGATCGATTCCCGGAACAGCTCGTCAGATTCCGCGATGCGGCCCGCCGCCGCCAACGCCGAGGCCAGCAACGCCGCTGTCTCCGGAGTCTGCGAAGCATCGCCCACCGCCTCCAGCAGATGTACGGCCTTCTCGGGCCGGCCGAGCAGATTGCTCGAGAGCGCTGCCATGATGCGCGACTCGAGCGATCCAGGCTCGCTCTCGAGAGCGGTCTCGAACGCTCGCACCGCGTCCTCGTAGAAGAACTGCTCGAACAGGGCGCGGCCAACTTGCAGCAGCGAGTGATGCGACCGAGGACGCATATCGAGGAACTCCCGGGCAGCTCGCAGCCCGGCGCTGCCCTGCCCGCTGCGCAGGTGCGCCACGGCCAAGTGCATCAGTACGGCGCCATTGCGGAAACCGAGCCGCACGGCAGCCGCTAGGTGCTCGGCGGCCGCATTCTCTTCGCCCACTGAACGGGCCGCTAGGCCGGCCTCAAAGTGCACGACTCCTAGGCCGGGATCTGCGACCAGCGCCTGGCGGAAGCGCCGCATGGCGTCACGGCCACGGCCTTGGTCCAGACGGATCTGGCCTATGTCCCGGAAAATCGGGGCAGCCGCCGGCGAGGCAGGCTCATCCAGTCTCGCGGCGGCCTCAATCAGCAGTCCCGCGGCCCCGTTCAGATCACCAGCGCGCCGCAGTGCGCGAGCTTGCTCCAGGAGATCCTCTGAGGGTGCCGCAGCGGCCATCGCCCCAAGGCTCGACGCGAGGCCCAGCACAGCCGCGAACCGCACAGGTGCCGCCCAACGGAGCATTGCGCAACCATTATGGGAGTCACATGCGGGACCGGCGATCCAGCCGCTACCGCACACCGTTCTGTAGCGACGCTCGGCCCAACGATCCACGCTGACGCTCCGGCCACACGAACTCCGGATGCCAAGATCTTGGTCGCAACATTGGCGGCTCGTTCCAATCGCTCGTGTTCGCGAATATGGGATGCGCAGTCCCGGAGCCGTCTGCGAGCCGGGGCCGCAGAACTACCTACTGGACTTCGAAATTGGCGAAACCGAACATGTCTGGCGGTTCCACCGCAAGAGGCGGGAGGTTCTTGGTATAGGCGTCGGTCAGGTCAGTCATCCTGATATTCTCGACAGCCCTGAAGCCTGCTTCTGCCATCAACTGGTGCATGGCGTCCATCGAATAGGAACTGCGCATCGGCTCGCCGCGCTTCGCTACGAACTTAAGCATCTTGCGCCGCATATCGTGAGTGGCCGGATCGGAGGACTCGGCGTCGAATATGTAGTCGACTACGATGCGCGTTCCCCTGCACATGCCGCCAGCTATGGCGCGCAGAGTGGATGCCAGATCCTCGGGAGTCAAGTAATAGGAGACGCCGAGCAGGGAGATGAATGCCGGCTCCGACGCGTCGAAGGACGTCCCGGCAAGCGCATCGACCGGGGAGACCTCGGACAAGTCCGCGGCAACAAAGTGATGGTTCGGAGGAACTTCTAGGCCGGCGCGCTCGATGCGCTGGAGCTTCTTGCGTTGCGTGACCGGGTGATCGACCTCGAATGAATCGATTCGACTAACGAGTTCTGGTCTTCGGAATGCGAACGAATCCATTCCGGCGCCGAGGATGACATATTGCCGGATTCCCGTCTCGATCAACCTCTCGAGGGACTCCTCCGCGTATCGTGCTCGCATGATCACGCACATGCTCGACGGCACGATCGGCTTCAACACGACCTTGAACAGAACCCACTCCCAAGGCCTGATCAAGCGCACCAGCTTCAATCGCCATCCGCACAGCTTGCCTGCGTACGGGTCCTCGAAGAGGCCGGCAGTGTTTCGAAGGTGCCAGTCCCGCGCAGCAGCCACCCAGTCGGCCGTCGAGATGGTGTTCGTTGGGAGAGACATCCCGCGCTCCTCGGCAGGCATCCATGGTCGCACGGATTCCGCTTAGGCCTCAACGACGCGCTCGCGAATGACCGGTCCGGGGCTATCGGGGCCTACCGGACGACAGCTGCAGCCATTCTGGCGCCTAGTGGCAGTCGAGACAAAGGTGGTTGGATGTGTACAAGCGACTTGGTGCGTGCCGGGCTGCGAATGCTTGAGCCGTCCACACCGTCCGGTGGTGGAGCTTGGCAGTGCAGCGTGGCACCTTCTCACGTGCCCGGCTGTCGTGCGATCTGTGTTCGTACGACGCCTGGGGGCCGCCTGAATGCTGAATCGGCCCGCAAAGGCTTGCGACGGCAGGCGGCAGAACGGAAACAGCCATCGCGGCGCTCGCCCCAACAGGCACAAGGGCCTGGAACGGACCGCTGGGGCCCTTCACGGGCACTGTGAGAGCCGGGCCTATCGCCAAGTTGTGCCGCAGCTGCCACTCGCTGTAGAGCTCGCAGGACCGGCTGAGGCTGAGCACCTGTGGAGCACGCGCAATGCGAGGTTGGGCCCGTCGGCGGCGGAGAGGTGGGGACAGAGCAGGAACGATTGGCGAGCAGGAATAGGCGCTGGCGGAGCTGCAAGTGCGACCAGCCCATGCATCTGTGGCGGGCCCGCGTGCCAACCGAGCAGCAGACACAGAGACTGGTCGCCGAGCAGGCCGCGTAGCGCAGACAGCGATCGCACAGTTTGCGGAATCCGAACTAGCGGCGGATCCCAGGCACATTCTTTTGTTGATGTTTGGGACGCTTGCCGGAGTCGATCCTTGGT
>JAPPMC010000262.1 GCA_028819235.1 Bryobacterales bacterium
AAGGATCGACTCCGGCAAGCGTCCCAAACATCAACAAAAGAATGTGCCTGGGGGCCATGGGCCGCCTGCCGAAATGTCAATCCCGGATCCAGAGCCGGGTGAGGCCTGCGCGCGTTGTGTTGAGCAGTGCGCCCCGGCCGAGCAAAGACGATCGATAGCCGGAATGACGGGGCTTGGTGCCGGCCTCAGTGGCCGACACGCCGTGGACTGGATGGGTGTCGGGCCGGGAAGGCGTGCGCCAATGAGATGTTTGGGATGGGAGGCAGGTGGCAGACCACACTGGCGGCCCCGACCCCGATCTTCCGCAGCTGGCCGGGCCCCCCTTTCCACCAACTGCGCACTCGTGAGTGTGCCGAGGTGCAGTTCGCCGCGCATCCACGCGACCGTTGATGGCGTCAACATGCGGAGTTCGACGCGCTAAAGTCGGGGAGCGACGCGCTTGCTGTGAGGATCCGGATGCGGTGGGCCGGGCGGCCACGCCGATCCAAGCCTGGGCAGCCGACGCAGCGCATCAGAAGCTGCCCAGCGCCCTCGCAGCGTGGATAACGCATGCGATCTTGCCAGACTTGGGGATCGTGGTTGGGCGGGTCAGCGATGATCTCACGGAGGTGCTGGGAATGCTGAAACATAAGCCTTGGACATGGGCCGACCGGATGAGAGACGAAGGGCAAGCTCAGATGCGTGCCGAAATGCAACGGTCAATGGTGGCAATGCTCTTGGAAATGGCAGAGCTGCGCTTCGGGAGTGGATCGGCAGAGCGACTGGCCAACGTACTCGAGGGAATCACGGATACGGACCGCCTAAAGGAGATTGGCAGGTGGGCCGTGGCTTGCGAGAGTTGCGAGGCGCTGCTCGCTCGAATTCAAGAGTCTTGAGAACCGACGCGTGAGCGTGGGTCGGACGAGACACTTGAGAGGCAGCTCTCGTACTCAGTACGATGGGCGAGTCCGTGACACGATAGGCCAGACTCGCTTTGCCAGTGTCGCTTGCGGTGTCTGACCTAACTGGTCCGAGAGGGTCCGCTACCGCCAGTTTCTTGCGATGGGACAGATTGGGCTCCACAGACAAGGGAACGCGAGGGAGTGCCCGGACATTCCAGCGTTCGGTCGATCGCCGAACGAGCCCAGGGGAATCCTGACCCGCACCAACCCACGGGATTGCCACAGTAAGTCAGGTCCCCGGTCCGGCCGACACGTAGGAGACAGTCGACGCCCCGATTCCGCGGATCATCGGACCTTTAATGCGGCCGCCTCTGGGGTGCGTCGGAATTGCCAGCCGGTTGCCTTGGCGCCCAGGGAAGTCACCCTGCAACAACCCGGGGCTCCCCTTGATCATTCGCGCTGCGGTGAAGGAATGATAGCCAAGCCCGCGCCGTGGCTTGCCACCGCTGGGCCAGCCGAAACGCTGCCGCCTGCCGTCGGCGACGGGCGGTCCGGGGAAGACGGGAGACGGGCGGCCAGATGAGCACTCCCCGAGGGTCGATTGCGTTCGCGCCTGGAGCCCGGGTCGTTGTCCGGGATGCCGAATGGGTCGTGCGCCGCGTGGACACGTCGTTCGACGGCGGCCAGCAGTTGACTTGCGACGGCATCTCGGAGCTTGTGCGGAGCCAGGACGGCGTCTTTCTCACTTCTCTGGACAAAGACATCAAGGTCTTGGATCCGAAGAAGACGAGGCTCGTTCACGATGATTCCCCAGGCTTCGCTGCCAGCAGACTGTTCATCGAGAGCCAGTTGCGGCAGGCCCAGCCAAGCGACGACAAGCTGCGCGTCGGGCACTTGGCAGCGATGGATTCGGTCCCGTACCAGCTCGAGCCGGCGGCCCAAGCCCTGCGGCAGCCCCGACAGCGGATCTTGATCGCGGACGGCGTCGGAATCGGCAAGACACTCGAATCGGCGATTCTCGTGAGCGAATTGATCGCGCGCGGCCGTGGGCGGCGAATCCTGGTCTTGGCCATCAAGAGCATGCTGACCCAGTTCCAGAAGGAGTATTGGAATCGCTTCACGATTCCGCTGACCAGGCTGGACTCGGTAGGGATTCGACGAGTGCGCCAGCGGATACCGACGAACCACAATCCCTTCTACTACTACGACAAGGCGATCATCTCGATCGACACGCTAAAGCAGGACTCCGAGTACCGGGCGTATCTGGAGGACGCCTATTGGGACATCATCGTCATCGACGAGGCGCACAACGTTGCGGACCGGGGCACGAGTTCCATGCGCAGCCGGCTTGCAAAGCTGTTGTCGAAGCGGTCCGACACGCTCATCATGCTGTCGGCCACGCCGCACGACGGCAAGGCGCGCAGCTTTGCCAGCTTGATGAACATGCTGGATCCGACGGCGATCGCAGATCCCTCTGACTACACAGAGGAAGACTTCAGCAGCAAGGGCCTGGTGATCCGGCGATTCAAAAAGGACATCCAAGACCAAGTGCGGGAAGCGTTCCGCGATCGGGAGGTGCATTCCGTCGAGGTGCGGTCCACGGACCGTGAGGAGGCTGCATACGAGGCTCTGGTGGGCGTGAGGGTGGCGACGGCCCGGGCACGATCCGGCAAGCGCGACCTGTTCAGCGTCGGGCTTGAGAAGGCGATGTTCTCGAGCCCTCACGCTTGCATTGAGACGGTCCTCCAGCGGATCCAGCGGCGGGAACGCGAGATGGAGCACGACCCCGAGGCGGCCCGGAGGAAAGGAGTGCCGGCGGAGGTCGAGTCGCTGCGTGATCTTGAAGCCGCGCTGAAGGCTATCAGAAAGCGAGACGACAGCCGCTACCAAGCCCTGCTCTGGGCAGTCCGCGGCGGCAAGCCTTTCCGCTGGACCGGAAGGAAGCCTGACGACCGGCTCGTGATCTTCACCGAGAGAATCGCGACGATGCGCTGGCTCGCCGCGCAGCTGCGAAGGGACCTTCGGCTGAAGGCAGCTCAAGTGGAGACGCTCCATGGGGGGATGAGCGATGTTGAACAACAGGACGTGGTGGAGAAGTTCGGGAACCGGCGAGCCAAGATTCGCCTGCTTGTATGCTCTGATGTCGCCTCGGAAGGGATCAACCTGCATTACCGCTGCCATCGCCTGATTCACTACGACATGCCGTGGTCCTTGATGGTGTTCCAGCAGCGCAACGGGCGGATCGACCGCTACGGGCAGAAGTCCAAGCCCGAGATCGTCTACTTGAACTCCAAGTCCAGGAACGAGACGATCCGAGGGGACCAGAGGATCCTTGAGATTCTCCGGGACAAAGATAAGCAGGCCTACCGGAACATCGGCGATCCATCGGTCTTCATGAACGTGCACAGCATTGAAGCCGAGGAGGATGTCACCCGGAGCGCGATCGCCGAAGGCACGGACGCAGACGAATTCTCAGAGCAGCTCACGCCGGCGACGAACCCAGGGGACGAGCTGCTCAAGATGTTCCTAGGCGGAGGAGATAGCGGCGATTCGGAAGCTGCCGACTCGTGGTCAATTGATCCGACCGAGCGGGATCCATCATCACATGCGGCGGGAGGTGTCAACGGAAACGGGGCGCTTCCTGTAGAACCCGAGACGGTCCTCTCGATGTTCTCCGACGACCTCTCGTATTGCGAGGCGGCCCTGCGTCACATGCTCAGGGACCACCCGAACCTCGACTTTGACGTGGACCAAGGCAGGGGTGCGCTTCAGCTCGACGCTCCGGCGGACCTCGAGCAGCGCTTCGGCTATTTTCCGAAGGAGATCTGGCCCGAGAACGGCCGGTTCGAACTTACCTCCGACAAGCAGGAGATGAGCCGCGCGATAGAGGAAAGTCGCAGGGACGAGCGCGCTTGGCCCCGGAGACATTATCTGTGGCGGCAGAACCCAGTGGTCGAGTGGATCAATGACCGCATGCTGGCGGCCTTCGGGCGCCACGAGGCGCCGGTGCTAGCGGGCATACCGGGCCTTCCTCCCGGGACTGTTGCCTTTGCGTTCTCAGGGATGGTGCCGAACAACAAGAGCCATCCGCTTGTAAGCGTGTGGTGCGCGACCGTCTTTCAGGATGGAGAGTTCGTGGAGTGCATCACACTGCAGGAGCTTGTGGAGAGAACGGGACTGGCCAGTGGCCAAGTCCCGAATCGCGGAGTGCGGCCCGACCTGCGGACGCTGCGCAAGCACTTGCCCGAGGCTGTTGACCGTACGACCACGTGGGTCCAAGACAGCGCAGACGAACTGAACGGGATCATTGACCGCCGGCTTGACCGGACTCTCAAGGAGTTGGAGACACTCAAACAGCGGCAGCTTGCCCACCTACACAACCGGATGCAGCAGTCCAACCTGGCAGAAGCGCTGAAGCGGGGACAGGCCAAGAAGAAGGAGGAGGGGATCAATAGCATCTTTCGGGAATTCCTCGACTGGGTTCAGGACACCATGACTTTGGAGAGCGGCCGCCCTTGGATCAAGCTCCTGAGCGTGATGACAGGGGAAGGGTAACTTCGTGGCCAAGGCGACCTCTGCGACCTTCGTCGGGATCCACAACGAGCGCGAGTTCTACAGCGATCACTATCTGGCCGAGATCCTGACGAAAGACCTACGGGCGACCGTCAAGAAGTGGCGGGACGAGGTCGCAGCGTCTGACGACGATGCCAAGAGGCCCGACGAGCGTCTCAAATCACTTGCGAGCCACTATCAGGAGTTTCGTGCCAAGTTTGACCGGCTCCGGATCGCGACGCGAGAGCGGAAAAGGGTCCAAGAGGAGTGGCATCGCCGCCAACTCGAAGCATTGGGCTACGAGTGGGGTCCCGCGAATGAGCTAGTGGACGACGCCGAGGTTCCGGTGCTGACGACCCTCGTCGGATCGCTCGGGCAGCGGCTCGTGGCCCTCGGGGCCTACGATGCCGAAGCAGAAAACGTTGATCCGCTGACTCTGAGGCCGCTAGTGGAGCAATTCCAAGGAGAGGCGCCGCCCAATGATGCGGTGGTTTCGGAGACTTGGGAGGAGATCATCGCACGCAGAATTCTCCGCCAAGAGCGGGCACCACGCTGGGTACTGTTGCTGTCGTGCGGTCAGACAGTGCTGATCGAGAAGGGCAAGTGGGCCCAGAACCGGCTGCTGCGGTTTGACTGGGGCGAGATTCTCGGTCGTCGGGAACTCCCAACGCTGCAGGCGACGGCAGCGTTGCTGCTTAGGGAATCGTTGATACCCGGTTCGGGAACGTCGCTGGCCGACGAGCTGGACGAGAACAGCCATCGGCACGCGTTCGGGGTGTCGGGGGACTTGAAGTACGCCCTGCGGGAAGCGATTGAACTGCTGGGCAATGAAGTCCTTCGATCACGGCGCGCAACAGGGCAGGATCCACTGACCGAGGGCCCAGAGTTTGCCGGGAACCTGACCCGCGAGTGCCTGCGGTACATGTATCGGCTGCTGTTTCTCTTCTACATCGAGGCAAGACCCGAACTGGGGTTCGCTCCAGTTCAGGCCGAGGCGTACCGCAAGGGCTACAGCCTGGAGCGGCTGCGCGACATGGAACTCGCCAGGCTGACGAGCGGTGTCGCGCTTGAGCGCAATCACATACAGCAAAGCCTCGCACTGCTGTTTCGTCTGGTGCGAGAGGGCTTCAGTCCCAAGCCAGCAAAGCAGGGTGTGCTGCATATGGGAAAGGAGCATTTGGCGCGTACGTTTCGGATGCGCTCGCTCGACAGTTCCCTGTTCGACGAGGGGCAGACGCCGATGCTGACCCAGGCGCGGCTGCGGGATGAGGTCCTGCAGAAGGTCATTCGCCTACTGTCGCTGACGCTTCCCGCGAAAGGCCGCAAGAAGCGACGGGGACGAATCTCGTACGGCCAGCTGGGGATCAACCAACTCGGGGCTGTGTATGAGGCCCTGCTGTCGTTTCGCGGATTCCTCGCAGAGCAAGACCTCTATGAGCTGCAGTCTGAAAAGAAGAAACGAGATGAACTCCAAGCCTCGTGGTTTGCGCCTGAGGGCGAGTTGGGCCGCTACCGCGAGGGGGAGAGGGTCCAGATTAAGGGCCGCGATGGTCGGAAGAAGCCCCTTATGTATAGGAAGGGAACGTTCCTTTATCGGCTGCGTGGGCGCGACCGCCAGAAGTCTGCGAGCTATTACACACCGGCGACACTAACACAGACGGTTGTGAAGTACGCACTCCGGGAACTGGTTCCCGACGACATGCCGGCGGCGCGGATTCTGGACTTGACGGTCTGCGAACCGGCGATGGGATCGGCCGCGTTCTTGAACGAGGCCGTCAATCAACTCGCGAGCACGTATCTGGACCGTCGACAGGGGGAGTTGGGTAAGCGGATCCCCCGGGAGCGGCGCTACGAAGAGATGCAGCGCGTGCGACACTACATTGCGGATCACAACGTCTTCGGAGCGGATCTCAATCCAGTGGCGATGGAGCTGGCCGAAGTGTCCCTTTGGCTGAACTCGATCGTCAAGGACGGCCACGTTCCGTGGTTCGGCTACCAGTTGGTGGCAGGCAACTCGCTGGTAGGAGCTCGCAGAGCCACATACCGAAGCGAAGAGATCAAGGGCGGCAAAGCGAAGGCCGAGCTCTGGTACAGCCGGGCTCCCGACAACATCGGCAGGGGACCGGATGCGAAGCGGCCACCCGGCACGGTGTACCACTTCCTGCTCCCAGACCCGGGCATGGCGACCTATAAGGATCGATTCGTGAAGTCGCTAGCTCCCGAGTCGGTTAAGCAGCTGAGCAGATGGAAGAAGAGATTCCTTCAGCCGTTCGCCAAGAGCGACGTGGATGATCTGGTACGACTGTCGGGGGAAGTGGACAAGCTGTGGAACCTGCATGCGGAGCAATTGGCCCGGGACCGTGAGCTGACGAGCGACGACATCGGGGTATGGGGCAGGAAGGCAGCCGAACGCCGCACGACCAACAAGCTAAAGGACCAGATCCTCGGGCAAGGCGCTCTCGGCAAAGACGCGTTCGCGGCCAGTCCGTACCGTCGGCTCAAGCTGGTTATGGACTATTGGTGCGCGCTTTGGTACTGGCCTCTGGATGCGGAGGTTGACCCGCCGAACAGGTACGAGTACTTGGCGGAGGTGAGCCTTGTGCTCACAGGGGATGTGCGGTTGCCGGGGATTGATCCTATGGACTCTGGTTTTCTGTTTGGGGATGAGTACGCCGAGCATGCGGCCGAGATGGCACGGAGGATTCTAGAAGAGACCGGCACTTTGGATTTGGATGCGCTCCTTGCCAAGTTTCCCCGGCTCAAGTTTGTCGAGCGTCTGGTAGAGGATCTTCGGTTCCTGCACTGGGAGCTGCAGTTCGCGGACGTGTTCTACGGTACGCGGGCCGACGGCAATCCTCGCGGAGGATTCGACTTGGTGGTCGGGAATCCACCCTGGATCAAGGTGGAGTGGGACGAGAGTGGGGTAATTGGGGACTTCGAGCCATTGGTCGGGCTCCGCAAAATGCGGGCACCGGACCTGCGCCGTGAGCGGGAGCAGGCGGTCCATGCTCGGCAAGGCCTGCAAGACGCCTTCGTCTCGGAGTATTGCTGGTCCGAAGCCACCCAGAACTACCTGAACGCGACCCAGAACTACCCGCTGCTGAAGGGAGTGCAGACGAATCTGTACAAGTGCTTCCTGCCACAGGCATGGATGCTTGCCCAAGAGAGCGGGGCAGTCGGATTCCTGCACCCGGAGGGGGTGTTCGACGATCCCAAGGGAGGACGACTGAGGAGGGCGATGTACGGGCGTCTGCGGGCGCATTTCCAGTTTCACAACGAACGCAAGCTGTTCCCAGAAGTTCATCACCACACTCGCTTCAGTGCCAACGTTTACGGCCGGCGTCAAGAGGAACCCAGATTCGAGCACGTCGCGAACCTATTCGACCCGGCTACTGTTGATGCATGCCAGGATCACCTCGGCGAGGGTCCCGTGCCAGGGATACGGAATGCTGCGGGGAAGTGGGAGACGACTGGACACAGACGGCGAATTGTCCGGGTCGGGCGGGAGGAGCTGGCGACGTTTGCCAGGGCGCTCGACCCCAGCGGCACACCGCCAGAAGAGGCACGCCTTCCGGCGCTGCACTCGGTCGAACTGATGGAGTTTTTGCGGAAGTTTGCGGCACAGCCTCGGCGGCTGAGGGATCTGGCGGGGCAGTACGCGAGCCCGAGGATCCTTGATGAGACGAATTCCGTGAACAACGGCACAATCCGCCGCGAGACGCGCTTCCCCAAGCATCCCGGAGAGTGGATCCTGTCGGGTCCGCACTTTTTCGTCGGGAATCCGCTGTACAAGACACCGAGACGGGAGTGCCGGCTTAACAGCCACTACGACTGTATTGACCTTACGGAGATTCCTGACGATTACTTGCCTCGGACCAACTATGTCCCGGATTGTGAGGCAGAGGAGTATAAACGGAGGATTCCGAGTGTTCAACTGGCTAATGATAGGAGCGAGACAAAGCTGAAGAAGGTCACAGGCTTCTACCGACATGTAAATCGACGAATGGTAGGTCCGGCGAGCGAGCGGACACTGAGTGTTGCGATTGTTTCCCCCATGGTCGGCCATGTTCATACTGTGTAAACGTTCGAGCGCGACGTGGCGGGCCTAGGGGTGGAGGGTCGAGGTGGG
>JAPPMC010000265.1 GCA_028819235.1 Bryobacterales bacterium
ATGCCACACGAGGGGTGCCGTTGTCAAGTCCCGCTTATGGGGCATGGGCAGGGTGTACCGATTGAGAGTGCGTTTGGCCTTGGTGGCCGTCGCAGCCGGCATGATGGCCGTGAGCCTGCACGCGGAGCATGTCTACAAGAAGGCAGCGGCAGTGAACGACCTGATGGCTTACATGGTGAAGCCGGCCATGGACCAGGTCAAGGTGTTCCGTGAGGCCGGCGGGCCCGCCAACAGGGAGGAGTGGCAGAAGGCGTACGGCGCCATCTCGATGGTTACCGAGGCGGCGCAACTAGTGCTCATGGACGGGCGGGTCAAGGACGACGCGTGGAGCGACGGCGCCGAACAGGTCATCGAAGCCGCCCGGTCGGCGATGCTCGGTGCCTATCGCATGGACGCGGACGGCTACTCCAGCAGCCTCAGGCAGATGCAAGCGGGTTGCAAGACGTGCCACGACGTCCACAAGAAAGAGAAAGAATAAGAGCGGGAGCCGCCATGGACGGCTCTGGGCCCCGAGTCCGAATCCCCGCCGCCCCAGCAGGATGCGGGGTGTCAAACACCCATGGATGCGCCGGACGGACCTGCACGGGTGTGCCTCGCCGGCACTACGGCTACTCGTAGTACTCCGCGTTGATGTCGATGAACTCGTCCCACTCCTCCGGCAGGTCTTCCTCCGCGAAGATCGCCGAGACTGGGCAAACGGGTACGCACGCTCCGCAATCGATGCACTCTTCAGGATCGATGTAGAGCATCTCCTCAGTTTCGAAGTCTTCCTCGTCCGACCGCGGGTGGATGCAATCCACCGGGCAGGAGTCGACGCATGCCGTGTCCTTGGTTCCGATGCACGGCTCCGCGATTATGTAGGCCATCGCTCTTCTCTCCTCTTCGTGAATCGAACCCTTCCAGCGACTTCCTGAATGGTCCTAAGCGCTTGGGCGGGCATCCCGCCCAAGACTCGATTCTAGCACAGGCACGCTGGCCCGCAGCCTCCCAATTCGGCACGGACGAGCTTATGATTGTCCTTAGGCATGGCACTTCGATGGACTGCACTGGTAGGGCTCCTCTTACTGCTGGCGCCTGTTGCCGCGCAGCGGCCCGGAGGTCGGCAGCCGCTGGGCCGAGAGCCGGAGGTGACGATGCCGGACGGTCGCTCGCGCACGCTGATGATCCTCAAGAGCGACGCGGAGAAGTCCTCCGACGACATGGAGCGGGTAGTGGAACTCGCGACTGAGCTGCAAGAGGAGATCGAGCGCAACGAGTTTCACACCGTCGATCTTCGGAGCATCCGCAAGGCCGAGGAGATTATCAAGCTTGTCAGGCGGGTCAAGGGTCGCCTCAGCCGGATGCGCTGATCCCGGGGCTGCGTCAGGGGACAGATATCGGCAAACTGCCCGGGCAAAGGCCGGTCAGGCCAGCAGTTCCTGCACCACCCAGCCCGCCACGTCCGTCAGCCGGAAGTCACGGCCTTGGAAGCGGTAGGTCAGTTTGGTGTGGTCGAAGCCCAAGGCATGCAGCAGCGTTGCGTGCAAGTCGTGCACGTGGACCGGATCCTCGACGACATTGAAGCCGAGCTCGTCTGTTCGGCCCAACGTTGCGCCCGGCTTGATGCCGCCGCCCGCCATCCACATGGTGAATGCGTTCGGGTGGTGGTCGCGGCCGTCGTCCGTGCCCCCCTGGACCATCGGCGTCCGACCAAACTCCCCGCCCCAGAGGACCAAGGTGTCTTCGAGCAGCCCTCGCTGCTTGAGGTCCTTAACCAGTGCCGCACTGGGCTGGTCAGTGTCCTTGCAGTTCTGCGTGAGTCCGCCGATTAGGTCTCCGTGCTGGTCCCACGACTCGTGGAACAGTTCCACGAAGCGCACGCCTCGCTCCACTAGCCGTCGGGCCAGAATGCAGTTGTTGGCAAAGGACGGTTTGCCGGGCTTCGCCCCGTACATTTCGAGCACGTGCGCTGGCTCCTGAGACAGGTCCATGAGTTCCGGCGTGCTGGCCTGCATGCGGTATGCCATTTCGAAGGAGTTGATGCGCGTCTCGATCTCCGGATCCCCGACGTCCAGCAGGCGCATCCGGTTCAGGCGCCCGATCGAGTCCAGCGATGCGCGCTGGAGCTCGCGGTCGACTCCCGGCGGGTTCGACAGGTAGAGGACCGGGTCCCCGCTGGTCCGGAACTGCACCCCTTGGTACATGGACGGGAGGAAGCCGCTTCCCCAGTTCGCATTGCCGCCGCTGGGTCCCTTCTGGCCGGAGCTGAACACGACGAATCCGGGAAGGTCGCGCGACTCGCTGCCCAGTCCGTACAGGGTCCACGAGCCCATCGACGGTCGTCCGAACTGCTGCGTCCCGGTGCTCATCATGACCTGCGCTGGCGCGTGGTTGAAGGCGTCGGTCACCAGCGACTTCACAATCGCAATCTCGTCGACGATCGAAGCGGTGTGCGGCACCAGCTCGGACAGATCCGCTCCGCTTTCGCCGTGTCGGGAGAACTTGAACTTGGGGCCAAGCAGCGTCGAGTTCGGGTCGATGAAGGCCGCGCGGTACCCCTCCAGCAGGTCGGCAGGGGGAAGCGTTCCCTCGTGTTTCGCGAGAGCGGGCTTGTGGTCGAACAGCTCCAGATGGCTTGGCCCGCCTCCCATAAAGAGGAATATGACATTCTTGGCTGTGGGCTCGTGGTGAGGCTGCTTCGGCGCCATCGGGTCGGAAGCTTGCAGCAGCTGGCGCAGCGCCACCGCGCCCAGGCCGACTCCGCACTGCTGCAGGAACCAGCGCCTAGCGAACCCGTTCGCGCGTTCTCGCACTTCGTACATCAGTCACTCCCTCGTTATTGATTCGTCCAAGTTCAGCACAACTCTCGATAGGGCCGTCCAAGCGGCAAGCTCGGACGCGTCCGCCGACGCTTGGTCTCTGGGCTCGCCGTAGGCCAGCAGGTCGGCTTCAAGCTCGCCGGTATTCAGCCGCCCCCTCTGGTCGTCCAGCAAAGCTCTGAGCTCCGACCGCTCGCCGTCGCCAGGGCGACGCGCCAGCACGCTCCGGAACGCGAAGTCGATCCTCGCCGCGTCGCTGGCCCCTCCTTGGTCGAGCGTTCGGCGGGCCAAGGCACGGGCGGCCTCCACAAAGACGGTCTCGTTGAGCGTCACAAGCGCCTGCAGCGGGGTGTTGGACCGGTCCCGCTTCACGCAGGAGAAGTTCCCGGTGGGTGTGTCGAAGGTGGTCAGGACCGGAAACGGCACGGACCGGTAGCGGAAGGCGTACAGAGAGCGCCGGTACCGCTCCGTGCCCGTCGCCGTATACCAGCGCTTCGGGCCATAGCTGATCGGCGGCAGGAACAGGAACTCCGGTGCTGGCGGGTACATGGGCGGCCCGCCGATCGCCCGTGTCAACAGCCCGCTCGAGGCCAGCGCGATGTCCCGCACGAGCTCGCCTTCCACCCGGAAGCGCGAAGCCCTGGCCAGCAGCCTGTTGCGCGGGTCCGCCGTGAGCAAGGTTGGCGTTACGCGCGATGTCTGGCGGTAGGTGTCGGAGGTGACGACTAGGCGGTGGATGTGCTTCAGGCTCCAGCCGTTCTCCATCAGTTCTACCGCGAGCCAGTCCAGCAGGTCCGGGTGCGTGGGGTCCGCGGCCTGCCGGCCGAAGTCCTCGGAAGTCTCGACGATTCCCGTTCCGAAGTGTCCCTGCCATATCCTGTTGACGATTGCACGCGCGGTGGTGGGGGCCCTGCGGTCGACCAGCCATCGTGCGAAGGCCAGCCGTGGAGGCACGTCGGCGTGGGCGTCGAGCCCGTGCAGGAAGCCGGGCACGCCGGCCTGGACCGCCTCCGTAGGCCTGAGAAAGTCTCCACGCTGCAGGATGCTCGTCATGCGAGGCTCGTCGCGCTCCTTCAGCGTCAGCTGAGACGCCCCCTCCGGGTGACGCGCCCAGAGCTCCTCGATCCGCCGGTTGGCCTCGGCCCACTCGCCGACGGTCTTGCGCCACTCCGAAAAGACGGCAGCCACCTCTTCGCGGGTGCGGCTGGGCCCTTCGCCCTGCTCGACCAAGGCCCGCACTTGCGTGGGCAGCGGGTCCGCCTCAGCGCCCTTGGCGTCCGTCACCGAGAGTCTGAAGCGCCCGAGGTTCAGGCTTTGGTTGTCGTCCGAGTTGTAGCCGCCGTGCTTCATGGAAAGGTGGAACTTGACGAGCATCGGCTCCTCGGCCGTGAAGGGTTTGGCAAGCTCGAAGACGGCCTTGCTCGGCTGGTTCCGCCGCCCGGGTCCGCCATCGATGCTCCAAGCGCTCATGTCGAAGCCGTCGATGGCGAAGCCGACGTCTCCGAGGATCCTGCGCTTGCCCTCTTTGTCCGGGAAAAGGAAGGGGTCGAGCCATGAGAACTCCGGATTCACGTCAGCCGTCGCTCTCGAGACCGCCAGCTTGCGCCACTTTCTCTCCTTCTCGGGAGAGCTTGCCGGGGCAACCTCCACCGAGAACTCTGTCAGGGCCGCCGTCCCCCGAAACGACCGTCCGGGCCCACCCAGCCGCAGGCGCGGATCCATGAGGAGCTCGAGGCGGAATGCGCGAACCATGCCGGGCTGCAGTAGGGCTTCGGGGTTCACGACGCTGCGCGTTGGAGCGTAGCCCTGGGCCAGAATCGACTTGTCGGGCAGGACCTCATACTTCTCTCCGCTGCCGAGCTTTATGCTCGCGTCTAGGACTTGCCACTCGGGTTGTCTGCCGGCCTCACGTGCCTCCCATGCCGCCATGCGTTCGCGCCAGTCGGGCATCCGCTCGCGCAGACCCTGTTCGATTTCCCGGATTTGAGAGAGTATCTCGTGCCGCAGCCGCTGCTCTTCCCGTGTGTAGACGGCCTGCATGGATTCGTGCGCACCGTTGATAAAGGCGAACATCCTGTAGTAGTCCCGCTGCGTAAGTGGGTCGTACTTGTGGTCGTGGCACTGCGCGCACTGCACCGTCAGCCCGAGCACGGCCTTACCGATCGCGTCCATCCGGTCAAACATGGCTTCCATGCGGAACTGCTCAGGGTCCGTGCCGCCCTCCTCGTTGATCATCGAATTGCGTAGGAACCCCGTGGCCACGCGCTCGTCTTGGCCTGCTCCCGGCAGGAGGTCGCCGGCGATCTGCTCCACGACAAAGTGGTCGTATGGCATGTCGGCATTGAAGGCGTTCACCACCCAGTCGCGGTAGAACCAGACTTGCCGGGGTTTGTCCTTCTCAAAACCGTCCGAGTCCGCGTAACGTGCCGCGTCCAGCCAGATGCGGCCCCAGCGCTCCCCGAAGTGAGGGGATGCCAGCAGGCGGTCGACCAGGCGGCCGTACGCATCCGGGCCATCGTCATCGACGAACGCCTCAACTTCCTGGACTGTGGGCGGAAGGCCGGTCAAGTCCAAGCTCAGGCGTCGCGCGAGGGTCTCGCGCGACGCGCGCGGCGACGGCTCCAGTCCCTCAGCCGCGAGGCGAGCACGGACAAACCCGTCGATCGGGTTCGCCGCATTCCCACCCGGGGCAGGCGGCTTGGCCCGTCTCGGTGCCAAGAATGCCCAGTGCTGGTTCAGGCCGTCTTCCGTTCCCGAGCTGGTGGGCCAGTTGGCGCCCTGCTCGATCCACGCCCGGATCTTGGCGATCTCCTCCGGGCTCAGCTCTCCGCCCATCGGCATTCTGGGTGCGTCGCCCAGCCCGGCGACGCGCCGATAGAGGCTGCTCTCCTCCGGCCTGTGCGCGACTAACCGCTGGCCGCTGGGACCGGCGGCCAGGGCAACGCTCCGCGAGTCGAGCCGCAACTGCCCCTGCTGAACGTGCTCCCCGTGGCACGCGTAGCAGTTCTCCCGGAAAATCGGCTCGACTTCCGTCTTGAAGTCGACCGCGAAGGATGGGAGTGCCAGAATCGCCAGCCCGGCCGGCAGGAAAGCGCGTCGCATGGGTGTGCTCGGAAGCCATTATAGAAATTTGGCCCGGCTACCGGCATTGACGGGGTCGGGGGAAGGGCACTTCCCGACGGGCAAACCGCGCGGGAGCGCCGGACGAGAGGTGGCCATCGTGGCAGAGATTCACCGTTTGGTTCCCGGCGAGCACGCGCTCTTCGTCGGAATGCTGGACGTATTCGGGGCATCCTTCCGGGACGCTCAGACGTACGGAGCCCAGCGGCCTGGTGCGGCTTATGTCGAGAGGCTGCTCGGGAATCCGGCCTTCCTGGGTCTTGTGGCCATTGAAGGGTCCAAGGTCGTCGGGGCCCTCGCTGCGTATGAGCTTCCGAAGTTCGAGCGGGAGCGTTCGGAGTTCTACATCTACGACCTGGCAGTTTGCGAAGGGCACCGACGCCGGGGCATCGCCACGGCACTCATTGAGGAGGTGAGGGCTGTCGCTAGGGAACGCAGTGCCTGGGTCGTGTTCGTGCAGGCGGACTTCGGCGACGAACCGGCGATAGCGCTCTACAGCAGGCTGGGCCGGCGGGAGGATGTGCTCCACTTTGATATCCCCGTCGCCTGAGCCCGCCCGGCTCCGCAAGACGGGCCCGCCGTCGTGCCACGGCCGGTCCCATTGGCCCGGGTCTGGCCCGAAACGCGATCGGGCGTTCCGCGGGTCTCGCAATACAACTTCCGCTTCCTAGAAACTCCATCCAATAGCACGAGAAGATGCTCGTGGGGAAACCCGATTTGCCGGGTTAGGTGCTTGAGGCTCGTCTGCAGTGCCTCTTAGGCTAAGCTGCGGCGCTACATGCGGCGTCAGTTAGTGCATCTGCGAAGATCGATGCGGAATGCAACCTTTGGCCAACAAACGATCTCGCACTCTAGTTGAAGAACGTGGATAGTACCGACGGGGATTCGGGAGATCCGACTCTCGAGCGGGATGCCCTTACGAGGTTCTGGCAGCCCTACAGGCGAGAGCAAGGGACCATAGAATTCGTAGTGATCGTGTTGGCCTGCTACCTGTTGGCGATGCTCCTCGGATGCTGACCGCCGGCCCCATCGCGGTTGAGGAGCGCCGGCCCTGACGCACGCGACTGGAGCGGATGCCGGGTCATCGTAAATCGGTCTATTCCGGTCGGGTCGTCGCTTTGTCGATCAACTCGTCGTGACGCGCCGCCAACGCTCACGAATCCGCGTGAGCTGGCCTAGGTGCGGCACGGACTCGCGAATGGACGCCCGCGCCGCGGAGATCCGCCTCGAATCGTTCGCCGTGATCGCGCCGTTCCTTCGGAACTCGTGGATCCGCTCCGCCGTCCCGCCAAAGCGTTTCACCGGAACGCCGCTGTCGGCGATGTTGGGAACGCGCTCTGGGTTCAACTCGCGCGCGGCCGCAACCTCCCCAACCAAGTCACGCATTGCCTTCGGGAGGGACCCTCGTCCGATCCGGCTGCGGACCGCACACCCAGTGTTCGCGACCGCCCAGATCGATGCTGGCCAGGTCTCCCGGGAGAAGGATCAACGCGGCCCTCGTTGGGCGGTTCGCTGCGGCCGGTTGAAGCTGTTGCCCGAGAAGCGGGGCGTGTAGCAGCTGTGCGATCTCGGGACGGACCTCTCCGACTTCACCTGACATGGCCTCCGAGCAGCCCCACCTGATCAAGAACATCAAGGCTAGGATTGAAACGGATCGCACGGGCCCGGCCGACCGTCACTGAGTGCCCCAACGAGCAACATGAGAATCCTGATCCCGCATTCAGTCTTCCTCCCTCTGGCGTTGCTTGCCGGTGCGGTCGCGAGCGGCCAGCCTCCGAACATCGTGCTCGTCCTGTCGGACGACCAGGGCTGGAACGACGTCGGTTTCAACGGCGGCGAGTTCTACGAAACGCCCCATCTGGACCGACTCGCCAGAGAAGGCATCGTCTTCAGCAACGCGTACAGCGGAGGACCGAACTGCGCGCCGACCCGGGCCAGCCTGATCTCCGGAATGTATGTGCCCAGGCACAGGATCTACACGCCGGGCGGGAAGTCCAAGGTCGATCCCCGCCGGATGAAACTCTGGGTCCCCGTTCAGGATCGCTACTTGGTTCGGGCCCATGCGATGGATCCGCCGGCAGATCCATTCGAAGTGCGAGAGGCTCTGGAACCAGAGGTCGAGAGTATCGCCGAGGTGCTCAAGAGGGGCGGCTACGCGACCGCTCGGTTCGGAAAGTGGCAGGTGGGACCGGACAGGCAGGGATTCGACATCAGCACCAGTGACGGCAAGCCCGGAACGGAGAGGAACCATTACAACGATCCGAATGTGACTTTCGAGCTGACTGAAGTCGGAGTCGAGTTCATCCGCCGGAACAGGGACCGGCCGTTCTTCTTGTACCTGTCCCATTGGGATGTGCATGCACCGCTGGTGGCACGCGAGGGAATCGTGGCAAAGTACGAGAAGAAGCTCGCTTCATGGACGAAGGACAGGAATCCCTACAACCCGACCTACGCGGCCATGGTAGAGGCTGTCGACACGAGCGTCGGTTGCATCGTCGAGACCCTCGACGATTTGAACCTCGCCGAGAGGACTCTAGTGGTCTGTCAAAACAGGATTTTGGGGTAGACGGACTTGAGCTTTCGACGCG
>JAPPMC010000300.1:0-5853 GCA_028819235.1 Bryobacterales bacterium
CGCTACCAGTGGGCCGCCGGGCCCGTCGTGGCAGGGGTTTTGGCGCGAGCACCAGTTACTGCTTGCGATCAATCCCAACGTTCTCCTTATCTGCAGCACTTGCAGCCAAACATGTCCCCAATGCTCTGTCGGCCAACCGACCTAGGGTTACGCATGCCGTGCCGAATGGGCTCGGATGCTGGAGCACGAAGGAATCCACCGTCCGTCTGACCGATCAGGAATCCGATACTTGTCACGAAGATGCCGAGTACTTCGACGGGACGAGCCATGGGGCCTCGGTCCCACTATGGCAGCAGATCTCGCTTGTTGTTTGGTGCTATTTTGCGACTTGCGGCATTAGGCAGTTGACTCGGCTGATCGCCGCACAGGCCCATAAGCCTGAGAATCGCTCCAATGTATGTCCTCCGGTCCTCCTCCATGAACAGGACGTGACGATTCTGCATCTCCGCCTTCGACATTCTCCAGGACCGACTGACCGTCTCAGAAGGCGTGACAGAAAGGATGAACGAGTCCAGCCGGATGTTGGGATCGGCGAGGCGCTCTTCAATCTCCTTGATTTGTGTCCCTAGTCGGACCTTAGGGTGGTCGGCGTCCACCCTTACGAGCCCCTTGGGATCGATGAATGCGATGTGCTGCCGGTCGCCAGATACGGCCCACAGGATGAAGTCGGGATGGAAGTTGTTAGCCTCGAAGAAGCCGATCCCGTGTCCCCGACTCAAGTTGCGCAGCAGGTGGAGCTGGTAGCCTTCAGGCCGATTCTGGCTGCAGTGGGCCTGAAAGTCGTCGACGAAGTCACGCTCCCCCTTGTTCAGGCCCGGCGGCGTTACGGTCACCGCGTGCTCTTGGACGGTGACTAAGAGGGGGTAGTACATGTGCTGCACTGATTCGACGGTTGCAAGCGACTGCTGCGTCGGGACGGCGCCTGCCGTCACCGACCGTTTCCCTTTCTCAACAGACTTCCGAACGGCCTCCAGCCAGCCTCGCAACTCGTCAGCCTCGCTTCCATCGGCGGTGACCACGACCTTGTAGCCATGGCTCCGGCCGGTCTCACGGGCTACCAAGGGAAAGTTGGCGTCGCTCGGTTCGAGGTCTCGGTACTCCAGATAGTTGGCCTCCCAGGCCTGCCTGTGCGCCCCGTAGTACCGCGTGACGTACTTCTTGAGCAGCGCCAGGGCGATGTCGTGCCACATTCGCGCCTTCCGCATGCTGTCGAAGCGCATTTCATTCGCCGGGATGTACAGCCTATACCAGTCGCCGGCGCGCAGGAGCTGCCCAACGACCGACTTAGAGACGGCGAGGCCGTGCCATCCTCGTTCGCTCTTGAACCGCTGGACCGACCGCCAGAGCGCGTCTAAGTCAGTTAGGGCCAGATGACTGGACAAGAGCTTATCCTCGTGTTGGTTCGGCTCTTCGTCCACCCACTGACTCAGACCTCTCGATTGCAAGGCCTGCACGCGCGGACGCCAATCCAGCGTCACTGGCACCAGCTTGAGACGGTTCCTCACGGACTTGGGCAGTCTTTCGTCCGACGGAAGGCGTAAAGCGAAACGTGGTCCCTCACGGCGGAACACGCCAGCCGGATCATCGCCGACCACCGATGCCGCCACCCGGATCACCTTGAGGCCGCGGGGAAGACTCGGAACTCGGATGGGAAGGAACTCCTCAACGGGATCTACTACCAGCCCCTCCTCTTGGAGGAAGTCCCTAAACTGCGCCATGTACCCTGCCTTGACGCCGAACACGTGGAGTGTTTCTAGGCGTTCAAGGTGGGTTGGCCGGGTCTTCGCAGTTTGCCCGTCCGCCGAACTGCGCTTCAAGCTCATGTTGCGTCCCTTGAGCCGCACGCCGCGTCCGAAGAGCTGAATGACCTGTGACCCTTCCGACTTCCCCACGTTCATGAGTCCCATCAAGCTCACGCGCCAGCTGTTCCAGCCCTCCGTGAACTTCTTCGCGCCGACGACCACGTGAATTCGCGAATCTGGGTTGTTGACACCTTGGAACAGCGAGTCGCCGAACTCCCTCTCGGTTACGAGCAGCCCGGCCTCATCGCACTTCTTCGCGAGCCCTCTAGAATCCCCCACATTCACAACCCCGAATGGATCGTTGGTCTCGCCTACCCGTAACGCGAGTTCTCCGGCGGACCCCTTGAGGCGTTCGACTCGTAGCCCGCCACCGGACGGAGCATTGAAGGTCGTAGCGAGGCTCTCGCGGTAGACCTCCGTTGCGTCCAGCCCCGTTTCGATCAGGGGGTTGAAGTGCCCCGCCAGTCCTAACTGCCCGAAATTGACGTCGCTCGCGTCGCTCAAGATGCGCTCAATGCGTGCAGCGCTGGCGGCGCGGTCGGACAGGTAGCTGTCCAGGAACTGGAGGATCTCCACGATGTCCGACGCGTCCTTTGCGGCAAGGCTCTTGGTCACCTTGCTTCCGACGAACACCCAGAGCGGGGGTTCTACATTGAAAGGTCTAAAGGTGGCACTGTGCTTCCTGTATAGCCATTGCTGCTGGAAGAAGGTCAGCAGGGCGGCAGTCAGGTAGCGGGTGCGCCACTCGCCGGCGTCCTCGTTCATGTTGACTATGCGGTAGTCCTTACCGAAGCCGTCGCGGTGGAACCAGCGGTAGGAGTAGTCCACGAGCGTGCTGCGTGCGTACTCGACCGTCAGGTCGCGGTCGCCCTTGATGGCCTGTCCAAAGGTGGCCGAGTACTCGAAGGAGAAGCCCGCCTCGCAGAGCTGGTTCCGGTATACCATCCACGACCCCCGCTTCCCGGACGATGCGCCGCGGTGACCCTCGTCGACCAAGACTACATTCGGGCCTTCGAGGGATGAAACAGCAACGGTCTTGTCGCCCATGTCGTCGGCGAGCTTGTGGACATCCAGAATCTGGACCTCGCTGCGTTGGAAGATGTCTCCTCCGTCCTTGGCAAAGATGCGAGCGGATATCCCGGAGGTCGCGAACTCTTCGAGATGCTGGTGCGACAGTCCCTCATTGGGAGTTAGTAGAATGATGCGGTTGATGTGATGCCGCTGTCCGTGGCTGCGCGCCAGCTGCCTGAATCGAAGAAGGTGGGCGTGCATTAGGAGCGTCTTGCCGCTGCCGGTCGCCATCCAAAAGGCGAGCTTGTTGAGGTGGCTGCGAGGGGCGGGATCGACTGGGAGCGGATCCAGCCGGTCACGCGCCTGATGGCCGTGCAGCCCCGTATTGTGGTGGCGAATCACGTTGTTGAGCGCAGCCAGCAGGCCGTCCGGGTCCGTAAAGTAGCGCTCCAGATAGATCTCGGTAAAGAGAAGCGACAAGTACTGAAAGTACTTCCACCGGAAGGAGCGGTGGCCGGCAAGAAGCCGCGCTTCGTTCAGGCGCCGAGTTACCGAAACAATGGACTCGTCGTGGTTAAGCAAGACACTATTCGGTAGCCTAGGGCGCTTCTCCGTCGGGATCTCACAAAGCTCGTGGTGGAACCAGTGGACATTACTCTCGTCAAGGCCTTCGCGCGCTTCGCTGCCGAGACGCTTGGCGAGATCGGCAAAGCTCTCCATTCCGAGTTCTCCGAGTACCCACCGGCTCAGGACCAGTTTGCCCGAGAAAGGCATTGCCAGCTTCGGATGTCGTCGTCTGGCAGCCATGGCGAGATCTAGCTTCAGGCGCCGCCTACGCGGCTTGCATGTCCTCGAGGTGACGGCGGATCCGGTCCTTGTTGCCGCCCAAGCTGGAGTACTGGCGGTCCGTCACGTCAGTTAGGCGGGCGAGTACGTTTCGCCCGATCGACTGCTGGTTCTCAAAGACCACCATTGAGCGGAACGGTAGACCCCATTTCTCATACTGGAGGAGAGTAATCGTTGTGTCGCGAGTCCGTAGGTCGCTGGCGAGTCCAAAGACGAAGAGGGGACGCTCCGACAACTCGATTCGACAGTCGGCTTGGTAGATCCCCCTAGGATCGTGCTCTTTGTCCCGCCAATCGAAGGTCAGTTGGTCCTCCGGGATCGTCTCGGCGAGGAATGCGCGGAAGTCCTGGAGAAAGGTCGACCGCACCTGCTCCCGAGAAAGATAGGACACATCGCTGATCTTGAGGATCGCCTGAATGAACGAGTACAGGGCGTCGCCGAAGCGATCCTCCGGTACCGGCAGCACAAGCTGTCCCTCCCGATCCTCCACGCCAAACATCCCTAGGGCGTTCGCTATGACCTTCTGACGCGTTCCCTGGTGGAGGGCAGCCTCATCTATGTCGTATGTGAGGCGCATGAAGGTACATCCTTCGTCCACAAGCACCCATTTGTCGTTGGCCCATATCAGGACGATCTCTAGGCAGTCCCCGTCGTCGTGGACGAAGGGGCTTGAGACCACATATCGGTTTACCCCCTCTGGAATAAGGTCGACCTGTCGGCACACTCTCTCACGAAACGAAGAGACGATCTGGTCAACAGCGGGGGGGGTCATACTTCGGCTCCGGAAGACACACCACGCTGGATCGGGTCGTAACTGGGCCGCATCTCAAGTTTGGCGTCCTCTGCAAGACATCGGACCGCCTCGTCGTAGCTTGAAAACCGCTCGGTCGGCTCCGCATAGCCATCTTCGCGCCCACCACGGCGTTGATAGCGCTCGGTCGCCGTGTGGATGTGGAAGGCGCGAAACCGGTTGCCTTCGACCAAGTTGAAGTGCTCGTGGTTATTCCCGTTGTATCGCCGGAGTCGGAACCAGCGCGTTGAGTCTGGCACGCGGACCATCAGGACGGCCGAGAAGGCGAGAGGGTTGAAGGTGCTCCTGCGCAGTACCACTCTGAACTCATTCTGATCGGTGCCTCCGAATGTCGCATGTGCCTCGACGTGGCCGCGCTTCGATCGCAGCGTAGGCCACTTCGCATTGGCGTCTGCCCCCATCTTGGGCATCTTGATCAGGCGACCGATCTCGTCGTCGTTGAAGATCACCACGCTCGATCACCGTCCTCGGCGCCTTCAAACATGAGGCGCGTGAAGTGATCCTCTATCACTTGACCGGCCCAGTTCTGATCTGGCTCCTTGAGGCTCTCCAGGTTGTGGTCACCGTTCGCGTAGACCAAGTCGAACTCGCCATGCCGGTTGGCGTTGCGGGATTCCCTGAACCACGCATCCAGAACTGCATTGTCACGCTCGATCCCGTCGGGTTCGTCTCCGCCGGGACGGTTACGCCATATGATCAGGGCACGACGGTCGTCGGGAAGTTTGCCTTCGACGGCCCGGAACCACCAGCGTCCTTCGCCTGCTCCGGTGGGGGAGAGTGCTGCGACCCGTCGTTGTTTCCCGCAAGCGGAGAATGTGGCCGAGAACGACCTTGTTGCCACCACCGAGGCGACGCGCAGCCCGAGCAGCCAGTTGAAGGTCTCGATCAGGTCCACCGCGACTTCCAGGCTCTCGTCGGAGCCGGGGCGCTTGACCTTGAGGAGGTAAGCGAAAGGATCGAGGAATGAGGCGAGGTTCAGCAGCGAAGGGCTGTGCCTCGTTTCCACGTCCAGCATGTAGCGGATGACGTAATCCTCGCGGGCGCCGCTCGGACACCGAGCACTGGGTCCGTCAAGGAGGCGCTGCAACGGCTCGGGGCGGCGGACATCGAGGTTGTTCAGAGTGTCCTCGTAGGACTCGAGCCGGACGACCTTGACGATTCGCGGACTGCGGTCGGCTTCCTCGCATGTGGCGAGACGGGCTGGTCGTCCGTTTTTCCATGCTGGCGAGTAGGTGACCTTCTTAACCCGCGGGAGGAGGACGGTATTGAAGTAGTGAGCCATCTCAACTAGGATGAAAGGGGGGGGGGGGGGGGGGGGGGCCGGGGCCCGGGGGCGCGGGGGGGGGGGGGGGGGGGGGGGGGGGGGGGGGGGGGGGGGGGGGG
>JAPPMC010000300.1:5863-67189 GCA_028819235.1 Bryobacterales bacterium
CGCCGTTTTTCCCTCGCGGCCCCCCCCGCCCCCTCAAAACCCCCCGGCCCCCCCCCCCCCCCAAAAACTCCCCCCCCCCCCCCCCCACCAAAAACCCCCCCCCCCCCCCCCTCAGACTTTCGCCAAAGATTGATGGCAGCGTGAGCAGTAGTACCTGAGCCCGCGAAGTAGTCGAGGACAAGCGGTTCGTTGAGTGTGCGCGTGACAGACGCCACGCAGTCTTCTACCGTATGGACTGACTTGGGGTAGCTGAACCGGTTGGCTCCGAGCACATCTTTCAAGAGGTTGGTACCCCTGACTCCGGCATTGTACTTCTTGTCATACCAGTTACTTAGAATCGGCTTAAAGAGACTCTTGGGAGGACTACTGAGAATCAGAGACTTACCGCCCTTGTAGATTAAGTTCCCCTCTGCAATGGTCTTCACACAAGACTGAAAAGACCGTCGCCACACGCGCTCCGTTCCATCTTTTCCGAGCGGATAAATTCTCTTCAGTCCTTTCGGAGTTCTTTCTGTTGGATAATCGGACCCTACTGGTGGTTCCTCTGCTCCTACAACAGTCTTAGATGCTGTGTCCACCAAGACGGCGTAGAAACTATTTGGGCGACCGACGCGCAAGTTGCTGACCGCAGTTCCGGTTCGCATGAAACCGATCGGCTTGATTTCATCTTTATTCTTTGGTGTGCCGTGAAGTACTTTCTCCCCCGCGGGCGTCGAGAAAACAGCATATTCGTGCGTCGCAGAGATATTTGTTCCCTCCAGACCTGCCCCAGCGGGATGGTGGTTAACCACCACTACCGTGTGGTCACGGCTCGGGAGGATGTTAGGCAATGTGCCCCTAAGATAGGTAGCTTCCGTATCGTCAATAGCAGTGATCTGGGTTCCTGTCGCCGCAAGGCATCGGCCACCGAGGGCGATGCGTTCGGCCATCAACGACAGCCATGACGAGTGCCGATATCCGTTCTTGTAGAGGATTTCAGATGCGTCGGTATTGTATGGAGGATCGACATATACACAGTCTACTTGGCCCCGGTACCGCCTCTCCATCAACCTCAGCGCCTGAGAGTTCTCGCTGTGGAAGAGTACGCCGTCGGTCAACTCGTCGATCTCCCCCAACGCTTCGAGCAGCTTCTCCGTAAATCCCTTGCCAAAGTGCCTCGTGTCCACCATCAACGTGGGATGCCCCCTCAGGAATTCGACTGTCAGCGGATCACTGTACCTTGGCTGGACCAGATCATCAGCGAAGTTGTCTATTCCGTGTAACTCCACCCACTCGTCATGCTGGGCACGGTTCGCGGCGATCTCGGCGTGGAACTCTTCGGGAATGCACCGCATCGTCAAGCAGTAGGATGTCGCCACCACGAACTTTCGCTTCAGCCACAGCTTCTTCTGGAAGCCCTCGAGCTGGGCCAAGAAGTCAATGATCTTGTGGGCGATGCCCCGGATCACCTTGATCTTTGACAGCCATTCCTCAACACGGGACGCATTCTCGTGCTCAATGTCGTCGAGGTGCATGACATTGTTCTTGATATAGAAGTCAAGTTCACGCCGCAGGAACCTGTTAAGGTCCTTGTGGATGAAGTAGTCGCAGGTGTTCCTAGCCGTGTAACGGTTCAGATGGGCGCGAAGGCGCGAGTAATCGGTCTTGGTGCCGTCCGATCTCACCTGTACCTTCGACAGCTCCTTCATCCAGCGGACTAACTTGCGATCCTCTAGGGAGAGCAAGCGCGTTTCCGCCGCTTCGTTCAGGTCCTTCTGCTTCGGCGGCCTGCTCCTTCCCTCCCTTCTGTCCGTAGACCAGTCTGCCAAGGTCACTGCCCGGTACTCGAACCAGATCGCCAATTCGGGAACACCGTCCGGTCCCTCCTCCCCAATGAAGTCTTCGGCAGCCAGAACGAAGTGCCGAGCCTTTCCGTGCTCCGCCTTGATGTTGCCGTGCTCGCCCTCGGTAGCATCCGCCAAGCAGAAGTGCACCCTCATGGGATCGGCCTCGTCCTCCGGGCGGAGCCGGAACGAGTAGTCCTTTAGGTACTCCATCGTCTTGATGTAGTACTGATCGGCGTTCGCCCAGTAGAGCTTCACCTCTTCACCTGCGTAGGGAATGGCATATGTGCCGTCCTTGTATGTCCGCTGGCTGGTGAAGTCGCCTTCGCTGTAGTAGCGTCGGAAGAAGCGGTAGAGGTGGTCGTAGACATCTGCTTCGAGAGCGTCGATGTCAGTACCTGTTTCGAGTGCCTTGCGAAGATCGATGACCTTTGGGACCGTGTCCGGATCGACTCCGAGATCGCGAACCTTTGCTTCTAATGCGGCCAGCTTCTTCTCGATAGATTTGCGATCCACCGACTGGTACTGCTCAAACGCTTGCTTCACTTGCGGAAGGAGATCCCGTTCTAGGAAGCGTGTCACTTCACCTTCCTTGGCGTGCATGATCCGGTAGAAGCCGAAGTCCAAGTCCGGCTTGTCGAGTTGGAAGAGCTCCCTGAGGAGGTCTACCAAGCGACCGAAGCGGTCACTCCCCGCCACCAGTCACGCCTCCGATGTGTGGTGCATCCTGGCCATCGCATCCGACGCCGCTTCGACCATCCACAGCTTCACTCCGGCAATCCACACCAAGAACCGGTCCGCTGCTGCGCCACCTTGTGTTCTCCGGGTCAGCACAGTCGCAGATACCCTCAATGGACGCGAACGCCCACTCCCCACCAAGCCTCTCAGGATCCTGCGTCACCGCCTCGCACAACTCCCATTGACCGCATTCACATCCACATCCTTCCAAATCCCAGCAGATAGGGGCCCCACAGGTGTTCACATGTCTTCCGATCGAGGCTCTGCCGATCTCGAAGGGCATCCCGATCGACTGGTGACGGCAAGGTCCTGCTCAAATGCCCAGTTCTAACTTGAAGTTCGGCAAACCGGAGGATATTGTCGTAAGCCGGCCGATCCAAGGACTTCGCTTGAGCATCCTGGCTAAAGGCGAGGCCGACCTTCCGGACGTAGTTGTTTGTGCCAAAGCAGTGTTCCACTCGCAGAGACTGATCCTGCCAGCAGCGTTCACCGTCGATCCAAACGGTCCTTCGGCTGAGGGTGTGATGCACATGCTGTCTGTTGCGACCAGTACATCCCAATTGTTCGACGTCATCGATGCAGACGTCCAGCCGTTGAATCCACTCGGCTCGCACAGCCCGCACCTCGTCAACGCTCCTATCACGCATGTCACACACATGAGGTGGTCTTATGGGACACCTCGTCTGTGAGACTGAGCCGGACCCCGCTGACCTAATGGGACTCCGACCTAGCGGATTGTACCTCAATGCCGTTGTGGTTGGCACGGTGGCGAATCTACGGATTCGCCGCAGGACTGCCGGGTGTGAGTCGACTCCGGCCCGGGCCACGGCGGATTCTTGCGAACGCCAAGGACCAGCGAGTTCGCACCAAAGTGGCGAGTACCTCGCTTCCAATGCACCGCCTTGCGATCTTGGGCAGCCGCTCATCTGGAATCATGATCCGCGTCGGCTCCCCAATGCGACCCACCTGACCGTCCATCGCCTCCCACAGGCCCGTCGGTTACGGGGATGCAATAGTGGTCAGCGGAACCGACCGGGCCTTCGGTGTTGAAGTGCCGCATGGGCTCCCGAAGCACAGCATGGACACGGCAGCCGCGACCGGGTCGAGCGCGGCGCGGTATGGACCATCGCGATTGGGCCAGTGGCCGATGCCCTGTCGCTCATGATGGCCGTGGTCCGCGCCCGTCGGGCAGAACAGCGGCGAAGGGACTTTGCCCGGAAAGGTCTGAGTGTGGGCGTACACTCCACTTGTCCGCGAAATAATCGGCCTCAATGAGGGTCTCCGATGCCGTGGTCGGCGCCGCCGTACACTACGCACGGGCCGAGTTCGTAATCGTCGGCATGGACGGCATTACCCCTGTCTTCGTTGATCGTCGGCGTGTCGGGCTGATCGACGAGTGCCTCCCGATTGCCCCCTACCATCACGAGGCCCTCAAACTGGGCATCCGAGCTGCGAGCGAACTCGTGAGCCTGGTGAAGCGGTCTGTGGCGAGACATGCTGCTGAGGCGCTCTCGACGCTGTGTGCGAGCTATCCCGTGAGCGTGCTCATCTTGGCCGCGAGTCCGCATGACAGCCTGCCCGAATCGCTCGAGGAGATCCTGAAGTCCCGTCCCTTGACCTTCGCCGCGGACGGCATGCTGTATCGCGAATCCTTGGCCAAGGCTGCGGCCGACCTGGGCTTGGATGTGCGGAGGTTTCCTCGCCGGGCCGACCTCCCCGTGTTGGCGGCTGAATCCTTGGGCATGGATGTCTCTGCGGTCAACGCGCTCATCGCCCGATTCGGGCGGGAAGCCGGACCGCCGTGGCGCAAGGACCACAAGCTGGCGGCAGCCGCAGCCCTGAGCGTCGTCGGACGCAAGATCCGCGAGTTTGCAACCGTGCGAGATTCTTCGTGCCCATAAGTCGCCCATGAAGGGCAGGGTGGAACGACCGGCGTCGGGGAATTGGGCGTTCCTAGGGGATCGGGATGGCTTCAACGGTCGGCCGCTGCGGTGCCCAAGGAGGCGCAACTGGCGCCACCATCAGGCAGCCAGCCCGAGGTCAGGTGGAGCAGCCCGCCAGCAGCCGGCTGTTGGGCTTGGTCGATTGATCGGCCAGTGAGGCCCTACCGAAGGCGGCTCAGGTATTCCACGAGGTCCACGAGCTCATCGGCGTCCATCTGCTCCTGCAGGTCGTCAGGCATGGCCGAAACTGCGGACTTCCTGCGCTCGAAGACCCGTCCCTTCGGGTACTCCGAGACGATGCCGCCTTCCATGCGCAGTGTGAGGGACTCCTCCGTCTCGCTGATCACGAATCCGGAGGCTTCCTCGGAGCCAGACAGGGTCAGGTGGACCAGGTCATACGTCGGCGAGACGCTGGCCGTAGGATCCAAGATTGATTCGTACAGTCCCGCCTTTGAGAGTTTCTCCCCAATCTGAGAGAGGTCCGGCCCGAAGTTCGTGCCGACACCGTTGATCACGTGGCAATCGCTGCAGGTCGCGCGATCAAAGACAGCGGCCCCATTGTCTGGGTTTCCCACGAACACCAGCAGTTCCGTCATCTGCGGGAGGGCCTCGCGATCCTTCAGGGGTGGAACCGGGAACAGGCCCGCCGCCTGTTCGCGAAGCCGCACGTGCATGGATCTGGCCACCGCAGCACCGGCGACTTCGGCCAGCTCGCTCGGGAACCCGCCATCGCGGGCCAGATCCACCAAGGCCTGCACACCTTGGCCGAACCCGGCAAGCGACCGCACTGCGCGGTCCCTTGCCGCATCCGGTAGCCCCTCGTCAAGCAGCACAGTCTCCAACAGCGGCACCGCCGCTTCGGAGCGGGTGTTTCCTACCGCACCGACGGCGGCAGCCGCCAGTGCCGGCCTCTCGCGCACGAACTCCAGGATGGCGCTAGCCTCTCCCTCCTCCAACAGCATTCGTGCCGATGCAATCCCGACCGGATTGTCTTGATTGGTTGCGGCAACCTCCACCAACGAGGCGTAGTGCTCCCGCAGGCCGTAGCGCTGCACCAGCCTGGCGAACTGTTCAGTCCCAATCCCTCTCCGCAGCAGGGCGTCAAGGGACGCCCGGACATCCTGACGTGCGTCAAGGTCGAATGTGGGCAGCCTCAGCAGGGCCTCCGACGCGACGACGAACGGTACCGGCGATCCGTCGCCTGACACTCCGAGCGCCAAGCGACGCAGGCTGCGCGCCTTCTCGCTGCCGTCAGCCTGGAAGTCGAAAGCGCGCAAGTACTGAAGGGCTTTCCCCTCATCGATGGCCGGGGTGGCGAGAATGTCGGCCAAGTACTTGGGCGTCAGCGAGCCGCGCGAGCGCCACAGGATCTCCCGGCCGGCTGGAGTGTCCCAGCGGCCGCCGATCAAGGCGAGCCATGCGTGAAGCCTTGCGTCCCAAGCGCCGTCAGCCCCGATGCCCAAGGACTCGACGTACCAGCGGTCCCCGGCCGAGTGCTGCCCGGCCAGTTGCGCCCAGATCTCGGAGGCCCTCGGGGAGGTGTCGCCACGCAGCGCGATCGCGCATTCGCGCCGGACGTGGGCCGCAGAGTCCGTAGCGGCCCGCTCCAAGATCGCAAGGTCGCCGCCAAAGAGCTGCCGGGCTGCGCGGATGGCCACGACTCGCATGTCTTCGTCCCGATCCGACAGGGCCTCCTCGCAATATGAGCGCCCCTTGCCTGCAATGCGGGCCAGCAGCCACAGCGCCCGGGCCCGATGACGGACCTGCTTCCCCTCGCGAAACAGCGCTGCGAGCGCCCGCTCGGCGTCTTCGCGTCCCTCCAATGCGTGCCATGCGAGGTAGCGCACGGATCCATTGGGGCTCTGCAGGGCCTCGATTGCGCCGTTGACGGTGTCGAACTCGTGCCGGCGCGGGATGTATGGGTGCGACGGAGGCGCGATTCGGAAGATCCGTCCCCGCGTCGAGTCCTGCTGCCGGTTCCACCCGATCACCGGGTCGTACCAGTCGCTCACAAACAGCGACCCGTCCGAAGCCACCGCGACGTCGACGGGCCGCACCCATTTGTCCCGCTCGCCCTTCAGCATGTCCACTGCCCGGGCTTCGTAGCCTGCTCCCTTCTTCTGGGTCAGGATGCCGCGCAAGACACCCGGCCCGGCGTCGGTCGCAAGCACTTGGTCATGGAATTCTGTCGGGAGCAGGCTTCCCTCGTACACGGTCACGCCAGTGGGTGAGCCGGCGCCGGTGACCAGCAGATTGGGCACGACCCCGGGATCGTTCTGGTGCCAGTGCCGCTCCGGAACGACCTCGCTCCGGCCCGTGCGACGGGCTTCATTGCCGGCTCCGGTGAGTTCGTCTCGATAGCCGTAATTTCCGTACTCGAGAATGTAGTTGAGCCTGCACGCGTAGCTGCCGTCGTTGTCGTTGTCCGACTGCCAGAGCCCGCCCAGCGAGTCCACGGCAACCTCGTAGTTGTTTCGGAAGTTGTGGCCCAGCACTTCCATCCCGCTCCCGTCCAGCTCCGACCGGAAGACCATGCCGCCCTGATAGGGGCTTGACCTTCCGACCAATTCGCGCGCGAATTCGGGCCGGTTGCCGCTCGTGTTGTCGCGAAGGCCTCGCTCGTAGTTGCGATCCAGCACGGGGTTCCCGGCCTTGTCGGTCACCAGATCTCCGCTCTTGTCGTGGATGTGCCTGCCGGCGTTGCCCATGTTCCAGTAGAAGCGGCCGTCGGGCCCGAACGAGAGTGAGTGCGTGGAGTGGTCGTTCTGGTGTGCCCCGGATCGCGTGAACAGGTGTTCCTTGCTATCGGGTAGGTCGTCCCCGTCCTCATCGGTGAACACGAGGACGTTCGGCGCCGCAGTGACGATCACCTTGTTGCCCAGCACGGCCAAGCCTAGGGCGGCGTCGACGTCCCGGCCTTGGTAGTAGACCTTCGTGCTGTCCGCCTGCCCGTCGCCATCGGTGTCCTCCAAGATGAGGATGCGGTCACCCTCAGGTCGCCTGTCGTTCCGCCCGTGTTCGCGGTAGTTCACAACGTCGCAGACCCAGACTCTCCCTCGGTGGTCCACGTCGATGTTCGTTGGGTTGGTCAGTTCTGGCTCCGAGGCGAATAGGGTGGCCTCCAAGCCCGGGTAGACGTCGAGGTTGGCGATGGCCCTCCCGGTTGCGCGATCTGCGTGCGGGTCCGGCGCGCACGCTAGCGATCCAAGTGCCGCGGCGAATGCCAAGACCTTGCAGCAGCCGTCGCGAGGGCGCGTCATGATCAGGGATTGTATCCGAGGACGGTCGGCGCCAAGGCTTTGGGCAGAGCAAAAGCACAGAGAATTCCGCCCACCAGCACCAGTGGCGCAGCCCAAGGCTGTGAACCTACAGCGGCCGCCAATGCCGCAGCGGCGTCATCCACGTTTGTCGCAGCCCCATTCCTTGGTGGTTCAGATCACCACCCGCACATGATTGTCAGGCAATCCGTGTTGGCCGGCTTGGCGTGTCACGATCTGGAACGGCACTCTCGGCGCTGCGCCTATGGTTGGCGCACGATTAGCGCACAGTCCATGGATCTGGGAACGGGCGCTGCACGACGAGTCCGCAGGCAGTCTCCGCTCCGATGGACTGTCGGAGGCCAACGGGCCCATGCATGCGGAGGACCGCTTCTGGCGGAAGCGGAGCCGCAGCGAGTCCACCGGAGATCGTTGCCGTCCTGCACTCTGCGCCGTCCAAGCCCCAGCTCGGATCGCCGCGTCGCCTAGAGTTAGAGACCCGCAGTCAAATGAAGTCCGTATCGTTCTCCATCGCTCGCGTCAATCGACTTCGCGAGCTTGCCTGCGAGGCCGCACGCGTTCCAGACGAGGAGCGGGCTGTCGCGTGGGCACGGGGCGAATGGTTCGTCAGCACCTATGACGCCAGCGCACTGTTGGATGTCTTCGACACGCTGTGGCTGAAGCCGGGGTTCGCCCTGCATGCATACCGTCTCTATCAACAAGGGGACGGGAACGGCGCCATCTGGGCTGTGCCTGATACTGCGCCAAAGGTGCACCCGCGGGACTGTCGAAGGGTCGAGGGCACGGTTGTCAGCATTCCCCGGCCGCCCCGGGCCATCCCGCTCATGCGGGCAGTAGACGGCGATGGAAGTCCTTGGTCGTATCTCTCAGCATCGATCCTGCGCCGCGAAGCGGCAGAGTTTGGGGCGTCCTGGCATGGCTGCATCTGGAGTTCCCAGACGATAATCGGCAAGGCTCCCAAGGAGGGAGACAGCCAAGGGGCTGACGGGCACGACAGGTGGGAGCAAACGGACGGTGCCCCCGTCGGCAAGTGGACGTGGCGCGCCAGGGTCCCGCAGAAGTGGGAGCCGACCTTTGTAGACCGAGGGAAGACCAAAGATGTTGTGCTGTGCATCCACGACTACATAGGGCAAGAGCGCATTGACAGGATTAGGGACATCTATCCCGCCGGCAGCTACGAATGCACGTCCAAGACCGCAAACGTATGCGTCGGCGAGGGCGCAGTCATCTACTGACCCTCGCCTACACGGAGTGTTCTCGGACGACCTCAGGCGGCCCTCACGAACACCGTTGGACCGTTCAGTCGAGCAGGGCCATGACCATGCCGCTGCGGATCTTTGGCGAGAACCACGTCGACTTCGGCGGCATCATTCGCCTCTGACGGCAGACCTCGATGAACTGGCTCATGGTGACCGGCGGCACAGTCACTGCAAAGGCGTATTCTCCCGAGTCCACCCGGCCCCTGAGGTAAGAAGCGTCGCGGTCGCCGCCCACGAAGGTCAGTCGTTCATCGCTTGGATCAGGAATCCCGCACAGCCGCTCGAACACTAGGCGCTGGACGATCGCTGCGTCGATTGACTGCGCTGCGTTGCCCTCTTCGAACGTGCCGGATCTCGGTGTCAATGCCAGCCAGGTTCCGTCCGCATACAGCCCCACCGAGTGCGTGGCGGTTGGCTGGAAATCGCCGCTGCCCGGGGCATCTCGCACGGTGAAGTACTCCGACAGGTCTTCTCTCCACTGCGAAACGGGCCTGCCGCCCGCACTCACAAGACGGTTGTACGGGGCGAGCCCCATGCGGCTTGCGGGAAATGCCACGGCGAGGAAGCCCTCCAAGCCCAGCATCGAGGCCGCTGCGCTTCGGTGGTTGCCGTCGGCGACATAGGCGAACGGCTCGGCGGCCGCAGCGGCGATGAGGCCATCCCTCGCAGCGGGCTCCGTCACCAGCCAGACACTGTGGGTGCAGCCGTCCGCGGCGCGCGCGCCGTAGTCTGGGGCGCACCGGCCCGCTTCGGCTTCAAGGGCCGTCACGAATTGGTCCTCTCGATCTTCGACAGCGTTGTTGACGACGCCGATGATGGCTCTCGTGGCTTCAATGAGGTCCGCCCGGCCCCTAGCCTTGGGCGGCCGCACCCCTTCGTTGCGCACGATCGTGCCCCGAGGGTTGCGGTCGGTCTGGATGTCGCTTGCGGACACCATTCCGCCGAGGCCGATCTGCCGGGTCCCCGGTCGCCGGGGATCGGTAATCTCGTAGAGGAAGACGGCCTCGTTGACCTCCCGCGTGAGAGTCCCGGTCTGAAGGGCAGACATTCGCTCGGCGGCCACCCTGAGGGCTTCGGCGCTGCCTTCGGGGAGCATCTTGCCTTCGGCATCCGGCCAAGCGTGGGGCATTGTGATGCTCAGCACGCTGTCGGGCTGGCGCTCGAGGAGCTCCGTGATCTCGCGATCATTCTGGAACTCGTCGTAGTTCGGGCTGCAGAGCCGTTGGGCCGCCGCGGAGTCTGCCGGGACGAGGGCGCGTGGTATTGGGTTGATGGTGACCATTCTTTCGGGGTCGGGTCGGGGGTTCAGTCAGGTCGCCGCGGCCCCCGGTCCACACTGAAGGATGCTGGGGACGCAATCGGGACCCGCAGCCGCTTGGCCCCGGCCTCCAACCTTTATCATGAGGCCAGAAGCAGAGGGGGATTCATGACCGCATTGAGACCGTTGGCCCGCCTTCTTATCGTGCTGGCGCTGGTTGCGAGCGTCGCCGCCGCCCAGAAGCAGAAGAAGAGCCCGATAGTCGGGACTTGGGATGTCAAGGTCGGCTCGAGCGTATACCGTATCGCCTTTGATGAAGACCAGGGTGACGTTTCCGGCACCGTGACGCTGCCAAGCGGGGAATCGATCGACGTCGAGTACGGCCTGATAATCGGCGATGAGCTCGAGTTCTCTACCGTTGAGGGCGGGACAGAGTACGAATGGACCGCCAAGGCGGGCAGGAACTCGTTTCAGGGCACACGCCTGAACTTGGACGACGATTCTGAGGTCAGGTTCAGTGCCAAGCGCGCTCGCTGAGGCATCGTGCCGGGGCGGCAGTTCTGCACGAGCAGGGGTGGGCGGATCGCACGCCTGAGCCCACTAGGGCGAGAGCCCCTCAGTTGAGGTAGTACGTGCGGTAGAGCGTGTCTCGCTGCTTGGGGATGAACCCCGCTTCGCGGATCATCCGCCGCAAGTCCTCTTCCGTGGCGGTGTGGCTGGCGCCGGCTTGCCGCACGACGTTCTCCTCCAGCATCACGCTGCCGACGTCATTGCCCCCAAACCGCAGCCCAAGCTGGCAAACCTTGAGCCCTTGGGTCACCCATGAGGTCTGCACGTTCAGGATGTTATGCAGGTAGAGGCGGGAGATCGCCAACGTGCGCAGAAAGTCGCATGCGGTGGCCTCCTCGCGCACCTTCCGGCCCAGCGCGGTGTTCTCCGGCTGGAACGGCCACGGGATGAAGGCGGTGAATCCGCCGGTCTCGTCCTGCAACCGCCGCAGCGTCTCCAGATGCGCGATCCGGTGCTCGACGGACTCTCCGCATCCGAACATCATGGTCGATGTTGTGCGCATTCCGATCGAGTGCGCAGTCCGGTGCACTTCGACCCACTCCTCGGCTGTGCACTTCAGGCGCGCGATGCGCCTGCGGACATCATTGTCAAGGATCTCCGCGCCCGCCCCGGGCATCGAGTCCATGCCGGAATCTCGCAGGCGCGTGAGCGTGTCCCGGAGGCTCAGGTCGCTGACCTCCGCGATGGTCAAGATCTCGGGGGCTGAGAGGCAGTGCAGCTGGACATCGGGGAAGCGCTGCTTCAGCCGGCTGAAGAGGTCTTCGAAGTACGCGATGTCGAGATTCGGATTCACTCCGCCTTGCATGAGGACGCCCGTGCCGCCCACGTCCACCGTCTCTTGTATCTTCTGGGCGATCGTCTCGAACGGCAGCACGTAGCCCTCGCTGTGCCCCATTGGGCGATAGAAGGCGCAGAAGCTGCAATACTCCGTGCACTCGTTGGTGTGGTTAATGTTGCGGTCGATGATGTAGCTGGCAATGCCGTCGGGGTGCAGCCGTTCCCGAAGGGCGTCGGCCTCCATGCCCAGCCCGATCAAGTCGTCGCTTTCGAACCAGTCGCGCGCCTGCCGGTTCGTCATCATGTCGTTCCTCCGATGGTGGCCTGCGCCTGCGGAAGGTATCGCAATTCGCCAGGCTCGTCCGTGAGACCTAAGTCGGCTGCCAGCTTCAGGTACAGTAGCATCCCTTCGCGCTCGGCATTGCGCAGCCCGAAGCGGACATTGCGGGTCAGATACTCGCGGACCATTGCCCGCGCCAGCCCCTGCCGCGAACTCTCGTGCGCCACCACGTCCTCGATGTGCCGCAGCCCGAACGCGGCCGAGCCTTGGAGGGCCAGCACAACGTCTTGGCCGCGCAGTCCGGGCGGTAGCGGCCCAGCGGCCCACACGGCGAAGACCATCGGAAGGCCGGTCATCTCCTGCCAGGCCAGTCCCATGTCGTAGACGTGGATGGGGATTCCGCGCCAGCTGTCCATCGAGGGATCGATCTGGAGCGCCGCGTCCCCGATCACCAGCGCCGCGTCGGCCAGCGCCAGCATCTCGTCGATGTCCGGAGGATGGGGAAGCACGTGCGGCCGCGTGCCGTGCAGGTGAGCCGCAAGCACCTGGGCCAGCACCACCGAAGTGCGCGATCCCGTGTCGCCCGCGATGGATTCCACATCGGCGAAGGGCTTCTTGCTGACCAGCAAGATGCTGCGGACGCGGCCCTTGCAGCCGACGCAGATCCTAGGCACGACTTTCAGTCCCGGCTCCCGAGCCAACTCGACGAGCGGCACAAGGCCAATGTCTGCCGCCCCCGCCCGCAGCCGATCCGCACAGGCCGATGGCAGGGCCAACTCCAGATCGAACATGCCCCGCTGCGGGCCATTGAGCAATCCCCAAATCAGCGGCGTGGAGTTCGCGTAGCTGACGGCGCAGACGCGGGCCCTTGCGTTCATGTCAGCTGTCCGATCGTACCGCCGGCCCGTCGGCTCCCAGCGCTCTCAGCAGCGAGCCCAAGGGGCCGCTGGCACTGCGTGGTAACCTCGACAACAGCAGTTCGCCCTAGTACGTAAGGATACTCACGTCATGATTCTCCGCTCCGGTTCCCTGCTGTTGGGTGCCCTTGTCGCTCTCGCGCCGACCTCTTTCGCCAGCAATCTGGCCTTGGACGCTCCCGTCCTCGGATACGTCTTTGACGGTGATTCGGGAGAGCTCCACCGCATCAACGGGCTGCTTGGTTCATCCAGTCTCAGCGATGCAATTGGCCTGCAGTCCCCTGTGTCACGGGCGTCAGTGTCGACCAATCAGAGGTTCGCGATCGTACAGGACGGCGACGGCCGCACGTTGCTGGTGGACCTGACGGTGGAGCCGCCTTCGGCGACGGAACTGGAGGGCGTGATGGATGGGGCCGAGGGCGTTCTGTTCGGTCCTTCGGGACTCGTCGCCGCCTTCTACGCCAAGGACCGCGGGCTCCTGCAGTTTGTCGACGGCCTCGGCAGCTCGCCCACCGTAGGCTCGGAGATCGACGGCCTTGACGGGCTGGGCTCCATCTCCGGTCTTGCCCTGAGCGATTCGGGCTCCGTGCTGGTTGCCACTTCCGGCGGCGGCGGCGGTTCGCTGTACATGCTGCCGCGGAGGGCCCGGGCGCAGCGAGTGGGCAGCGTCCAAGAAGCGAGCGGGCTCACATTCCTCCGCGGTGAGGAAGACGCGATCATTGCTGATGGCGAGGCGAACGAGGTGATCTTCTTGCGCAGCTACGGCATGTCTTGGCATGCCATCACGGTCGCTACGGAGAATGACGGGTTGAACCGGCCATACCTTGCAGGCGCCACGGGCGACGGCAGCTACGCCGTCGTAGCTGTACCGGGTGGCGTGATGTCGATTCCGCTCTACGGCGGAGCCGTGAGCTTTGCCGACTGCGCATGCTCGCCGACCGGCCTGACACCGCTGCTCGGGGGCAATGCGTTCCTGCTGACATCGGATCCGCGGCAGCCCCTGCTGGCAGTCGAAGTTGGTGAGGAGCCAAGGGTTCGGTTCATCCCGGCCCTGCCGCTCGACGACCCCGTCGCAACATTCTAAGTCCCGCGGCCTCGCTGCCGTTGGCGGGCCTGCGTGCCACGCTCCTCGCCCAGAGAGAAGCACATGGATTCGCAACGCAGTCTGCGCATCGGACTTGAGGAGCGGATCGCCACTCTGACGGTCAACCGCCCCGAAAAGCTGAACGCGCTCAACGGCCAAACCGTGGACGGCTTGGCCCGTTTCTTTCGGGACGCGGCCGGGGACGAGGGCATCGGTGCCGTGATCGTCACCGGGGCGGGCGACCGGAGCTTTGTCGCCGGGGCCGACATCGGGGAAATCGATGGCCTCAGCGCACTTGAGGGACGCGACTGGGGCAAGCGCGGCCAGACGATGCTGCGCATTGTCGAGTCCTTCCCCAAGCCGGTGATCGCGGCCATAAACGGATACGCGCTGGGCGGCGGGCTGGAACTGGCGATGGTCTGCCACCTGCGGCTCGCAGCCAGCTCTGCCCTGCTCGGGCAGCCAGAGGTCAAGCTGGGTATCGTGCCCGGGTTCGGTGGCACGCAGCGGCTGCCGCGGATCGTCGGCAAGGGCCGTGCTCTGGAACTGCTGCTGACGGGCGATCCGATCACGGCACAGAGGGCGCTTGAGATTGGCCTGGTCAACGCGGTGGTCGAGCAGGGCGAGCTCCTTTCCGAGGCCAAGCGCTTGGCACTGCGGATCCTCCGCAACGGCCCCGTGGCAGTCGAGCTGATCCTTCAGGCTGTGGATCGCGGCTTAGAGATGCCGCTCGGAGAGGCGCTCGACTGGGAGGTTGCACAGTACGCGCTCAGCTGCTCGACAGAGGACGTCCAAGAGGGGACGCGGGCCTTTCTGGAACGGCGCAAGCCCGATTTTCGGGGGTGCTGAACCTTGGGGCTGGGACGCCCGCAGGCAGGCGGGCCTTGGCCATTGCCCTTCACAAAGCGCAACCGTCCACACACGAACGTTTGCAGAGCTGTGCCGCACATTGCGGGTCTCGATAACGCATGCCTTGCCCAACCGCGAGGACTGCAAGCACTGAGAGATGGACGCCGAATTGTCCGCTTGGAGTCCGAGTCCCTACTGGCCCAAGAACCCGGTGTAATGGGCAATGCCCTCGGAGCAGTCGAGATCGGACTACGGCTGGCAACTGCGCTTCACGATGGACCGCGACGCGCTGAAAGGCCCGCTGCTGCTGCTGCGCCTCGCGCGAAAAGTGCGGTATGAGCCGCAAGGACTGATGGGCGGAACAGGGCGTGGGCGCCTGTGGCCGCCAGCAGCAAACAGAACAAGTCTACCACGGGCTGAAGGGCGCCTCTTGGGCAGACCGCCGGGCCAATGCAGCTGTGAACCGATTCCTAGATCAAGGTGAACGTGTTCTGCTGCACGTTGGCAGTGTCGCTGTCGCACGATGCGCGGTGCAAGTCGGCGCGCGTTCGTGGCCGGGCACATCGATCGAGCAGATGCGGGGGGATCCGGTGGGGATTCAGCAGATTGGGCTGCTGCACGTGAGGCAGGTCGATAAGAGCCCGGGCCGCACGGTGACAATGGCGACCAAGCGTATCGTGGCCCAGTCAACACCGACGGGGACTCAGTGTTTCACCGAACTCTTCACCCAGCAAGCCCCGAAACGCCCTTCGCAAATACATCCTCGCGCGTCAAACTGTCGCAGGCGCCCCGCTCCCGCCACGTGTACCGACGGTGTGCGTACTTGGCACTGTCGGGAAACCGCATCTTGGCTGCATCTCCCTGGCCGCCCGATCTAGCGGTCCAGACGGCCAACAACGTTCGCGCGAGACTTACCGAGGAAGGAAGCCAGCCCGACTGCCCCCACTGACTGGCATGCTCTCGTCTGATGCTCGCACCAAACTCCTGTCGCATTGGTGGCCGCACGGCGTCAGCGACAGCTCATCGGTAACAGAGTTCTGTTTGCCGCTAGAATCGTCAGTGACGATGAACGACGAGCCAATTCCACTGCCCGTTCCTACACGTGGGATGCGGATGGACCTTCGAGGCCGCCTTCGGAACACCAAGGTTGCCGCCCACAACGCGTTTCTGCCGGTCTTTGAGGCGGTCGTCAACGGCATGCACTCGATTGAGGATCGCTTCGGCCTTGAGAATGCAGCCGCCTCGGGCGAAATCGAGATCCATGTGCACCGAGTCCTGCAGCACCAAGTGCCGGGCACGGCCGGAAGGCCACTCATCGAACCGATCGAGGGCTTCACTGTTGTCGACAACGGGGTCGGCTTTACGGATCCCAACATGGAATCATTCGAGACTGCGGACAGTAGCGCGAAGATTGAACGCGGCGGAAAGGGGATCGGTCGACTGACTTGGTTGGTAGTCTTTGAGAAGGCCGAAATCGAGAGCCGGTTCCTAAACGACGAACATCAGCTTCGACGCAGATCCTTCATCTTTTCTCCTACAGAAGCTGGGATATCGGATTTCTCGGACGAAGAGTTGGAATCCGAGCAAGCGATTGAGACTCGAATCTGCCTGCTGGGGGCAAAAGAGCGCTATAGAGAGCCGCTCCGAAAGGGGCTAGACGTCATTGCTGAGCGAGTGTTCGAACACTGCTTCAACTATTTTGCGGTTGGGAATTGCCCACAGGTGACCGTCATTGAGCATGGTGCAGACGGCGATTCCAAGGTGGTTGTCAATGAGCTAACGAAGCAACTCGCTATCAGCGAGCCGAATCACTTCGCTGTTGGTGAGCATAAGTTGGTAATTCGTCACGTCCAAGAGCGGCACACGTCGGGGAAGAAGCACCTCGGACACCTCTTGGCGAACGACCGTGTTGTATCATCGTTTCCACTCGCCGATGTGTCTGATCTCGGGGCGAATCCAATTCATGGTGAACAAGGCGAACCCTTGGTGCACCATGTGTTCGTTGGCGGCACAGCCTTAGATTCTGGTGCTGACGCTACGCGAACGAGGTTCGTTCTCCCGGACGGGGAGCAGCTCATAGAAGCTATCGGTCTCTTGGACTTGAAGACGCTTCGCGAGAGAATTGGAGAAATTGTCAACGATCAGCTCAAGGAAACCCTGCAGGCCGAGCGAGAGGCAAACCTTGAGAAGATCGAACGCCACATCCGAACCGAGCAGCCCGAGTACGCTCGCCTCCTAGGCAAAAAGCGAGAAGAGCTCGCTCACATCAAGTGGAGCGACAACCCCCGACTCATGGACGAGGCCCTCTATCGTCTAAAACAAGACTGGGAGTTGGAGATTCGACAGCAGCAGTCAGCTATTGAAGAACAGCTGAACGAGAATGAGACCAATGTTGACGAGGTTGCCGAGCAGCTCTATCGCGTCGTCTCCGAGACAAACCTTGCTGGCCAAGACGACCTCGTGCGCTACGTTGTGAAGCGTCGCGCCGTGTTGAAGCTTCTTCATCGGCTGATATCGCGACAGGCAGGTACTCTAGAAAAGCATGTACACAGAATCGTCTTTCCGCTCAGGAAGACCAATGGGGAGGTCGACTACAATGACCACAATCTTTGGCTCGTCGATGACGCCTTGGCTTTCTACGAGTTCGTTAGTTCGGACGTTTCGCTCTCAGCGAACACCGCTGCTCCGAGCAGCAGCTTAAGACGACCGGACATCTTGGCCTTCAAGACAGGCGACCCGTACGAGCACGTGTCGATAGTGGAGTTCAAGAAGCCGGACAGAAACGACGGCGAAAACCCTGTAGTTCAATTGGCTGCCTATGCACGACTGCTCCGACAAGGCGAGCCTATGGACGTCGACGGTGTCACGATTCCTGGTGTCGACAATCATATACGGATTGACGCGTATGCGATCGTCACGCTCAACAGGCGAATGGAGTCTGTGCTTTGCGATGGCCCGGGAGAGATGAAGAAAGTTGAGGGCGAGTGGCGTTGGTACGGAGCGATGGGAAACCTTAACATGAACGTCGAAGTTCTGGATTTCCGTGCGTTTATCTCGCGTGCTAGAAAGCGGAATCAGGCCTTCTTTAGCGCCCTGAATCTCCGATAGGTTGGTTCATTTGTCGACCCGCTCCCCAACTGATGCGGATGCTGGCGACTCTCTTGCCACGATGTGTTCCAAGACTAGTACGCGGACGCCACTCAGAGTATCGTTTACAGTCTTCGATTGCCCGCGACTGTTGGCACCTGCCAGTCTTCCAGACGTTTTTCCCAAGACGGGAATTAGTGCTTGCGGCAAGACCCTCCCACAAGATGCGTGGATGGTGCGTAGTAGACCGCTCGCGGTGGTCTCTTCGAGTCTGCCAAGCCGATGGGGCCGATTCTTGGCACGGACGGCCCGTGGGGAGCCCAATTCTCGCCGGTGGCTCGCTTGTGGGCCCCATTCGGCCTCCTAGGGGCCGTTCTGCCCCGCTGTCGCGAGCCTTCCCGCTACCGCCGACCCGGCAGTGCTGGCCGCGCCGTCGGCCACCTCCTCAAGCGGTCGCGGTCGCAGGCCGGGTTGGCGGCCGAAGATGGGGCCAAGTCGGGGCAGAAAGGCAATCTTGGGCCCGGAAGGAGGCATCTTCGCAACCGGGGTCGGGCCTGCACGGCCCTCGGCGCTGTGCGCGGACAAGCTGCCTGATAAACGTCACCGGGAGTCTTACAGAGCAGGGCTTGGCCAGCCCGTCGCACAACTCCTGCAGCCTTTGGAGAGCCTACTGAGCGGTGGTTTGAGATCGGCAACAGGCCGGTGTTTGGCGGTTATATTCAATTCTTGTGTCCGAGTATTTAAGAGACAATAATGATGTGGAATGATATTTCCTATGAGAAAGGATGTCCTGATCTTCGGTCTGGCAAATAAGTCCGTTGAAGAACTCCCTCTGGACCGGAAATACCGTGATGATGTGCCGACCGTCCTCTACGGCATTCGGCACATCTGCAAGAAGGCGGAGCTGCGCGACGGGATCCTCACTCTGATGAAAGAGGAACTCTTCCAAGGCCCTGCCTACCAGCCGGACAACGGGCCGGACGAGGAATCCCAACGGCGCATCGACCCCGGAAATGGCCGGCCGGGCATGGCTCTGTGGCAATTGCTGGTCCTGGCGCTGCTCAAGCAGGGTCTCGGCTGCGACTTCGACCGGCTCGCGGAACGGGCCAGCAAGCACGCCGACATGCAAGCCATACTCGGCGGGCGGCGGCTGGCGCCAGCCGCTGCGCTTCACGGTGAGGACGATCACGCGCAACGTGCAACTGCTGGGTGGGCAGCATCAACCGGGAGGTGGTACGGGAGGGGCTGCGTCTGGCGGGCTGGCAAGACGGCGAGCAGCTGCGGGTGCGCTGCGACAGCTATGTGGTGGAGACCAACGTGGAGTACCCCACGGACTACCGGCTGTTGCCGGACGCGCTGTTGGGCATGGTGCGGGAAGCCGCCTGCCAGTGCTGCGTTGCCCGCGTGCCTGCCTGGAGGCAGGAGGCGCACTGGAAGGGGAAGGGCGAGAAGATCCCGCACGAGGAGAAGGGGTTCTCCATCCACGAGGAGCACACGCGCTGGGTGTCGAAGGGCAAGGCGGGCCAGCCGGTGGAGCTGAGAGTGCCGGTGGGATCGCGGAGTGCGGGCAGCAGTTCGTGCCAGGCTGGCCCTGACGGTGGAGCGAGCAGCACGCGGAAGTGACCGCGGAGCTGGCGGAAGCGCTGAAGAAGGAGTGGCCGGAGGTCGGCACGCTCAGTTTCGACAAGGGGTTTTCGAGCCGGGGAAGGAACGTCTTGAGCAGGTGGTGGCGCGCGGGATGCTGGCAGCGAACGTGCATCGGATCGGAGTGTTGATCCGGGCAGGAAAGCGTGCGAAGTTGCAGCACAGCGAGGCAGTTCGCCGTGGGCTGATCCGGTCTCGGCTCACGCCGGACCGGATCAGCCCGACATTGAGGTGCCAGAGGATCGGTGGCCCGCCGTTGGAGAGGCTCTTTCCGCAAGCACGAAATAGCATGCCGAGTGCTGCGTAATAGATGAGGAGCACATTCCTCAGCGCGAACAGGGTCACCGTTCCGTCGTTGGTCTCCATCCAATCTCCGGACGAGTGGACCAAGCGTTCTTGCGACTACCTCCATCGATTCGCGGTGTGCAATCAATCCACAGCACGACCGCCAGTGGATGGCCGTCATTAACAGCTAGAGGCGTTCTGTCGGAAAACTGGCAGAACCATAGAGGTGACCTGCCTTGACCGTTCCGGCCGGTCGCAGCATCTGCCGGCCGATCCTTGATGCCCCGAGGGCATCCACCAGCCGAAACCTGCCTTCCTCGAGCGAGAACAGGGCGATGTCTGCCTCGGCGCCTTCTCTCAGGGTTCCCAGTCCGTTCAGCCGCCGGAAGACTTGGCAGGGATTGGCCGTGACTCGCCGGATTGCCTCCTCCAAGCTCAGGCCCAGCCATAGGAACTTAGACACGGTTGTCGGGAGGTCGAATACGGGTCCGTTGACGTTGAACTGGTGCACATCGCTGGAAATCGTGCCCGGCAGCAGTCCCTGCTCCATCGCCGCTTCGGCCGTGTCGAACGAAAAGCTCCCGGCACCGTGGCCGATGTCGAGGTGGACGCCGGAAGCGACGCTCTCCAGAACCTCGTCATGGACCCGCCCATCAACATCAAGGATTCCGCCTTCCCCTCCCCGGAAGCTGTGGGTGATCACGTCTCCCGGCTTCGTCAGTGCCAAGATCTCCGGGACCGTCGAATGCGAGCCTCCGATGTGGATCATCACAGGCAAGCCGGCCGCGTCCGCCGCTTCGCGCGCACGCCTAAGCACTTCTAGGTCTTGGTCGCCTGCGATGTTGCGACTCAGCCGGACCTTCACTCCGACAATCACGTCCTTGTGGCGTTCGATGGTCTTGGCTGCGAGCGCAGCATTCGCGTAGCGCAGGTCCAGCAGTTCGCCCCACGGATTGTCTTGGGACAGCGTGGACTGTCCGACCACGGAGATGTTCAGGAGCGCGAGGATCCGGGTGTCGGCGGTGTTGATGACGTACTTCCGCAGTCCGGGAAACGTATGAGCTCCCGCTGATCCGGCATCGATCGCAGTGGTGACGCCCTTGGCAATGCAGTTAGGGTCGGCTGGAATGCCGAGAGGTGCGACGCCGTCATAGACATGGACATGGATGTCGATCCAACCCGGAGTCACGATCAGACCAGAGGCCTCGATCAAGTGGAGCGCGTCACTTCGCGGTATCGAATCCGCGATCCGCACGACCTTCGAATCGGAGACCGCGATGTCACGTGGAGCGGAGAGTCCTCGGGACGGATCGATGAGCCGGCCGCCCTTCACCAAGAGCGAATAGCGATACGATCGGCCCCTGCTCTGCGCGTAGGCGATCTGCCCAGAGAGGTGGCCTGCGAGACTGACAACAAGCGGTCCGATTGCCTGCCGGACGAATCTTCGGCGAGAGCGCATCGAGAACGAACCTCCGCTGTTGGATCATACTCTGCCTGTTTCGCCAAGCTAGCTGACAGGGTGCCCTCAGTGCATCCGGATGGGCGCTGTCAACCGTCTGGGCACGCCCGGCAGCCCGGAGCGAATCCGAACCCGGGAGCCGACCGTCTCCGCGGCCAGCTGGCCAGCCCTATAATCTGACGAGCGCACTCGATTGAGGTCGCTCCCAAGCTTCAGCTACCCGCACAGCCCCGGCTCGACCACGGAGGGCTCGGCGAGTTCGGTCGTTGTCACGTGCGCCGGCCCAAGACACGCAGCGACAAGGCTTCTCGACTCTCGGTCCTGCCGCGCCGACCTTGGGTCCGGAAGCAGACGGTCCTGGTCGCCAGACGCGCGAGAGAGAACGGAGGATTAAGGACGTGATTGGGAAGGCATTCTTGGCAATCCTTGCCCTAGGCGCAGCGAGTCTGTCGCCAGGACAGGCATCGAGGGCCGATCGGCCGAACTTTGTTCTCATTCTTGCCGACGACCTCGGCTACGGCGACCTTGCTTCGTATGGCCACCCTTCATTTCAGACTCCCCACCTCGACCAGATGGCGGCGCAGGGTGTGCGCTTCACGGACTTCTACGTGCCGATGCCGTATTGCGCTCCGTCGCGGGCCTCGATCCTCACCGGCCGCTATCCTTTCCGTCACGGCATCGTTGGTAATCCCACTCCTGACAATGGAGTGAACGACTACGGCCTGCCTGCCAGCGAGGTCACCATTGCACAGGCCCTCAAGCATCAAGGCTACGCTGCCACGTGCATCGGCAAGTGGCATCTTGGCCACATTCCGGAGTATCTTCCGACCAAGCGAGGGTTCGACTCATATTTCGGCATCCTCTACTCGAATGACATGCGCCCTGTCCAGCTCGTCGAGGATGATCGCGTCGTGGAATACCCGGTCGTCCAGGGTGAGCTGACCAAGCGCTACACACAGCGGGCGCTGGGGTTCATCGAATCTCATTCCAACCGGCCGTTCTTCCTGTACCTGCCCCACGCGATGCCGCACAAGCCGCTGGCCGCGTCGGAGGACTTCTACACTCCCCACACTCCCCACGACCTTTACGCGGACGTCATTCGAGAGCTGGACTGGTCTGTCGGCCAGATCTTGACGAAGCTTCAGGAGCTCGATCTCGACCGGAACACGTTGGTTGTCTTTACCTCCGACAACGGCCCCTCGTGGGGCGGATCCACCGGCGGCCTGCGCGGCATGAAAGGGAGGACTTGGGAAGGCGGGATCCGTGTTCCGCTCATAGCTTGGTGGCCAGGTCGGATCACCCCGGGACTCGTGACCAACGAGGTCGCCGCATCGGTGGACATCTTTCCGACGTTCTTGAGTCTCGCCGGCGTACCCCTTCCCGGAGGAAGCACAGTCGATGGCCGCGACATGTTTCCCTTGATGACAGCGGTCGACGCCCGCAGTCCGCACGAGGCCATATTCGCGATGGCCGGGGGTCGGCTCCACATCGTGCGATCCGGCAGGTGGAAGCTGCACGTTCGCCCCCCCGGACCGCCCCGTGGCCCTGCGAACATCCATGGCTACATCGAATCATCGTTCAATTTCCGGAGGCCTGACGGTACGACAATCATCGCGCCATTCGAACAGCCGCACCCCACGCGACACCCAGGAGTGCTGACGGGAGACCGCCGAAGCGAAATGATGCTGTTTGACCTCGAAGCCGACCCCTCCGAGCAGCGGGATATTGCCGATGCCCACCCGGAAGTCGTCGAGCGGCTCAAGGCGCTCTTCGACGAACATGACGGTCAAGAGACGCCTAGGCCGGAAGCGGGTTTCTCCGGACTCCGAAGAGTCAAGGGAGGCGCCTTGGAGTACGACTCGTTTGTCCGCTAGATGCCCGATTCCGGGCAGTCACGAATTCGTCTGGAGTACAGTACGCTGGATGCCTGCTGGAGAGCCGCTGAAGTGAAGATTGAGGACATTCGCCACGTGGGGTTGCTCTCGCCGATGATCGCTGCTCACGGCAGGTTCTACCTCGAGGCTTGGGGGCTCCAAGCGGTCGGGGAAGACGAGCGCGCACAGTATCTCCGCGGATCGTCGAGCGAGCAACACATTCTCAGCCTGCATCCGGCCGACAGGCGGGGGCTCCATCACTTGGCCTTTAGCGTCGCCGGAAGCGACGCAGTCGACGCGGCGGCGGCTGAACTTGAACATCGCGGAGTTACCGTCGTCGCACAACCCAAAGAACTGGACGAGCCCGGCGGCGGATACGGGCTGCGATTCCTGGACCCGGAAAACCGCTGTATCGAACTATCGGCCGGCGTGGCCGAACATTCGAACCGCCGGTCTGCCGAGGCGGTCGGGCCCCGTCGGCTTTGCCACGTAGTCCTGAACACTGCGCAGTTCGAGCCGATCGTGGAGTTCTACGCTGATGTGCTGGGCTTCCGCATCTCGGACTGGATGGAGAACCAGCTGGCGTTCCTCCGATGCAACCGGAAACATCACGTTGTCGCTTTCAATCGGGCAGATCACGCGTCGGTCAACCATGTCGCGTATGTTATGCCTAGCGTGGACGGAGTAATGGGCGGTCTCGCCAGCCTTCGGGCCCGAGGGCAGGAACCCGACTGGGGACCGGGACGACACGGCCCGGGGAACAACATCTTCTGCTACTTCAGGGATCCGGCCGGTTACGTGGCCGAGTTCTCCAGCGACATGGAGTACATCGAAGACGAAGCAACGCACGAACCCGCGGTGTGGAGGCGGGTGCCGGAACAGATCGACCGATGGGGTACAGCAGGGCTGCCCGGCGCTGACGTCCGGAAGGCAATGGCCGGTGACCCTGATCCAGGCTGGGCCTCGTAAATGACAAGGTGTACGGCTACCTTGCGTCAGAGCCTTTCCTTGCGGGTCAGATCGATCCCCAAGTCGCTTCGGATGTAGATTTCGACAAACTCACGGAGCCACACCTGCCTTTCAAGCGTGAACCGCTGGATCAGTTTCTGCTCACGTTTGTCCGTCAGATATACGATCCGCCACCGGTTAAGGGGTCGTGAGTCGTCACCATCGGCAGAGTGCTCAACGTGAAAGAGAGGCTGTCTTTCACCAGCCCGAAGCACGTTCCCGTCCTGATCGAGGAGTCTTGCCGCTCCAATAAACGTTGCGCTCTGCCGCGTGGGGTTGAGGAGGACCTGCTCTAGAACCAACCCCCGCTCTGACGGATCAAGCCACAGGCGCTGTTGCGAGCAGCGCACGAACGACTCGGCTCCGTTGGCCGCAGCCCTCAGAAACCAGTAGCGAGCACTACCCTCCAACACAACAGACGGAATATAGAGGTCGGGCCGGTACGCCTTCTTGACCTCCATGTCCCAAAGCATGGTCCGGGTGAATCTGAGTGGTTCATTCATGCTGTAGTACTTGGCGAGCACCGAATTGATGTCAACCGGGGGCAGCTCGATCCGGGTGTTGCTTGGGTCAGTCCAGGCCCTCGCGAACTCTTCTTCATGATTCAGAGCAGTGGCCGGACTCGTCGCCTCCCCGCGAGAGCCTGTCTCCTCCGCTCTGCCGGATTCTTCAAAGCCGGGCGCGTCCCGTCGGAGGAATTGCCTTAGTTTCTGACCAGGACCACTCACCGTCGCTCCCGAGTCCCACTCTCAGCGTCTCACGACGTTGCCTCCCACCGATCGCAGCCCTGCCGATGAGGAGACGCACTCGTACTTGCCGGCGGTCGCCTATCAAGCGGAACCGGACCCACAATGTGCTGGCTTGCAGCGGATCCCATCCTCCACCGTCAAACTCCGCGAGTACGTCGAGCCACCTCTGGTCATTGGGGCCGATACGCCCTGTGGTAGGAGGAAATGGCGGCGTAACCATCCTGCTGCCCGGCAATGCCGCGCTTCGCATTCATTGAGCAGTTCACCCATTCCCGGGACTGAAGAGATGTCGCATCACCAGATCCCGATCGGCCTCGCCGGCATCCGCTGCCCCAGCCCTCCGCTGCGCATCACACCGTCGAAAACGCTTGCAGTGCCGGGACCAGAATCATGCTCAGCACGATCACGACAACCGACGTCAGGACGGTGGCGACAAGGCCGACCCTGAACATCGTCCCGAAGCCAACGGCGCCGAACGCGAACGTGGCGGCCGACGCCGGGCTGGACCAGGGAAACGCCACGGCCTGGGCCGTCCCAGGAATGATGCGTGCGAGAATCGCGGGGTTGTAGCCAAGGGCCTCCGCGATCGGAAAGAAAATTGTGGAAACCATGATCGAGGTTGCCGCCCCGCTCGCCAACTGCGTCAGCAGCGGCGTCGCCAGGCCCGCAGCCCAGGGCAACGCCCCAGGAGTGACGTTACCTGTCAGCAGGCCGGCGAACCAATCGATCGCGCCCAGAGTGGTCAGTACGTCTGCTAGCGCCATCCCGCCGAGCACAAGGAACAGCACATCCCAGCCGACGCCTTCCTTAAAGTCTCTGGCCTTCAGGGTCAATTCACCGCGATCCGGAGCTTCGGGCAGCAGGAAGAGCAGCACCATTCCCACCGGGGGCACGTACCAAATGTCGAGAAACCCGACCTCGGTGACCGTGGGCAAGATCCACAGCACCAGCATCAGAACCAGCACGAACAGGACGTTTTTCTCGCCCCGGCTCATCGGTCCCAGTTGCTCGCGCTCTTTGAGGAAGCGGGCGCGGGCATTGGGGATGGCCTGCACTTCGGGCGGCAGCATGAGCCTGAGGATCAAGTAGCAGACCGGGAAGTGGGCCACCGTCAGGATGGCGCCGGTCGACACCCACTGCGCGAAGCTGACGCTGTAGTCCGTGAGCCGTTCCAGCAGCGAGAGGCTCAGCGCATTGAATACGATGCCAGCCGGCGTGGCGAGGCCACCGGCCGCGGCGCCGTACAGAACGGCCAAGCTCGCCGCCGCTGACATGCGCTTCGCGCCGGGTGCAACGGAACGGGTGAGCGACAGCGCTATTGGCGTCATCATCACGATGACCGCCAGATCGCTGACAACGGCGGACATCACGGCGGACACGACGAGGATCGCGAGAATCAAGCCGATGCCCGACCGCGCTAGGCCCGGCACGCACAGCGCCGAGAGGGCGATTCTTCGCGCTAGACCGTGCTTCCGGAACGCGTGGCCGAACAGCATCACGCCCATCAAGTAGGGCAGGATCACGTGCCCGTAGCTGGCGGCCACGGCGGACAAGGGCATCGCCCCGCCGAGCGGGAGGATCACGCACGGCAAGAAGCTGGTGACTGCCCACGGAACCGGCCTGGTCACCCACCATGCGACAATCCAGGCGTAAACGCCGAGGGCGAGGTGCGGCTCCGGCGCAAGGCCGGCCAGCGGTGCGGCGCGGACTACCGTGAACGCTGCCGGCCCGGCCATTACGGCCAACACGTAGGCCCGCAGTCCGGCCGAGGATTCAGTGGCTCCCATGGCGCTTTCTCGGGGCGCCCACGTGGACCGTCACGATGTCTAGGTCGTGGAACTGCTGGTGGCGGACGGAAGACGCGATGTGGCGCAGCAGCCGAAGCGAGACCTCCCGTTCCACCAGCAAGTCGTCGGGCGTCTCGACGAGCAGTGCGATCCGGTTCTGAAGGTTCTCCTCACCCGACGCTGCGACAAACTCGAGAACGGCTTCGCCGGCTTCCTTGCTAGCCGTCAGCAGCAGTCGTCGTCGGTCGCGCTTCTCGGGGTCCTCATCGTGCCCGATCAGCGTCAACAACGTCTCTTCGCTCGCGGCGTCTAGGCGGTCGACCATCTCTGGCCCCCAGCCGTTACGGGACGCGAACGAGCCGAGAAACTCCCGGATTCTCGGCAGCACGGAAGCATCGAGTTCCGCTTCGATCCGGCGGCGGCGGGGGCCAGTCGCTTCCAGAAACAGAGTCAAGAGGATAGCCACGATACCGCCCGCCGTTATGCCGTTCCGCAGAAGGCCGCCCGCGAATTCCGCGAGAAGCGCGGGGAACAGCAGGTCGTTCTGGCAGCCGACGCCGACCCAGAAAGCGACGCCGGAAATCAATCCCTTTCGATGATCGATGCCCCCCTGCACGACCTCCGCCATGCCACGCGCGAAGCTCATTGCCAGCACGACGGTTAGATATGCAACAACGACCGGGCTGGGTATCGCCAGGATTAGGGCAACGACCTTGGGCAGGAACGCCAGCACGAGCAGCACGCCACCAGCGGCGATCCCCACGCGGCGTGCCGCCACTCCCGTCAGCTCAACAGTGGGGACGCTGACCGCGATGGTCTGCGTGGGCACGATCGCGGTGAGGCCCGACAGCAGCTTGCCAATGCCGTCCGCCGTGACTGCACCCTCCACCGCCCGGTAGTCAATGGCCCGGGGCCGGCGCCACGACACGCGCTGAATGGCGACCGCGCCGACGATTGTCTGGATCGCGCCAATGAGTGCCACGAACACAAAGGCTGGAAGAAGCTCGACAAATGCCGGACCAAGATCGAGCCCGATCCCCGGCCAGTCGCCTCTTGGCAGGCCAATCCAAGGAGCCCGGGCCACCAAGTCCAAGTCGTAGAGCCCCAGCCACCCTCCAATTGCCGAGCCTGTGACGACCCCAACGAGCGGCGCCCACAATCGCAGCGTCGCCCCCGCCTTCAGGGAAACGCAGCTAATGACCAGCACGGTCAACACTGCAGTGAGCGGTGTGGCCAGCCCCTTGTCGTCCGGCGCGTCGGCCAAGCGGCTGAACACGACCGGCAGCACGGTTGCCGGTATCAGCATGTTCACGGTGCCGACGATGGTCGGTGTGAGGAGACGCCGGAACAGGGCAAGCCGCATCGAAATCACGATCGGGACGAGCGACGACGCGACAACCAACGTGGCGAGCAGTGCTGGGCCGCCCTCTGTGAGTGCGCTGACGCAGACCCCGATATAGGCTCCGGCGGGGCCCATGAAGAGCACGTATCCCGCTCCCACCCGGCCCAGCCGAACGGCTTGCAGCGCTGTGCAGATGCCACTGACCGCGACTGCACCGAACACGGCCCAAGACAGATACGCGTCGGTCCCGCCAGCGACCCGGATAACGATCGTCGGGATCAGAATGATGCTGGATATGCCGAGGACCACGAGCTGCAGGCCGCCGCCAAGCACGACAGCCGCCGGAGGGCTCTCGTCAGGTTCGTAGCGCACGGCGGGAGCGCGTGGCTCGCGAACGGTGCTCAAGAGGCCCCCTGGGCTATCCCACGCACGCTTGTTCGATCCTCACCCCCAGAGGCGACCGGATTCCTCGGTGGAGGGATCCATATCCCGAACACCACCGGCAAGGCATGCACGCGCGGACGCGGGTGAGTCCCTGCATGCTTGCGCTGCCCCAGGGGAGGCAAAGGAGTCGTGCTGGCTCTTTCTCGACCCTGTGGTCGAAGCGCTGCGTCCGCCACCGTCCCCAAGGGAAGCCTCCGAGGATTCGGCGTATAGGGCGGTACGCACCGCGCTTAGCGAGGGCGGCCCGTCAACCAGTTCCATGCGCGCACGTGGGATGCGGCGAGAATGCCCGCATGGGCATATGGACTCTCGGAGACAAACGCGCGCGCGGCATCGAGCGAGGGGGCTTCTAGCACCAGCAACAATCCGGAGATGGTCTCGCCATCTTCGCCGAGCGTCGGTCCACCGTGATGAACGGTCACGTCAGCATGACGGGTGGGATCGTGAACGTAGGCGGCGAATGCGTCGGCCAAGCGGGACCGTTGCTGTCCCATCTCCTGTTTGTGAGTCGCGAATACTGCGAAATACATTTGTCGGTCCCCTTTTCTCAGAGTGGCTTGAATGACAACTCTCAGCGCATGTGCAGCCGGTGCGGGCTCCCTCACAGCCGAAATTCACCGCATATAGTATCACGAGCTTCTGTACGAATCCGAAGCATTCTTAGCGCGCACGACCTAGTCTAGATCTCGCACCGTCCTGAGCTGGAGTCTCATACTTGGTATTGGGATTGACCCCGGCAATCCACCAGCATCTGATACAGGAGGAACCTGTGCGCAACCTCACCATAGCCGCGCTCGAAGACAGCAATTGCCGCATCCTCCATTGTCTCGCCAACTTGGGAAAAATGCGCCCAAGCACCCTCTCCTCCCGCCCCTGAGGCGAGACCCGCTGCCAGCGCCGCTCCCCCAGCGACAAGCTCCGCGGCCCCTGCTGGTGACTCACCTTCAAGCGCCGCGGAAAGACCGTGACCAGCTCCCTCCGCCCCGATGAGGTCAGGACTGGCTGCGCGCAGATCGCCACCTCCCGCAGCAGTCCCTGTCCGCTGAACTGGTCGACGTGAGCGAGCCACTCTGCCAGACGCGCCTCGCCCAATCGGCCGGCCGTCAGTGCCGGCCAGAGCACTCGCGTCCTGACCTGAATGCAGCAGTCGCCTCGACCATCAACGCTCTTGGGACCATGCTCGGTCGCTGCGCGCTGACGCCGAATTGGACTCAGATGACACTCAAGCGGCACTTGCCCGCTCTAGATCGCCGGCGGTCCCAGCCTCCGGCATTGGCCACCGGCCGGCATCGTGCCTTTGGGATGAGGGTCAAGACCCCGGCAGCCATTCGAACTGTACCGTGCCGCCGTCAAGGAGGCCGAGCGCCCAAAGGCGCCTGTTGTTCCGATGTGGACCGCCTGGATCCTTGGGCTATGGGCTGATTGTCAGAGGACCTTCGATTGCAACATGTCCGCCTTTCGGGAGGCGCTGCAAGCCCACCGATTTGCTCAGCCACCATGTGCGCATGCAGTCCTGAGCCGTTGCACGCGCTCTTCGGCATATGCTGCCAAACTGCCTATCGGCGCCGATCGAATCAGCGACTCCATCTGCTCGAGGTCTCTGGCATACTCCGCGATCCTTGCCCGGAAGTCGGTCCGGTTCTTCGTGCAGACGAGCTTGTACGGGCGTCCTGTGCGCACAGTCCGACTATCCATCGGTAGGCGATGCCTCTTGATCTTGTTGCTGAGGTGGTAGCGGAGATCCTGCCTGATCGCGAATGTCCTGGACCGGCTGCTCCGGTCGCTACAGAAGCTCTTGAAGGGACGGCAGGCCTCACATCCGCACTTGATTTCTGCCCTGACGTGCCAGTCGCGAGGCGCTTCAGGCGGAGTGGCACTGCGGCTCAGCAGGAAATCGGTCGCATGGCGCCACAGAATCGAGAAACTCTCCTTTCCGGCGTGGGTCGACAGATGCGCCAGGGCAGTTGGAATGGCCCGATCCGGGGCGACCGAAGTCGGCCGCTGGGCAAGAAGCCGTGCCGAAGCGGCCGCTTCCGCATCTAGATCGAATTCCCAGCCCAGTCGGAGGATCGCGGCGATCGAAGCTGAGTCGAAGTCCTGCGGTTGCACTCCAGTTCCCCACGAGGAAGACCGGTGCGCACTGGAATCGAGCGCCTCTCGCAGCGATCCGTGCACAGTCCGGGCAGACTTTCGGAGAGCGCCGGACCAGGTGTCGTCCGCGTTCGAGCTGATCCGGTCGCGGAGACGGAGGACCAAGTCGGGCAGGCTTCGGGGGTAGTGCTTCAGATGCCTCTCGATGAGCTCCGGAAGGAAGCGGCCCATGACGTCCGGTCCAATCGTCGCGGCAAAGTCGATCAGCGCGTCGTCCTCCTGCGTGGAGTACCGGGGCAGCACGCACTCAGCGAGGAATCGTTCTGCGTGGGGTTGGGCTCCGGGGCCCAGACTCTTCAAGAGGCCGAGCATCTTGGCGCGCGCCCGGCCCGGCCCGCGTCCGTAGCCGACGTTCGTCCTGGGCCAAGCTTCTAGGATTTCGTGGACCAGCCCCAATTGCTGGAGGGTCGGATGCCCCGGGCTGGTCCCCTCGATCTGCGCCAGCGCGTACTCCACAGCCCCGCCGATGCCCGCCCGGGCAAGGACCCTGACCGTCTTTGCCCTGGGCCAAAGCACCAGCGCCGCGTTCAGATACGCGTGCTCGACCATGGCGCCGCCGTTGCCCATCGCCTCGTGCAGCTCGGCCTCATCCGGATAGGCATCAGCAAGGACATCGACAGGCAGGAGTTCCCCGTCCAAGAGGGGCACCTGCCCGAACTCGGGCGAACTGCCGTCCTCGGACTTCCAGCTGTCCAACCAGCATTCGCTCTCGTCGACTTCGCTGATCTCGTCGTCTGCAGCGGGTCCGTCGTCGTCGTATCCGTAGTACTCGTACTCTGGAGTTCCCATCTCGCGAATGTGTAGGATCGCGGAATGTAGGCAGCAGTCTGAGCGTCCGGCAGCTTGTGCCAGGACATCTGCGACCGCGGCATCGACACCCTTGAGCGCGTCGAAAGAGAGACCGGCTTGGCTGTACCCGTGGTCGAGCAACCACACCAGCTTGTCGGTCCCGTCCGCTCGCCGGCTCCACCCTGCCAGAAGCGCCTCGATCGCATCGACCTGGCCCCCGTAGTCCGGCGCGAGCCCCGCTCCGGGCGGCCGGTCGCCGCTTAGGATCAGGTTGAAGACCAGAGAAACGCGGTGTCCCATCGTGAGGGGCCGGGTCTCATGGCGGCAGTCGGAGTAGAACGCGGCGTACGCCAGCTCGTCCGCATACCTGACGCACAGGTCCACCACAGTCTCGCGGCCGTCGTGCCGAACGACGAGCTCGCCACCCTCGCCCGCCGCTGGAAGTGACACCACCAGCGTGCCCACCATGCCCACCGCTTTCTCCGAGTCCCGGTGCTCCACGAAGAACCCGCCCTCCTCATAGACCAGCAGCTTGTACAGCCGGGCGCTTAGGCGCTCCTGCGAACAGCCGATTCCCTCCGCAACTCTCACCACCATCTTGGCGAGTGTCGTCTTCCAGTTCGGGCCGCCCAAGTGCACCTGCGTCGAATCGATCTGCCAGCACTTTCGGACTGATGTGTCTACCAGCGTTCGTGTACCCCTTCCGTACGGGGCCTGCTCCGCAACTCCGACCAGCGCCTGCGCCTGACTCTCTGGAACCGGAAACGAGATCGCACCGACACCGTCGACCCTCATGCGTGGCATGGGTTCCGCAGACCTGCCGTGAAAGCAGTAATCCCCGGGCCGATCTACGCTACTGAGCAATTCCTCAAGCCGCTTCTGACTGACGTTGTATCGGACCGAAGTTACTCCCATCCGTCCCTCGTGCGCCTCCCGCGATGCTCTGCCCAGCCGCCTGTTGCCACCCGAATTCCCGAACGGACAGAGTCCACCTCCGCGACGTGCTGGGATGCGCGTGCCGGGTGCTGGCCGCGATCAAGCTCAGCTTACCAGCGCTCCGAGGCCAAGCTCGTGCAGGTCCGGACCGGCACTATACCCCGTAGTTCGGGCACCCGCCCGTACGGAATCGGGGTCGTGAGAGGGTTCGGGGCCGGCTCGCTAGCGCTGGGCCGAACGGGCGTAAAGGGGGCGATCACCGTGACAGCCACAAGCGCTGGGTCATCACCAAGCTCTTCCTGACCTCGGCAACGGTCGAGATTCCGGAGGACTGCTTGGACGGGGTCGGGGAGGCTCGAATCTCGCCTCCTTGCCAGCGATTCAACGAGACCGCGTAGGCCGAAGTCCTCATGCTCCCCGTTTATTGCATCTGTCAATACGTCCGAGTGGAGGACCGGCCAATCGCCCGGTCCGAGACACGCCTCGAACCCGTCGCAGCCCGTGTCAGAGGACATTCCCAATTACTGTCCCGACCCGCCCAGTGCGACTGACGCGCTGTCCCGCGGACTCGGAATCGGATCAAAACCTCCCGCAAGCGCGCAAGGCAGTGCCCCAGCCGCCGGGTTGAGAATGCCAGACAGAATCGTGAAGTGCTGTTCACCCCCCGATCGATAGGGAACAGCGAGTACGGCCACGGGATGACGTGCTCGGTCCAGGTGGACGAGGGATAGTTGTCAGCGCTACTGAGCCGAAAAAAGCGACCGTCCCGTGGAACCCTTTGCTGAACCCGTACAGGCTGACCAGACCGAGGGCGGTCCCGAACGCATTGCACGTTTCGCTACCGAACTTCTCGCCTCCCCATGGCTGCCAGCAGGGCGACGTATGGTTTGCACGTGCTCGCTATGCCGGTCCGGCTTCGCGACAAACCTAGATGCACCTCTTCGGACGACACGGGCTCCGCCGGGGACGGTTCGGGGCCACTGCTGAGGACTTCTCGCTCGGGTTCGCCTCGGGGACGCGAGTCCGGGAGCGAAGAGCGGCCCAAGCCGGTTGGCGAGTCGAGTCGACTTCCTGACTCCAGAGTTCAGCGATCTCGGCGATGGATCGCTGACCCTTGGTGGACAGTGAGCGAGGATTCTTCAAGACGCGGAGGCATGCGCCAGCGCAGGCCGGGGAAGCGCGCAAAGTCCCCATCGAGTGTGATCCATTCGCAACCCGACTCAATGGCCATAGCCGCCAAGTACGCGTCAGGGATGAGATTTCCCTTCGCCTCGGCCTTCATGCACAGACCAGAGAAGATCTCCCAGTGGCGCAGGCCCGGATTGACTGGAACGGCATGCGGATGTGCGAGTAGGACTCTTGCGAATCTCATGGCGTGCTCGAGAGGGGACGGTCGAGCGAAGATGCGGGGGAGCGTAACAATGCGGAGGAAGCCGCTGACCACAAGACCAGACGTTCCGAACGGCTCTTGGCCAGTCAACACCGACTGAAGAAAGCTTCGGCAACGAGCGTGCTCCGGATGGTCGTCAAGGTACGCGGCCACGAGCACATTCACGTCAGTCAGAATCACCCAAGCCCTCCATCACGTCCAGCAGCGCGGCAGAATTGTTCAGATCGATTCCGGGCAAGACTCCTGAGCCATGGAACACTGGAAGGTCGGTTTCGGGTCTCGGCGCTTCCTCGCAGTTCGCTAGGTACATGCGAACCGCATCTTGGACTTGAGCTGTGACCGTTAGGCCCAACTTGGCCTTGCGCTTCTTCAGGCGACGAAGCAGCTCGTCGTCGAAGTTCATCGTGACTCGCATGCACCAAACATAGCAGATATGCATAAATGCACATCCCAGCCTTGCAGCGATTCCGTGAATGGACTCCCGTCCTCCAGACGCTTGCAGGCCGCTCATGTCAGTCTCGTCTCGACCGCACCTCCGGAATTCGAGTCTGCGGCCGTAGGAACTCTGATCGGAACGGCCACAGGGGACCTTGATTAGCCCATCTATAGCCAGAATTCCCGTCGGCGAGCGGCGGTCTGCCTAAGGACGTCACGATGCGCCTGCCGCAATTGCTCGGATGGGCGGCGGTCAGCCCAGCCGGCCATTGGCCCTCTCGCCGCCTTGGAGCTACCAGTCCGCCAGAAGCTGTACGGCCCAGGCCGGAGTTTCCTCATCGTGGCAGGCTAGGCAGGCGTTCGGGCTCTCCTCGGGCCCGAACCGTTCGGTCATCGCGGCGTCGGGGATGTCGTCGATGCGGTGAGTCCCGGCCTGAAACATCATGCTGTTCATGATCTTCGGCATGTGGCAGGCTGCGCAGCGGCTGGCAGCGGATTCCGGCGCATGCCGTGTGTGGTCCTCCAAGCCAGCCACTATCCCTCCGTGGCACTGCAGGCACATCTGGTCCCTGTTCTCGCGGAACTTCAGCGACGTGGGGTTGCTGGCGCTGTCCGCCGGGTGCGGGTCGTGGCAATGGCCGCAATGTGCCTGTCCTTCGCGGTAGCACTGCGACCTCACGAATGACTCGACGATGAACGTGGTCTCCCGGAACCGGCCGTCCTTGTAGAATGCGCCCCTTGAGTAGTCCTCGTACGGGCGCTGAAGGCGGCTGCCCGGAAACTCTCCTCGGGCGTCGGGGTAGTTGATTTCTCCGCGGGATCCCAAGTCCACGATGGCCGATTGCATATGGCACTGCGCACAGACCGCGACATACCGCTCGTGCCCGACTTCCCCGAAACGGACGGGAAGTCCGCCTGCCTGCGCGTCGGGCCTTCCCTCGCGCATCGCTTCGACGTGCGGCTGAGACGGGCCGTGGCACATTTCGCAGTTCACGCCAGCCTCCCGGAAGGTGATCCGCTCTGCGAGGACAAGAGCCCCTTCCGCGAGCACTTGGCTCGTGTGGCACGACGAGCAGTGCACCTGATAGTTCGTCTCCTTGCGCATGCGGTGAAAGTCGCCCACGCTCGACCTGTCGGAGGGGCCGCCGTCCAGCACGGCCCAGAAGTTGACCCATTCACCATGCAGGCGGTTGTACTGCAGCGGGAACACGTGGATGCGGCCGTCGGGGAGCCGGGTGGCATAGGCCTGCTGCCACTTCGAGCCGATCGTGTAGTCGACCCGGTAGCGTTTGGGCCCTGAGGGCGTTGGCATCTCAAGGTAGTGGACGCCCCCATCGACTACTGCCCGCCATGTTGCCGGGCCCGAGTCACCGGACCGGTCGGCGTCCTCGGAGAAGTCTCCGATGATGTTCTCCGGCTTGTACGGCCGGAACATCTTGGCCATGCCCGTCTCGGCCCAAGCTTCGCTCACCTCCGCGTGGCAATCCGCGCACGCGTCGCTGCCGGCATAGCGTGCCGCGACCCCTCGCGTGCCTGCTCTGCCGCGCATGGCCCGGCCGCCGTGGCGCAGCCGTGGGATGGCCGAGAGGAATCCCTCGAATGATCCCGTCCCTGCCGGACCGGAACGCCAGATCTCTCGAAGCCGCTGCAGCGCTCGTTCCCGGGCCGGGCCGGTCTGCCGCGCCGCGCTGGCGAAGGCCCGCACGGAACCGTCTTTGTCTCCCAACTCCTGTTGCACGATCCCCAGCAGGAGCAATGCGATGCCATCGGCCGGGTTGAGCCGGGCCGATTCGAGCAGCCTCTCGCGGGACGATGCCAGCAGCTGGGCCCGCCGCTCACCTGAGGACCGGAGCCCGCGCGTGGCGAGTACCCTGCCTATGACGTACTCCGCCGAGGCCCCCAGTTGGCGCGCGATCTGCTCCCACTCCGCGCTTGGGTGGGCCAAGGGGTGGCGGAACCTCTGCAGGTAGTCCAGGGCAGCCCGGGAGCTCGCCTCCGCCTCTCCCAGCAGCCCCGCATGCACCATCACGTTCGCCATCGAGACTTGCAGGGGGCTGTTCTCGGGCAGGATTCGCAGCGACGCCCGCCCGTGCGCGAGTGCCGCATCCAGATCGTTGAGTTCGATGCTGGCCTGCGCGGCGGCTTGGTGTGCCGAGCTTGTCATCCAAGACTTCGGGAAGCGTTGTAGGAACCGCTCTGCCAACCGGCGCTTGGTGGCCGGATCCGCCGCGGCGCGCATGTCCTCGAACGCGCCCTTCTCCTCTGGGTCCTCCATCGGATCCACCAGCGCGTGCAGAACGGTCTCATCGGAATAGAGCACGCGATCCAAGTCCTGCGCGCCCACCACCGCGGCCCACAGGCAGACCGCTAGGGCGGCTGCGCATCGCCGACTCAGCACGTGAACCAAAGTGTCAATTCCTGTGGCGCGCCATTGGGGCCCCTACCGCCGCCAGATAGCTGTCCAAGGCTTCCTCCAGGCGCTTGGCGATGCCCGGCTTGTCCGCGCTCAGGTCGTCGGACTCTCCCAGGTCGGTAGCCAGGTCATAGAGCTGCGCATCGCCCGTGTCGTAGAACTTGACGAGCTTCCAGTTGCCATCCCTCAGCGACGACATGGGCTTTGTCTTCTTCGGCACCTGGTAATGCGGGAAGTGCCACACCAGCGGCCCGAAGCGGCGCGTGAGAGTGCCCTTCCCGCCGTTGGCCAGCAGACGGGCAAGGCTCGCCCCCTCAATGTCCGGGTCCAGTTCCGCCCGTACCCCGGCCCACTCGGCAATCGTAGGGTACAGGTCCGTTCCGGTCACAGGCACGCGGCTGACGCTGCCGGGATCGATGCCCGGTCCCCTCACAAGCAGCGGCACGCGAATTCCGCCTTCCCAAGTCGATGCCTTCTGCCCACGTAGCGGGGCATTGCTTGAGACGCGCGTGTCGCCGCTGTGATGGTATGAGCCGTTGTCGGAAGTGAACACCACGAATGTGTTCTCCTTGAGGTCCAGCGAGTCCAGCGCGTCGAGGATCCGCCCCACGCCCTCGTCCAGCTCATGCGTCATCGCCGCATGTGCGGCGTGGTTGTGGCGCTCGCCCTTGGGCTTGGCCTCGAACTCAGCGATCGTACGGTCAAATGCGTGGATGCCCAGGTGGACCGCGTAGTACGAGATCTGAAGGAAGAAGGGCTCACCGGCATCGCGGCGGTGCCGCAAGAAGTCCAGGGCGCGCGTCGTCACGCTCACGGTGCGCTTCGGGTCCGGGGCACTTGTCCCGCCCTCGCGGTTGCTGGTGGCCCCGCTGTGCTGGTCGTAACCGTGGCGCCCCGGACCGCCCCCTGCCAGGTGCCACTTTCCGAAGTGGGCCGTCACGTACCCTGGGCGGTGCTCCTTCAGCAGTTCCGCAATGGTCACCTCGCGGTGAGGAATGTGGTTGATGTGCTGCGGCGGAATCATCGGGTGGCCTTCGTAGAACGGGCCGCTGCCGCGATTGATGATGTCCGTCATGCCCAGCTGGGCAGGAGTCTTCCCGGTCTGGATGGCGAGCCGCGTCGGGGAGCAGTTCGGGTGCGGAGCATAGGCGTCCGTGAAGCGCATTCCCTCGCTGGCCAGACGCTCCAGCGCGGGCGTGCTGTGGTAGTCCGAGCGCGAGTCCGGCCGTTGCGGGTCCATCTGCACGGAGGTGCCGACCCAGCTGAGGTCGTCTGCCAAGACGAGGACGATGTTGGGCTGGGCACCGGCACCGCTAGCGGCACAGAGCGCCGCCGCGGCCCCCAAGATTCTTGCTGTGTCCATCGGCCTATGATGATGCCGCAGGCTGGTCCCGCCGGGCAAGCCGCCGCCGTCGGCAGTCGCGCGGAGGCGCTGATAGGATGGGCCTTGCGCGACGTGGCACCGCACTTGGCCTGCTTCAATCCGGACTGCCGCAGGCGCTTCCGGCTCGATCAGGTCGTCTATTCCTGCGCCGACTGCGGCAGCCTGCTCGAGGTCGCGAACGACTTCGAAGGCACCGATCCGGAGTGCTTCCTTCTCGAGTGGAAGGCGCGGCGCCGCAGCCTTCGCACCATCGACGTCAGCGGCGTTTGGCGGTTCCGCGAGATGCTGCCCTTCGTCCGCGACCCGGCACGCATCGTCAGCCTTCCCGAAGGGAACACTCCGCTATTCGACGCCCCTCGCGCCGCGAGCTACGCTGGACTCGACGGCCTCAGCTTCAAGCATCAGGGCTACAACCCTACCGGCTCCTTCAAGGACAACGGGATGACGGCCGGTGTGACTCAAGCTGTCTCGCTGGGCATGCGGCGGGTCGCCTGCGTCTCGACGGGCAACACGTCAGCTTCGATGGCGGCCTACGCCGCCGCGGCGGGGATGCAGGCGGTCATCTTCCTGCCCGCGGGGAAGATAGCCTACGGCAAACTGGCCCAGGCCCTCGAGTACGGGGCCCTCACGATCCAGGTCGAGGCGAACTTCGACGAGATCCTCGCGCTGGTCCGCAAGCTGGCGGACGAGGTCGGGATCTACCTGCTCAACTCCATCAATCCATTCCGCATCGAAGGCCAGAAGTCGATCGTCATTGAGATGCTCGAACAGCGCGACTGGCGCGTGCCCGACTGGGTCGTCCTTCCCGGCGGGAATCTGGGCAACATCAGCGCGCTCGGCAAGGGGCTGCGCGAACTGCGCCAGGTCGGGCTGATTCGCGATCTTCCGCGCATTGCCGTCGTGCAGGCCGCCGGCTCGGCGCCTTTTGCCGCGCAGTTCCGGGACGGCGGCGAGCTTCGGCCGGTGATCGGTCCCGAGACGCTGGCCACCGCGATACGCATCGGGAACCCCGTCTCGTGGCGCAAAGCCGGCAGCGAGATTAGCGCGGCCAGTGGCCTTGTCGACGCCGTCTCCGAGCAGGAAATCGCCGACGCGAAGGCCGTCATCGGCCGCTGCGGCTTCGGATGCGAGCCGGCCTCCGCCGCGACCCTGGCCGGCATTCGTAAGCTGGTCCGGCGCGGATCGATCGCAGCCGACGCCGACGTTGTAGGCGTGCTGACAGGCCACTTGCTCAAGGACCCCGACTACGTTTACCGCTACCACTCCGGAGAGCTGCAGGCCCCTTCGGGCGAGCCTGTGCACCCCACCTTGGGCAACCCGCCAGTGACTGTGCCAAACGATCGGAGCCGCATTGCGGAAATGCTCCGGCGCTCGGAGGGCTGAGATGCCCCGGCCTGCGGCGTCGCTAAAGGGGGTGCGTGACCGCGCCCTGGGATGACGAGGAGACCAGCCTCGCGTACTTGGCGAACACACCGGTCGGGTAGCGCGGTTCCGGGCGCTGCGCGCGGGCGAGGCGCGATTGGATCTCGTCGTCGGACAGCTCCACGCGGAGTTCCCTGCGCGCGCAGTCGATGACCACGATGTCCCCGTCGCCCACGGCCCCGATTGGGCCGTTTCGCGCCGCCTCCGGCGCGACATGCCCGACCATCAGGCCGCGCGTGGCTCCGCTGAACCGCCCGTCGGTCAGCAGCGCGACGGTCTCCCCCAGCCCGGCGCCGACAATGGCCGCGGTGACACCCAGCATCTCTCGCATGCCCGGGCCGCCAGCCGGCCCCTCGTAGCGGATCACCAGCACGTCGCCTTCGCGGATGGACCCGCCCGTCACCGCCTGCATGGCATCTTCCTCGTTCTCGAAGACCCGCGCTGGTCCTCTGTGACGCAGATGGTCGCTCCCGGCGACCTTGACAACCCCGCCCTCGGGCGCCAAGTTGCCTTTGAGGATGACCAGCCCGCCGGTCGGCTTGATCGGGTCGGAAACGGCCCGGATCACGGCCTGTCCCGGAGTCTCTGAGGCCATTGCGCTCGCTTCCGCCAGCGTTGCTCCTGTAACGGTCTTCTGCGATCCGTCGACATAGCCGCCCTCGACGAGCCGTTTGGCGATCAGCTGGATGCCTCCGGCCTTGTCCACGTCGGCTGCCACGTATCGCCCGCCGGGCTTGAGGTCCACCAGCAGCGGCGTCCGCTCGCTGATGGCGTCGAAATCGTCGATCGTCAGCTCGACACCGCAGTCTCTCGCCAGCGCCAGGAGGTGCAGGACGGCGTTCGTGGAGCCTCCGGTCGCGGCGACGCTCGCGACGGCGTTCTCGAAGGCCTTGCGGTTCATGATGTCCCGCGGACGGCGGTTGCCGCGCAACGCGTCCATCAGCACGAAGCCAGCGCGGTACCCGGCGTCGCCCTTGCGAGGATCGACGGCCGGAATGCTGGCGCTCCCCATCGGGGACAGGCCAATGATCTCCATGGCCGTAGCCATCGTGTTCGCTGTGTACTGCCCTCCGCAGGCCCCAGCCCCAGGGCAGGCGTTGTCCTCGATCGCCAGCAGCTCGGCGTCACTGATCTTGCCGGCTGCATGCGCTCCCACGGCCTCAAAGACGTCTTGGATTGTGATGTCCACGCCATTCACCTGCCCGGGCAGGATCGATCCCCCGTACAGGAGCACGGACGGCACGTTCACCCGCGCCAGGCCCATTGCGCCGCCCGGAATCGTCTTATCGCAGGCGACGAGGGCGATCATGCCGTCGAACATGTAGCTGCGCCCGGCCAGCTCGATGGAGTCTGCCACGACCTCGCGGCTGACCAGGGAGCCCTTCATGCCTTCGGTGCCCATCGTGATGCCGTCGCTGATGGCGATCGTGTTGAACTCCATGGGCGTGGCGCCTGCGGCGCGCACGCCCTCCTTTACCCGCACCGCCAATTCGCGCAGGTTGAAGTTGCATGGCATCGTCTCGATCCACGTATTGGCGATGCCGATGATCGGCTTGGCGAGATCCTCGTCCGTGAACCCGATCGCCTTGAACATCGATCTGGCGGGTGCGCGGTCCCGACCGTCAGTGATCACGCTGCTGCAGTGTTTAAGGGGGTGTGGCATGGCGCTCGCCGAGATCCAGCATATCAACGGCTGCCGCCCTGCCTCAGGCGAGGCCGCTGGTAGCCTGTGGACATGATCCGGGGCGTGCTGCTCGACCTGGACGGCGTCGTCTACAACGGCGATGAGCCGATCCGCGGGGCAGCGGCGGCAGTCCTGCGTGTTCGCGAGAGTGGCACGCCCCTGCTGTTCGTGACCAACACCACGTCCCGGCCGCGGACAGCCTTGTGCCTCAAGCTGGCGGACCTTGGAGTCCGCGCCGATCCCGGGGAGATACTCACGCCCCCGGTCGCAGCCGCCGCTTGGATGCGAGCCCGGGCGGACGGTCCGGCGGCACTGTTCGTGCCCGATCCCACGCTCGAGGACTTCGAGGGCCTAGAAGCCGCGCCCGGTGGCCCGCCGCCCCGTTACGTCGTGGTTGGCGACCTCGGACCGGCATGGACTTTCGCGCGGCTCAATGCCGCCTTCCGGATTCTGCACTCCAATCCCCGCGCAGAACTCGTCGCGCTGGGCCTGACCCGCTACTGGCAGGGCCCCGACGGCCCGAATCTCGACGTCGCGCCGTTCGTGGCCGCGCTGGAATGTGCCGCCGACCGCCGTGCCACAGTGATCGGCAAGCCCTCGGCCGAGTTCTTCAGGCAGGCGGCCGCAATCCTCGGCGTACGCCCGGACCGGCTCCTCATGGTCGGCGACGACCTGCAATCGGATGCCCTTGGGGCCCGTCGCGCGGGCCTGCTTGGCGCTCTGGTCCGGACCGGAAAGTTCCGGCCCAGCGACCTAGAGGGGCCGGAGCGCCCCGACTGCGTGCTCGACTCGGTCCGCGACCTTCCGGGGCTGCTGGCGCACGGCCAGCACTGACTTGGTCAGCCCCAGCACCCGCTCGCGCTCAATCCGCGCCCCGGGGAAGAGGCGGCGCAGATCTTTGGCGGCCAGGGGGTGGATGTTCTCCACAAAGCCCCGCGCCTCCCGCCCGCTGGGCCGCTGCAGCCATCCCCAGACCGTGAAGTTCCGGGCAAGGCGCGCTTGCCAGCGCTTGGGCAGGAAGTGGAAGCCCGGAGTGAGCGTGTGCGGCTCGACCGGGAACCAGCGGTTGGGGATCTGAACGCTGAATCCCCGGCCCACACGCGCTATCTCGCGGGCGAGGGCTTTGCGGCTGCGCTCGTCCGGCAGGTGCTCGAGCACCGAGTTGCAGTGGACGACGTCGAACGCTCCGTCGCGGAAGGGCAGTTGGCGGCCATCGGCCCGCACCCACTCCAGGCGGACCGGGCGAACGTCCCTCGGCTCCGGATTGGCCACGACCACCCGCGGTCGGACGCCCGCCCAGTCCCAGTAGTACTCTGCCCCGCCCAGGTCCAGCACGCGCGTCTCGGCTGCCAGGCCGAACGTCTCGGCGAAGCGCCGCATTCGGCGGCCCCGGAAGTGCCGCGCGACGGGCCTATGCAGGCGCGCAAAGCTCACCGGGCGCGACCGCAGCCCCGCTCAGCGCTTGAGCGCCCCGTAGGTCAGCAGCCAGCGGAGTTCCGCGTGCGGGTCCGCGCCTGCCCCGCCCACGTCCAGAGCCGCGAGAGCCGACTTCTTCAGCCAAAAGGCGTCCGCGCGCGCCCCGAGCAGCCACGCAGTGAACAGGCTCAACTGGGGGTTGTGGCCGCTCAGGAGCAGGTCGCCTTCCGGCGAGCGGTCCCGGACTTCGTCCCACAGGTCCTCCACATGGGCCCAAGGCGCCAGCGTCATGGTCCTGACGGGCGGGCCCGGCACGCCCAGCTCGGCCTTGGCGATTTCCGCCGTCTGCACAGCCCGGGCGTAAGGGCTTGAGAGGATCGTCGCGGGCCGCACGCCGCTGGCCCGCGCTCGAGCCAGCACCAGGCGACACCTGCTGCGGCCGGTGCCGGTCAGCTGCCGGGCCGAATCCGGCTGGCCGGGCGCCGCGTTCTCCGCTATAGCGTGGCGCAGCACGTAAAGCTTCATCGGACTAACGGCCCGGAACGTCCCGGGGCGCCTAGCTCCGGTAGCGGTAGACGATCCGCCCGCGAGTGAGGTCGTATGGCGACAGCTCAACGTTTACGCGGTCGCCTGTCAGGATGCGGATGCGATGCTTCCTCAGCTTGCCGGCGATCTGCGCAAGCACCTTGTGGTTGTTGTCCAGCTCGACGCTGAAGATCCCCCCGGGATGGCGCTCGATGATCGTCCCGATTACCTCAATGCCTTCTTCTTTGGCCATGCATTTCCCAACTGCCCAGCCTCGGGGGCCATCGCCAATCGGATCGCCCTAGGACCGCTGCCGGGCGCGGTGTTCCACAGCATAGCGCGTTTCTCCGCCGCGCGGGGCGGACGCAGGTCCCCGGCCGGTCTATACGTCGCCGCGATATTCCCGAGTGTCCCACCGCGGTGCGCCGCCTTGGGAGCGAGACCTTGCACTGCGCGGCCCGTCACACGCCAGGTTCACGGGCTTTCAGCGACCGCGCCAGGCGCTTGTAGAGAGTCACTGCGTCCAGGATTTCTGACTTGCGGATCCGCTCCTCCGTCGTATGCGCATGGTGGATCGAGCCCGGTCCGATCAGCAACGGTCTGCCCCAGTTAGAGAGCTTCGGTATGTCCGTTGTGTACTTCACGACCGAGGTCTCAAATCCCTCCACGGGCTCCATCCGCAGGGCCGGCGTGGCCGCGAACACCTCAACGTCGAGGCCCTCCAGCGCTTGCATCGCGAGATCCTTGGTGCGCTGCAGGTCCTCCACGACGCGGATCACCATCGATGCGGACGCGTGGTCCGGCACGATGTTGGCGGCGGGCCCGGCGTCCAAAGTGCCGACATTCACCGTCGTGTTCCCGAGCACGGGGTCCCTTGGCCAGTCGACCGACCGCAGGCGCGCCAGCCGATCAAGCAGGAGCTCCGTGGCCGACACGCCCAACTCGGGATACGCTGAATGGCATGCGCGGCCGCGCGCCCGCGCATGGATCCCGAGCGTACCCTTCGATCCCAGAGCCAGCTTGTTCTCCGTGGGTTCGCCGTTGATCAGGTAGCGGACCTCCGGCGGGTCCAGGTTCGCGTGGCGGGCGCCTGCCCCGTCCACCTCCTCGCCGACCACGAGCAGCAGCCCCAAGCCTCGCTCTCCCGCTTCGAGGAGGGCCTCGATGGCCTTGATCATGGCCGCTGCGATGCCGTGCGTGTCGCAGGCCCCGCGCCCCCAGATGAACGTGTCGTCCTCACGCGACGGTATGAACGGGGGGACCGTGTCCATGTGCGTCGAGAAGACCACTTCCGGAGTGCCCCACCGCGCCCAGACGTTGTTCCGCCCAGGCGCCACCTCCTGCCTCTCGACCCGGCCGCCATGCCGGGCCGCCAGCGGCCCGAGCATGTCGTACAAGTAGTCTCCTATGGGTCCCTCATTCGGCGTCACCGAATTGATGTCGACCAGGGCCCGGGTCAGTGCGAACGCATCCATGTGGCCTCGCGGAGCTCGAAGTTCGAGCGTATCCCATCCGGACAAAGGGGGTCAAACTCAAGTCGGCTGGGACTGCGGCTATACTGGTCTCGCGGGTCTGGCTTGGGCTGGTGGAGGAGCTGCCCGAGCGGCGGGAATTGCTGGGAAGGACAGGTCAGATGTGGAAACGAAGAGACGATTCGATCGTGGGCTCGACTGCGGAAGGCGCGGTGGCCGACCGCCCGGCCGATCCGGGAAGCGGGCCCGGCGCTGTCCGCCCCAGCCCCTCGGAAGGTCAAGTCCGTCCCGGCTCGACACGTCCGGCAGGACCTTCGGAGAATGGGTCAAGACTCGGCGAGACGGTCAAGTTCACGGGCGAGATCCATGCCGAGGAGGACTTAGTCATCGAGGGCTGGGTGGAAGGCAAGATTCAAGTTCCGGGCCACACGCTGATCTTGGCGCGCACTTGCCGCGCCCACGCTGAGATCAACGCCCTGCACCTGGTCGTGCTCGGGCAGCTGAACGGAAAGGTCAGCGTCGGCGACAAGGTTGTCCTGAAGAAGACCGGGCGATTCGAGGGCGAGCTGGTCACCCGCAGGCTCGAGATCGAGGACGGCGCAGTCTTCATCGGCCAGAGCGCTGTGCACACATCTCGCTCCGACCCGAAGCCTCCCCGCAAGCCTAGGCCCACCTCACGTCCCGCCAAACCGTCCGCCGCGGCGCCGCAGGCCAAGCGTCCGGCTCCCGCCAAGGCTGCGGCAAAGCCAGCCTTGTAGTTGATCCGGGTTGGGCTTGGCAGTGGGCCTAGATGAGGGGTCGTCCTGGAGGCGGCGCAACCAGTCGGAAATAGGGCCGCTTGGGTACCGGAGGCAACGGTCGTCCCTGCCGGAGCGCGGCCCCGGGGCCAGGTCTCGCGCGCGGACGGCTAGGCCTGACTTCCGCAGCGACTGCTTGCAGCGCTTCATCAACGGCTTGGGTTACGGCGGCGAGCGGCACATTCTGGATTTGGGGCCGATCTCCGGCTCGACGAGCATGTGCATCGGCCAGCTCGGGCACCACGCCCACTTCGCGGATCTGGCCACCAGTTGCGAGCGGGCCCGCGAGCAGTTGACCCGTGCGGACGGGATGACTTCGCCATCGGCCGTAGACCGCTTCGTCCGGGGCATACTGAACTATCCCGCCCGCAGCTTTGACGGAGTGCTTGCTTGGGACGTGCTGCAACAGCTCGAGAAGCCGGGCATGCACAGCGTCCTCGACCAGCTGCTCCGAATACTGCGCCCGGACTCTCGCGTACACTGCATCTTCCAGCCGAACACCGGCACCGGGACGCCGGCCCTGCGGTACGGCCTCACCTCCGAGCGCTCGTTCTCCGCGGCAAGGGCCCACGACCGCGTACTTGCGCAGCAGGTTTCCCTCAAGGACTTGGAGACGATCTTCTCGCAGTTCCACTCCCTGTGCATCTTCTTGAGGAGGCAGGGCGGCTTCCTTGAGGTGCTTGTGTCGAGCTGAGCGCCGCAATGGGGGTACCAACGCGAGCGCTGCTGCTGGGAGCCACCGCTGTCCTGGTCGTCCGGGCGGAACCGGAGGGCATTCGCGCGGGCACTGAGCAATTCCTGAACCGGGATTTCGCTGCGGCCGAGCGCGCTGCCGAGGAAGTCCTCCAGGCGCTGCCGGACAGCCTGGACGGCCACCTTCTGCTCGCCAAGTCGAGGCTGCATGCCGAGATGGTGCGGCTGCGGCTTGCGGGAACACGTGCATTTCGCGGCGACAGGCCCTACAATTCTCGGCCCCGGCCAAAGCCCGATGCCGGGAGAGTGCGCAAGGTTCTCGCGATCATCAATCGCGGATTCGCTGCCTGCGAGCGCCGCCTCGCGGCCGACGGCGGCGACGTGCACGCGCTGCACGCCCTCGCCCAGCTGTACGCCTTGCGCTCCGTGCACGAGCTCATGCTCCAGAAGGCCCCGTTCAAGGCCCTGTCCAGCGGCCGGACGGCCAGCAGGATCAGCTACCAGGTGGGAGATTTGCGCCCGGAGTTCGCGGACGGGCTGCTGGTGGCCGGCGTCTACGAGTACATGGTCGGCAGCCTTCCGTGGGCGGTGCGGGCGATCGTCGCGTTGAGAGGACATCGGGGGAGCAGGATGCAGGGGTGGGCCCTGATCTCGCGCGCCGCGCATCACGGGGAGGTTCTGCGCAGCGAGAGCCACCTGCTACTGGCCCTGGTGGAGCGAAAGGAAAAGCGCTATTCCGAGGCTGCGGACCTGTTCCTCGGATTGCTGGGCCGGTACCCACGGGCCTACTACTACGAGCTAGAAGCCGCCGACCTTCGAGAGTCGGCCGGTCGACGGGACGCCGCGCTGGCCCTGTTCCGCTCCGCAAGCCGGAAGCGCGAGCAGTCAGTTGACGCCTACGAGAGGATTCCGCCGGCAATGGCTGCGGCGCTCGACCGCCGGATAGGCGTGCTGGAACGCCAGATCGCCAAGAGACGCGGCCTACGGGGGCGCGGAACCGGCGGGATGGCCGGCGAGGCGCGCCGACAGGTCAGCGAGGGCCGCGAGCTTGTTGGCCGCCCGCCCTGAGTCGATCGACGCCTCGGCGATGCATGCGCACTCGCGCCAGCTGCTCCCCCGTCCCGCCATGCGCAACGCCGCCGCTGCGTTGACGACAACGATGTCCCGGCAGGGGCCACGGCTTCCGCCGAGGACCGATCGGATCCGGGCGGCGTTCTCGTCGGCGCTGCCGCCGGCGATCTCCGCCGCGCTTGCCGTCGCGGCGCCGAAATCGTCCGGTCGCACTTGGCCCTCCCGCACTTGGCCCTCCCGCACTTCGGCGAAGTGTGTTGGGCCGGACAGCGTGATCTCGTCCAAGCCGTCGCAGCCGTGGACCACCAGCGCCCGTCGCGCCCCGAGGGTCGCCAGTGCGCCGGCCACCAGCGGCACGATGCGGTCCTCATACACCCCGATCACCTGCAGCGAGGCCCGGGCAGGATTGGTCAGCGGCCCGAGCATGTTGAAGACGGTGCGCACTCCCAGCTCCTTGCGCACCGGGCCGGCGTGGCGCATCGCGGGGTGCAGGGACTGGGCGAACAGGAATCCGATGCCGGCATCGTCGATGCACCGTGCGACAGCCGCCTCGTCCAGTGTCACCGCTACGCCCAAGGCCTCCAGCACGTCGGCCGAGCCGCAGCGGCTCGAGACAGAGCGGTTACCGTGCTTCGCAACCGGCACGCCGCAGCCCGCAACCACGAGCGCCGCGGCAGTTGAGACGTTGAATGTGCGGCCGCCGTCGCCCCCTGTGCCGCAGGTGTCCACCAGGTCCCGCGCGGCCGTCCGCGCCGGTCGGACGGGCAGCGCGCTGGCCCGCATCGCACCCGCGAAGCCGGTGATCTCCGCGGATGTCTCGCCCTTCATCCGCAGTGCGACCAACAGTGCGGCGATCTGCGCGGGAGTGGCCTCGCCGCCAAGGATTTCGAGCATGGCCCGCCGCGCCCGCGATTCCCCGAGATCCCTACCTTCGAGCGCCGTTCGGATCGCGTCTCGGATGTCGGACATGGCTTGGGGCACGACCGGCTGCCCGCGATATAGTGAAGGCTCCGGGCCGCAAGCAGGTCCAGCGTTCCCCTGATCGTACCCTACGGCTCCCCCCGATGAAGCTTCACGAGTTTCAAGCCAAGCAGGTGCTCCGCACCTATGGCGTGCCGACTCCCGAGGGCTTCCCGGTGAGCGACGCAGCAAGCGCGCGCGATGCTGCAGAGAAGCTCGGCGGCAGGGTGGTGCTCAAGGCGCAGATCCATGCAGGCGGCCGCGGCAAGGGCGGAGGGGTGAAGCTTGCCGGCAGCCCGGCGGAGGCCGAGCGGCAGGCGGCGGCGATGCTGGGCATGACGCTGGTGACGCACCAGACCGGCCCCCAAGGGCGGCTTGTCAAACGGCTGCTGGTCGAGGAGCAGCTGCCGATCGCGCGAGAGATCTATCTTGGGATCACGCTGGACCGGTCTGCTCGGCGTCCGGTCCTGATGGCCTCCGCGCAAGGGGGCGTCGAGATCGAGGAGGTCGCCGCGCGCGACCCTGCAGCGATTCTGCGCGAGCACCTCAGCGGACCGCTCCTGCATGCCTTCCAGGCCCGGCGCCTAGCCTTCGCGTTGGGAATCCGCGGGGACGCCTTCAGGCCCGCTGTGGCGGCCATGCGCGCACTGGCCAAGGCGTACGACGAGACCGACGCGTCGCTGGCGGAGGTCAACCCGTTCGTGCTGACCGAAGACGGTCGTGCGGTGGCCTTGGACGCCAAGCTGGACATCGACGACAATTCCCTCTTCCGCCATGCGGAATTGGCCCGTCTGCGGGATCTTGACGAGGAGGAGCCACTAGAAACCGACGCCATCAACCACGGGCTCAACTACATCAAGCTGGACGGGAACGTGGGCTGCATGGTCAACGGGGCCGGCCTGGCGATGGCCACGATGGACATCATCCAGCACGCCGGCGGCATGCCGGCGAACTTTCTCGACGTCGGCGGGGGCGCGAGCAAGGATCAGGTCAAGAACGGTTTCCGCATCATTCTCTCGGACCCCAGCGTGAGGTCAATCCTGATCAACATCTTCGGCGGGATCCTGAAGGTGGACGTACTTGCAGAGGGCATTGTCGCGGCCGCCAAGGAGCTGGCCATAAGCGTGCCTATGGTCCTGCGGCTGGAAGGGACCAACGTCGAGGAGGGCAGGCGGATCTTGGCCGATTCCGGCCTCGACTTCATCGTGGCCTCGGACATGAAGGAGGCCGCCCGGCAGGCAGTGGCCCGCGCGGCATAGCGGACGGCGCCCATGAGCATTCTGGTTGACGAGACGACACGGGTCGCCGTGCAGGGCTTGGGCCGCGCCGGCAGGTTCCATGCGGAGCAGTGCATCCGCTTCGGAGCGCGCGTGGTGGCTGGAGTGCACCCGGGCCGCGGTGGCGGCACGGACCTCGGTTTCCCGGTCTATAACACCATGCGCGAAGCCGTGCAGCAGCAGCGGCCCGACGCGTCCATGATCTTCGTCCCAGCCTCGGGCGCGGCGGACGCCATCCTGGAGGCCGTGGAGTCCGAGATTCGGCTGGTGGCGTGCATCACCGAGGGGATCCCTGCTCGGGACATGGTGACAGTCGCCGCCGCGCTCGACGGCTCCCGGACCCGGCTGGTCGGGCCGAACTGTCCGGGCGTCATTTCTCCTGGAAAGTGCAAGTTTGGGATCATGCCGGGGCACATCCACCGGGCCGGCGCGGTCGGTGTGGTCTCCCGGTCAGGCACGCTGACGTACGAGGCCGTCGGGCAGCTGTCCAACCTTGGCATAGGCCAGTCGACGTGCATCGGGATCGGCGGGGATCCCATCATCGGCACGAGCTTCGTCGATGTGCTGGACCTGTTCGAGCGCGACCCGGGAACGGCTGGGATCGTCATGATCGGCGAGATCGGGGGCACGGCCGAGGAGGAGGCGGCGGAGTTCGCTAAGTCCCGGGTCACCAAGCCCATCGTCGGACTGATCGCGGGCGCCACCGCGCCGCCCGGGCGCCGCATGGGCCACGCTGGAGCCATCATCTCGGGCGGCAAGGGCACGGCGGCGGAGAAGCAAGCAGCCATGAAGGCGGCCGGCATCGCGATGGCTCCCACGCCTGCGGACATCGGCTCGACACTGGCCACCCTGCTCTGACGCGGCTCGGACAGCCGGTCCGCATCGCAACGAAACCTCGGAGACCAGCAAGGATGCAGATCGAGCGCACCCTGACGATCATCAAGCCGGACGCGGTCCGCGCACGCAAGGCGGGCCTGATCATGGCCCAACTGGAGGCATGCGGCTTCGAGATCGTCGCAATCAAGAAGCTGACGCTTACCGAGGCGCAGGCGCGCGCATTCTACTCCGTTCACCGCGAGCGCCCGTTCTATAGCAGCTTGGTGGCCTTCATGACTTCGGGCCCGGTCATCCCGATGGTCCTCGAGCGCGAGGACGCCATCGCCTGCCTGCGTCAGGCGATGGGCGCCACCAATCCCGCAGAGGCCGCCGACGGCACGATCCGCAAGCTTTACGGGACGGACATCGAGAAGAATGCCGTTCACGGCTCCGACGCTCCCGCGACGGCGGCCGTCGAGCGCGCTTTCTTCTTCAGTGCCCTCGAGCAGGGCTGAGGCTATATCCCGCTCAGAGCGGGATGTTCCCGTGCTTCTTGCGCGGCAGGCCTTCGGTCTTGTGGCGTAGCATCTCGAGGCCGCGAACCAGCTTGGGCCGGGTCTGGCGCGGCTCGATCACCTCGTCGATCCAGCCCTTCTCGGCTGCGCGGTACGGATTCGCGAAGCGCGCGGTGAACTCCGCGGCCCTCTCGCGCCGGTAGCCGCTGGGGTCGTCGGCGGCGGCAAGCTCGCGCCTATAGAGGATGTTGACGGCCGCCTCGGCCCCCATGACCGCGATCTCGGCCGTCGGGTAGGCGAAGTTCAGGTCTGTGCGAATGTGCTTGGAGCCCATGACGCAGTACGCCCCCCCGTAGGCCTTGCGGGTGATCACTGTCAGCTTCGGCACCGTCGCCTCGCAATAGGCGTACAACAGCTTGGCTCCGTGCCGAATGATGCCGCCGTACTCCTGGTCGCTGCCCGGCAGGAAGCCCGGGACGTCCTCGAACGTCACGATCGGGATGTTGAACGCGTCGCAGAAGCGCACGAAACGCGCCCCCTTGACGGAAGCGTTGATGTCGAGGCACCCGGCCAGCACGGCGGGCTGGTTGGCCACGATGCCCACGGACCGCCCGTCCAGGCGTCCGAAGCCGACCACGATGTTCTGCGCATAGTGCTCCTGGACCTCCAGGAAGCGACCATCGTCGACCACCCGCCCGATGATGTTGCGGATGTCGTACGGCAGGTTGGCCTCCGCGGGCACGATCGTGTCGAGCTCCGGGTCGCGCCGGTCCGGGGGATCTGAAGTCGCCCGAAATGGCGGGTCGTCCAGATTGTTCGGGGGCAGGTAGGAGAGCAGCTCGCGGACCAGCTGCAGGCAGTGGCGGTCGTCGGCCGCCAAGAAGTGCGCCACTCCGCTGGCCTCATTGTGCGTGCGCGCCCCGCCCAGCGCCTCCTTGGTGACCTCCTCGTGGGTTACTGCACGGATGACGTCCGGCCCCGTGACGAACATGTGGCTGGTGCGGTCCACCATGACCACAAAGTCCGTGATGGCCGGCGAGTAGACGGCCCCTCCGGCGCATGGGCCCAGGACTGCGGAGATCTGCGGCACGACGCCGCTGGCGAGAGTGTTGCGCAGGAAGATGTCCGCGTAGCCCGCCAGCGATGCCACACCCTCGTGGATGCGGGCGCCGCCGGAGTCGTTCAGGCCGATGACCGGCGCACCGGTCTTCATGGCGAGGTCCATGATCTTGCAGACCTTCTGCGCGTTCCGGCGGGAGAGCGAGCCCCCGAAGACGGTGAAGTCGTGCGAGAACGCATAGGCGAGCCGCCCGTCGATCTTGCCGCAGCCCGTGACGAAACCGTCCCCCGGGATCGTTCGAGCGTCCATGCCGAAGTCCGTGCAGTCGTGGGCCACCAACCGGTCGATCTCTTGGAACGAGCCTTCGTCGAGCAGCAATTCGAGCCGCTCCCGGGCCGTCAGCCGACCATTGCGCTTGTGACGCGCGACTCGCTCCGGTCCACCGCCCGCAAGTGCCGCGGCGTTGCGTCGCCGGAGTTCGGCGCGCTTGTCGGCCAAGTCCATGGACCCACACCGTATCACGGGGCCGCGTGCTATGCTCCCGGTTGCTGGACGCCCTCCTTTGGCTTTTCACCGTGCCCGCGGCGCTGGCCACGCTGGTCTCTGTCAAGGGGGGCCGGCGGTTCTTGGAGTACGTCGGCAGCCGCGTGAGAGCTCCCTTGGAGCCCCCCGCCCGGGGCTGGCCAGCGGTCGCCTTGATTGTTCCCGTAAAGGGTGCCGAGCCCGGACTGGCCCAGCACTTGCGGGCCCTGCGCGATCAGGACTATCCCGGCATGTCGTTGGTGGTCTGCTTCGCGGACGCTTCAGATTCCGCGCTGGCGGTGGCCCGCGCGGCGGTCGGCCGCGACGCCCGCTTCGTGGAGGCTGGCCTGCCGCCACCGGACATTGGCGAGAAGGTCCACAACCTAATCGCGGCCGTGGACTCCGTAGGGACCACAGCCCAGGTTCTCGTCTTCGCCGACTCCGACGGCCTTGTGCCGCCCGACTGGGTGCGCAAGCTTGTGGCAGCGCTGCACGCTCCCCGGGTCGCGGCAAGCACCGCGTTCCGATGGCACGTCCCGGAAGGGGGAGGGTTCTGGCCTCTGCTGCGCAGCGTCTGGGACTCGGCCGTTCTCACCGCGATGGACACTCGTGATCGGAGCTTCGCGTGGGGTGGTGGCACGGCCGTTTGGCGGGAGAGCTTTGAGGCTGCCGCCGTACGCGAGCACTGGAAGGGCGCAGTCAGCGACGACCTGCGCCTGACCCATGCACTGCACGCGGCCGACATGGGAATCCGCTTCGCGCCGGAAGCGCTGGTGGCGACGCTCGGCAGCTGCGGGGCGGCCCAGTTCCTCGCATGGGCCGTGCGGCAAGCGACGATCACCCGCGTGTACCGCTTCCGCATGTGGGCGGCCGGCTTTGCCGGCCACACCCTCTACTGCGGGACGCAAATGCTGAGCCTTCTGCACTTGGCCCAAGGGAATCTGGCCGGCCTGTTTCCGCTGGCCCTGGTGACGCTGCCAGGGATGGTCAAGGGCGGCACCCGTGCCTATGCCTGCTCGCTGGCGCTTCCCGAGAGGCAGGAGTGGTTCGACCGGTACGGCTGGGCGCACTTCTGGATGTCGCCGCTGGCGACGTGGGTTTGGCTCTACGCATTCGTGCGCTCAGGCCTGACACGCCGGATCCGCTGGCGCGGGAGGACCTATGTGCTGCTCAGCGAGAACCGCGTGCGCGAGGTTGGCACGTCGCAGGCCCGGGCTCCCGATACGCGTTGAACGGCTGCCCGCGTAGCCCCAAGGCGGTGTCCGGGACGCCTGACTGCAGCCCTTGGAACATCGGGCCCATCGCTATACTTGGGCCGGGTGGAGGCAATGGACGGGGATCGGGCCGCTGCCGGCCATGAAGAATACTGCAGCCCCAAAGAAGCCGGGAGCATTGAGACGCTGGAGGGCTTTGTGGGCGCGCTCCGACCTCTTCTGGAAAAGCAGAATGCGAGTTCGTGCTGGGTCTTCGGATCGCACGCCCGAGGCACCGCGGGCTCATTGAGCGACATTGACCTGATCGTCGTTGCCCCGTCCAAACGGCCGTTTCCAGAACGGCCCCTCGACTACTTGGGAGCGCTGCGATGCGCTGGGGCTCCGGTGGACATTCTGGTATACACGCCCGAGGAGTTCCGCAGCATGCTGCGAGAGGGCCGGCCGTTCCTCTCGGAAGCGCTGAAGACGGCCGTTCCGGTGTATGTGGGATAGCAGAGAGGAGGGCCTACGCTGGCTGGCGCAGGCTGAGCATGATCTCTCCGTCGCCCAGCTCACGCTCGAGGCGGGGTACTTCTCCCACTGTTGCTTTCTGTGCCAGCAGGCCGCAGAGAAAGCCGTCAAGGCCATCGCTTACGCCTTGGGCGAGCGGATCGTGCTCGGCCATTCCGTGTCCGACTTGTGCAAGCGGTACGCGGCCCGGGTGGCGGAATTCGAGCCACTGATCCCCAGAGCTGGTGGTCTCGATCTCTACTATGTTCCGACTCGATACCCTAACGGCCTGCCAGGGGGAGTTCCGCACTCGGTGTTCACCGAGAGGCAGGCGACTGAGGCAATCGATTCGGCGGGCCGTTTCTTGAGCTTGGCCAGGGTCCGTTTCGGTGGGCCTCGGCGCCAGTGAGCGGTTTGCGTGGCGGCTCCTACAGGTAGGACCTGCCGTTCAGTTCTGCCCGGACACTTGAGTGCCCGGCTACTCGCGCTCCACTGAGCGGATCACAGGCGTCAGCAGGTTGTCGACAGGGGCGAAGTCGTCGGTCAGCACTAGTCCCCGCGACCGCTCGCGGAGCAGGGAGAGGTGCGCGGGCGTCAGCAGGGATGCGGAGTACTGTTCGTAGTCGAGGGCGTGAACCGGCAACAAGCGGGTCGATCCTGCCACCACGAAGGTGTCCCGCTCGTCCTCGTCGGAGGGACCCCCGGGGGAGGTGCAGAAGGTGTAGACGTACGGGAAGACCTCCTCAACGGTGTTGATCATCGCGCCGAGGAACTGGCCCGAACGGAACAGGTCGATGGTGTTGGCGAGGAACACCGACCGGTCGCTCATCACGGCCCGTAGCATGCGGACGTACTCAACGGTTGTCAGGTGGAACGGCGGGGAGTAGTGGTTGAAGGCGTCGTTGTACACCAGGTCGAACTTGGCGTCGAGTTTGCCGCGCTGCGCCGACCTGTACAGGTCCTCTACCCGGTTGCGAGCGTCCAGGTGCGTGATTCGCAGCGGTGTGGCGCGCTCCAGCCCGAAGGCCTCGAAGGCGGCCCGCGTAACCTGAGGGTCAATCTCCACCACCTCTCCGAGTCCCAAAGGGTAGCGGCGCAGGAACCATCTGGGAAACACGTAGCCGCCCCCGCCAAGGAAGAGCCCCCGCAAGCGCCCGTCCGGGTGGTGGGCCTGCACGGCCCGCTCCGTGATGCCGGCGTAGACCCGTTCGTAGTCGTAGTGCAGCTTGTCGGGCTCCTGCGTGTCGACGTAGGCGTGAATCAGGTAGTCCAGCCGCATGGACCGAACGCCCGGAGTCTCCAAGACTTCCTCGACGCGCACGAACGAGTACTGCGACTCGTCCTGGAAGAGCACGGCCTCCATGCGCGGCTCGCGAAGGCCCAGGCGCTCTCCGATCACCCGGGCCCACGGAACTGGTCCCCAGGCTGCGACGATTGTGGCCCCCAGCACGCCGCTCCACAAGTACGGCAGCAGGCCGGTCCCCCCGTACAGCAAGGCCATAGCCAGCAGGATGGCGGCCACCGAAAGCAGCACTGCCGTCGAGCCCATCCAAGCGATGAGCACATACCCGGTGAGGAAGGTGCCGAGGATGCTTCCGATCGTTCCCCACGAGTACACGTTTCCGATCGTGCGACCCAGCTGCTGGCCCAGCACGATGGCCATCTTGGCCGCGACCGGGCTGATCATGCCCAGCAGGCAGGAAGGGGCGAAGAACACCAGGAACACGTGCAGCGCGATGCGCACCGGCCACTCGAGCTCGCGCAGCGCCTCCATGCCCCCGATTCGCCCGTTGATCAGCGGGATTACCAGGCAGTTGGCCGAGGCGACGAGGAAGATCGCCCCTAGCGTCTCCCGAGGGGGGAAGCGGTCTGCGAGCCGGCCTCCGACGTAGTTGCCCGCAGCGATTCCCGCGAGGACAATGCCGATCACCGAGGTCCACGTGTACAGCGAACTCCCCACGTGGCGTGCGATCAGCCTGCCGGCAACCAGCTCGAGCACCATGATGCAGAGGCTTGAGAGGAAGACAGTGGCGATCGGGATGGTTGCCGCAAAGCGCTGCTTGCCGCCGGCTGATTGCTGGATTTCCATCGAAGGCTGCCGAATGCGCGCCGAGCGGTCAGCCCCCAGCGCAGCGAGGCGCTGCCATTGTCAGGCCTCGATCCCCGGCACTGGGAATGCCGAGCACAGTTCCTGCACCTCGGCATTGAGCCGCTCCAGCCGCGCGCCGTCACCATGGGCGCGCAGCGCCTCGAGCATGCAGCGCCCCAGGACTTCCATCTCGGGCTCGCGCATGCCGCGCGTCGTTGCGGCGGGCGTACCGAGCCGGATGCCGCTGGGCCGCAACGGGGGGTTGGGGTCGTCAGGGATCACTTGCTTGTTGCAGGTGACCGAGATGCGGTCCAGAGTCTCCTCCGCGACCCGGCCGTTTATCCCGAACGAGCTGACGCAGTCCACGACCATCATGTGGTTGGCCGTACCGCCGGTGACGAGATGTGCGCCGCCGGCCAGAAGCGCCCTCGCCAGCGCTTGCGCGTTGTCGAGCACTTGGCGGCAATACTGCCGGAACTCCTGCCCCTGCGCCTTCGCAAGGGCAACGGCGGTGGCCGCGACCTGGTTCATGTGCGGCCCACCCTGGAGTCCGGGGAAGACGGACTTGTCGATCGCGAGGCGGAACTTGCTCCGGCACAGGATCATGCCGCCGCGGGGGCCGCGCATCGACTTATGGGTGGTGGTCGTTACGATGTCGAAGCCCGCGTCGAACGGGTTCGCAAGCGCTCCTCCCGCGATCAGCCCGCCGATGTGGGAGACGTCCGCCAACGTGATCGCGCCGATCTCGTCGGCGATCTCCTTGAACGGGCCGTAGTCGTAGTCCCGCGGGTAGGAGGAGTAGCCGCAGACGATCATCTTCGGCGAGTGCTCGAGCGCGGCGCGCCGCAAAGCATTGAAGTCGATCCGACCCTCGGCGCTCGGCTGCGTCTTGTAGCGCACCCACCGGAACAGCCGGCCCATATGCGAGACCGGCGCACCGTGGGTCAAATGGCCGCCGTGGGACAGGTCCATGCCCATGACTGTGTCGCCGGGCTCAAGCAGCGCCAAATAGGCGGCGGCATTCATGGGGGCCCCCGAAAGGGGCTGGACATTGGCGTGCTCGCAGCCGAAGAGCTGCTTGGCCCGCTGTCGGGCGAGGCTCTCGATGGTGTCCGTGAACTCTTGCCCGCCATAGTAGCGGCGGCCGGGATAGCCCTCCGAGTACTTGTTGGTGAACACCGATCCGAGCGTGGCCAGCACCTCCGGATAGGTGTAGTTCTCGGACGGGATCATCTCCACACCCTGCGCCTGCCGCATCTCCTCCCCGGCCAATGCCCGAAAGATGGCCGGATCGCTCTGCTGCAGGAGTTCGCGTGCGGATGCCATGGGTCTCGAATTGCCCCCCAAACCACCATTGTCACGCATTGCGCACCTGCGGGATCCGCACGCCCTGTTCCGGGGCAGGCGACTCAACGTTTTGGGTTGGCAGTTCACCGGGAGGGGGTGGCAAGGCTTGAGTGTTGGTTCGACTAGGCGCGACGCGGGGCCACCTTGGCGACGCGCCGGGCGTGAACCAGGTGCTTGTGTACAGGAAGCCCAACGCTTCGGTCGGCGAGACGTGCAGCCGGTTCAATCGGCGGTTGACGTTTTGGGTGCACAGCAGGCGCAAGAGGAAACGGTCATTGTCGACGACCTCGGCGATGTGCGCTCCGCGGGCGCGGGGGCTCCATTCCAGCCACTTGTCGCGCGGACCCAGGCGCATGGGCGCGGCCACGAAGCTGAACCCTCCGAGAATCCCGAAGCGGGAACATTCCAGCAGATACGTCAGCCGGCAATCTGGAGCCCGGGCCCGTTTGCGGGGTTGGTGCCGGTCCAGCATCGTGCGGCACAGGGCGCGGTCCTCCGCAGAGAGGACGCGCCGCAGGCGGATCCTGTCCAGCCGCGACAACGGGCCGCGGCAGCGCGTGTGGGGAACTGCCACTGCACCTGGCCGGCAACCTTGCCCGGGCCGCTCCCGCGGCGCTGGCAGCGCCAGGGGCAACCTAGCCGCCAGCTGAGGAAAGCCTTGGACGCCGAGGCGACGCACAGCTTGCCCTTGCTGTTGCGCCAGTCTTCCCGTTCGCACAGCCTCCGGGCCAGAGCGTAGCGGGAGAGACTACCCCGCTGCAGGGACTCGCCCGGCCACCGGACCGCCTCAGCCTTCAGCAACCGCAGGCCAATTCGCACCTTCCCCCGGAATACCCATCCGAGAACCCCTTTATCAAATGTGTCCCACCGCCAGCTGTTGTGCGGAGTGTCCTGTAAACACTCGGACAATAGGGAGTTACTACCCAGATCGGCAATCCCCCGCGACCCTTAGGATGAATGCGTGCTGCCCCGACGGAAACCCGAGCAGGTCTACTTGGGCGAAGCCGTCCCGCCGCCACTCGGCGAGGACCTGCAGGACCGGAGTCGCGCAGTCGGCCTTCAGATTGTCGCCCGTGCCGGCCGCTAACCGTTTCCGGCCGGGATCGAAATGGAATCGACCGCTGCACTCAGTCCCGTCGGGCTCGCCGCACGCCTGCCTGCCAGTCACGCCGCCGCGGTGCCTCCGTCATTGTTCCAAGCGTCATGAAGACAGATGCCAATCCCACCACCGAGCTCGAACGCGACTACGAGCGGTTCCTCGCCGCTTGGCCGTTGTACTCGAACAGCGGCATCGACGCGGTGCGCGCGGCCGAGTTCGCGCGCCTCGACGACCAAGGGCAGGTCTACCTGGACTACACCGGCGGCGGCCTCTATCCGGTCTCGGTGGTGAGGGGCCACGCGGACTTCCTCGCCGCCCACGTCCTCGGCAACCCGCACTCGGTGAATCCGACGTCGGTGCTCGCGGGGGAGCGGGTCGAGCGCTGCCGCGCCCACGTGCTGCGTTTCTTCAACGCGTCACCGGACGAGTACGCGGTGGTGTTCACGGCCAACGCCAGCCACGCCCTGAAGCTCGTCGGGGAGGCCTATCCGTTCGAGCCCGGCGACCAGTTCCTCCTGACTTTCGACAACCACAACTCCGTGAACGGGATCCGCGAGTTCGACCGTGCGCACGGGGCCGCGACCTCCTACCTGCCGGTGGTGCCGCCCGACCTGCGGGCCGACGAGGCCCATCTCGAACGCGCGCTCGCCCGGGCGGGGGCTGGTCGCAACAACCTGTTCGCGTATCCCGCGCAGTCGAACTTCTCGGGCGTGCAGCATTCGCTCGACTGGGTGCCTCGGGCCCAGGCGCGGGGCTGGGACGTGCTGCTCGACGCGGCGGCGTTCGTGCCCACGAACCGGCTCGACCTGAGCCGGGTTCAGCCCGACTACGTGGCCCTCTCGTTCTACAAGATGTTCGGTTACCCGACCGGCGTCGGCGTGTTGCTCGCCCGGTACCGGGCCTTGGGGAAGCTACACCGACCTTGGTTTTCGGGGGGGACGATCACGGTCGCGTCAGTGCAGAGCGACCGCCACGTCCTAGCCGAGGGGGCGGCCGCGTTCGAGGACGGCACCCTCGACTATGCCAACATCCCCGCGGTGGACGCTGGCCTGACATTTCTTGAGGAGGTCGGTCTCGACCGGGTTCACGAGCGGGTTGGCTGCCTCACGGGTTGGTTGCTGGGTGCGCTGGCGGGGCTGCGCCACGCCAATGGCCGGCCCCTCGCCCGCGTCTATGGTCCCCTGACCACCGACGGCCGGGGCGGCACAGTGGCGTTCAACCTGCACGACGCCGCAGGCGACTTAATCCCGCACTCGGTGGTGGAAATGCAGGCCGCCGACATGGGCATCTCGCTCCGCACGGGCTGTTTCTGCAACCCCGGTGCCGGGGAGGCGGCCCTCGGCCTCTCGGCCGGCGAACTGGACCGCTGTTTCGCGGCCGCCGGGGATCGGATGACGCGGGAGGAGTTCGGCCAGTGCTTGGACGGAGGCAGCGGTCCTGGCGCGGTCCGGGTCTCGCTGGGACTGGCCTCTGCCTTCGCCGACGTCCACGCCTTTCTCGCGTTCGTCCGGCAGTTTCTTCAGTAGTGCTTGACCCGCCACACTCCAGCTTGACCACCGCGGCGCGCAACTCCGTCCGACCCACGGCGCGGACCGGCGTCGTGCCCGGTGCAGTGCCGCGTCCATCCAGCCCGAAGAGTTGGTCGCCTATTCAGCGCCGATTCTTGTTTCCTATTCGACCCTAGTTCTGCCCCGGTCCAGTCTTCCGAGGAGCCTCTCCCAAAGGTGCGCGGAGGAAGTGCTCCGCTGGGGGCGCGAAAAACACGTGGACTCGAGCCTGCTGGTTACTCGTCGTTTCCCGCGCTTCGTCGGTGTGGAAGGATACCTCCGAGAGGAAATGCGTGGAACCCCGAGGAACGGGATAGTGCAGCAGCGATGGTACTGGGATCTCCATCGCTTTGTCGGGCTCTGCCCAGTGAGTGGGCGGTTGCCGAGGACCTTCGGAACCCAGGAAGTGTGCAACTTTTTCTTCATTGAGGGGAGCCTCCTGACCCGACTCTCCCCGGAAGCGCGCATTCTGCCAGCGAACTCGCGCTTTGGCGGGACCACCCGCAGCGGAGGAGGAGTCCGACTCGAAGACAAAATAGATGTGCCGGTAGCGGGCAGGCGGGATCTCAACTTGGAGCCCAAGAGGTTTCGTGGCGTGCAGGAGAATCGGCGGCGTGCTGTAGACCGGGTCCGCGCTCCCCAACGGAGCCAAGCCGGCCTCCTGCTCCCAATTCGGTGGCCGGTTGTAGTCCTGGTTGGCGGCGATGTCTTGCCAAGTCGGCCGTGTTGATTCGACGCCTTCGGACGGCACCTCCAGACCAGCAACCCAAGCGATCCCGTTCAGCACGGTTTTTCGAAAATTGTCATCACGATAATTGAAATGGTGATGTGCGCCGGAAAAGCCGAATCCGCGCCCGCCGCCAGGGCGGTCATACGCCCAGGCTACGGCATGACTGTCGCCTCGAAGGACGCTCTCGGTCACCTCCGGGTTGTTCGAACTGGGGCCGTTGTTGCGCAACAAGGTGCTCAGCGGCGGTCGGGCCTCCAGGATAGGTGTAACGCGCTTGCGATCAGCCACGAAGCGCATGTTGAAATACCACTCGTCGTAGGCCGAGAAAGGCATGAGCCCGTTTGCCGCAGGATGATCAGGGAATTCGACAAACTCGGCGGCCCAATCGGGGTTGATCGACCACCCTCTTTCGAAATTCCCACCGATCCAGCGCCGTACGGCTTCGGCGCCCGGGCCATCGGGCGGCTCGACGGCGTAGTGGATAAGAGCGATGCCGAGTCCACGCCGCGCCAGGGCATCGACTTCATGTAGATGCGGGAGCACGACGTGCTTGCTGCCCTCGCAAGCGATCACCCTAGATTCCTCAGTTGAGAGTCGGCTGGGGTATGGCTGGCACCAGTAATCGATG
>JAPPMC010000145.1 GCA_028819235.1 Bryobacterales bacterium
ACGGAGCCGTCTCCCTGCAGCGACTCCCCAGTTCCGGGTGCCGGGGTCGGCCGTGACACGCGTCTCGAGTGGCCGAACGGCCCCTGCCGGGAGATCTGCTCTTCGGCGTGCTGCAGACAGCCGCCCATCGGATCGCACTCCATCCGCCGGGCTGCGCGTGCACTCCGCCCCCCCTCGCCCCAGGCTTCCCGTCATCGGTCCGTGGGCAGCAACACTCCTCGACGGCTTGGCTGCCACCCCAGGTGCTCCTGCGGTTACGCCTGAGTAGGCGTCGCAGCGGCACTCCAGCGCCGATAGGACTGGGAAACGCCGGAATCGGCACGGACGGCTTGGCCAACGAGTTCAGAAACCGCCATTGCGGGGCCTCAGAGGCCCGTAGATCGCCGAACGCGGAAAGCGTGATTGCGCCGTTCGACTGTTTGAGGCCCTCAGCGGTCGTTTGTTCGCTTGTTTCTCCGGTTTGATGAGAGTTATGCGCGAACAAGCCTACAACAGGATGTCCAGCCTTTCGCCTTGCCCCAAGATCCGACTGGACTCCCGGCGGCTTCCCGCAGCCCTCCGAGCCTGGATGGCGGGGGCGTAGTCAAGACAGTCGCACTGGAGTCACAGCAATATCGTCCGCTGCTGGTCGGGAGCCGCTCCGTTGGCGACGTGTCCGACGACGTGCCACGGTAATGCGCACCCTAACCTACGTCGTCCGCACCGGCATGTGGCTAGGCACTCCAAGCTTGGGTCAGGGCAGGCCCGCGAGACCACCCTAGCGCTGTTCGACAAGCGGCCGGTGTGCATCGATGGCAAGGGTGTGCAGAGTGCCGTGAAGCAGCCCCCGGGAAGGTTGGCGTAGCCGCCGAGAGCGCTGCCGTGTTCGACTGCGAACTCCTTGCCGCGCCATCATGTACCATGCCATCGACGGAACGGGCGTCTCGATGCGCCCCGAAGTGGTGGCCGCGCTGGCTTGCGAGTGTCCTCTGGCCACTGGCTCACAGATTAAGGCTGAAACCTGCAAGCTGGAACGCGGACTGCGGAACGACGCTGCGAAACTTACATTCTTCCATCCACTCCTTGCGTCCCGCCCCCGCGAGAAGCTATCTCGTGTCTCATGGGTCCCGAGTACTCCTCGGACTGAATGCTCACTCCGGCCGACCGCGGGAGAGCCTGCTACGCTGAGAATTCGACTAATGAGCAGCAAAGGGAATCAATCTCGCTGCTCGGACGAAGAACTCGCATCGGAGTTGTTGCGAGACTATTTGGCGAAGCACTTCGGCGGCGCACCGTGTTGCGAGCGGGCCACCGATGACCCCCCGGATCTTGTCGCGACGCTTGCTACGGGTGTTCGGTGGGGAGTGGAGGTGACGCGAGCATACCAGCAGGTCCCGTTGCCTGGCAAAGACGAGCTTGGTTCAACGGAAGCGGTAATGGCCAACCTCACACGCTGGGCAGAGGATCTCGGCGTCAGGACTGCCGGATTTCGAATGCGTAGATACGTCCTTCACTTGGGACCGGGAGTGCTGAGCCTAACGGGAGAGACTGGAGACCTCTTTGACACGCAGTGGAATAAGGAGGCTGAAGCCAGAATCCGAAACCACATCGAGAGCGACCTCACTTCGACACTGAGGGGCCGCGGCCTTTGGCTCAAGGCCAGGGGCGAGGGCAAAGGCTGGGCTTGCTACGTGAGCCCCGGGGGTTCCGCCCAGATTGATTTTACTATCGCCCAGATGTTGAGCCACACCTTGTCGAAGAAGGCGGGAATGGTGCGCAAGTGGAAGGGGTGCTTTGATCAGCGGTGGTTGCTCGTGCTGAACCACTACCCCCTTGCTGACGATGACAACGAGGTCAGGTCTATCGTGCAGCGACTCGCTCAAAACGATCGGAGTATTTGGCTCTTTGATGGAATCCTGTGGTATTCGCGAGCTGAGTCTTGTATCGTCCCGGTGTGGGAACGAAGAAGGATCGAGATTGCCTAGGTAGGTTCAGGGCACGTTGAGGTGGGTGACCACGAAGTTGACCACGGAGGGTGGTGAAGGAGGCGGTTAGTCTGTCGGTCAGTCGCTTAGCCAAACCAATCTGGAAGCTGCGAGACCGGGCCCAATAGAAACACATGCGAACGGGTCAGTTCTAGACGGTGGCCGCACCAAGTCCGTGGTGATCGCATCGCCAGTTCCTGACATGGAGGGCCAAGACTCGACCCTCAAGAACCTCGGCTTCCGCTTCACACCCGACGCTCCGAGGCGCCGCTCGTCCGAACGGTTCCCGCTGCTCAGCCCCAGACGTGGCTACACTACATGGCAGGCCTAGGTGGCAGCAATCCCCTCTCCCGCAGGATCCTTACGTACGCCGCCTTCGAAACGCTGCAATTCGCCAACCCGAGAGCCTGATGCCTGGCAATGCGAATCTGATTAGGGATGTAGCCATGGCTGCCCTTGGTACCACGCCGGATTCCGAAGCGCCCGATGTACGTGCCTTCGATTCGCACGACGGCAATCCTGTGCTTGCTTCTGTTTGAGATCTCCGCTCCAAGCTTCTTGGCGATCCTCTCTGCCTCAGCAACAGTAAGCAAACTAGGCCCTCTCGATGTAGGTACGGAGGATTCGGAGTTGCTCAGCAGCGGGCGGGCAGAGACTCCGCTCGTGAAGGAGCATCTCGAAGGTGTCTAGAATCTCAGCCACGAGCGATTGACGGGCATCGTCCCAGTCGCTGCCGGAAATCGCAATGTTGGCCTTTCGAAACACTGCTTCGAAGTCCTCGCTCCCGATTCTTCGGATCATCACGCGAATTGGCTTCGTCAGCTTGTAGCGTGGCTCGCCCAACTCAGTGACCAAGATTTCCACCAAGTTCGTAATCCCGAAAGCCTTCAGTTTCCAGAGATCGGGCTTCCAAGCGATCCGGCCGGCCGCCGACCCTGTAGTGCTCAACGTGCTCCAGTTCTCAAGTCCTGCCGGGGCCGCCGATTGCCGTCGTCGGCCAAGACGATGAGGATCAGATGAGGTTGACACAGCTAGCTTGGCATAGCTGGCCGATGCGTGAATCGACGAGGGCCTTGCGAGTGCCAGCGAGTGTATCCAGTCGGATGTCGAGTCACTGGGTCGATTGCACTTCTTGATCATCGTCGTCGACCTCTGCTCCTTGATTCAGACCAGCGGCTTCATGTGCTCTCGCCTGAAGCCACCTGCCGAGGTTGTCCGCTTGCCTAGCATTTAGCACCATGCCGACGAACAGTGTGCGCTGCAACTGCAGCTGTGGGTCATGCTGCACCACCTGTCCCAGTGTGCCGTCCTCATTCACCTCATGTGTTACGGAATCCGGGATCGGCGGACTCTCGTGGTAGAGGTCCACTTTGATGTCGCCCGTCGGTGTCACGGCACCCATGGCGCCGCTAACCGGAATCAAGCGGTAGTCGCTATCCTTCTCGTGACGGAACCGTATCTTCATAGGCCCTCCCGCGGCTGCAAGCCACACGTCTCGGCCGCAGCCAGCGTCCTCAACCGCTACCGGCCTGCCCACTGGGAGTGCCAAGCGTGATTGCGATCACACCAATCACTCCTTAGACTCTGCCTGGGACCATGTGGCACAACCTATCCGGACTATACCAGCGCAATTTGCTCAGCGCAGGCCGACGATCGGAAGGGCGTTCTCGCCAGCAACGAGCGCGGGCCACCGAGTGACTGGGCCGATCCGGTCTGTGCGATGCGCGACAGAACGGCTGGACAAAGGGGGACGGCGCGGACTGGCGCCATCCCCACGGTCCTGGCTCCAGCTATAAGGAGATGCCGGACCATCCAGTCGTGCACCTCTCTTGGGAGGATGCCAATTCCTATTGCGAATGGAAGGGGACGCGCCTGCCCACAGAGGCGGAGTTCGAGTACGCCGCCCGCGGGGGACTCGAAGGGGCTCGCTACGCCTGGGTGGACGAACTCACACCTGGCGGAGAGCACCGCGCCAACCTGTGGCAGGGCACCTTCCCCCAACAGGACCGCGTCTTGGACGGCTTCGGAAGCCACGGCCCGGTCAAGCAGTTCTCAGCCAACGGCTACGGACTCTATGACATGACCGGCAATGTTTGGGAATGGGTCAATGACTGGTACGACCCGGATACTGCCGGCGCTTCCCGACGGCCAATCCCGAGGGGCCAGGCTCTGGGGACCAAGAGGTGCCGAGCGGGGGCAGATGCCTCTGCAGCCAGAACTCTTATAGGCCTACCAAGTCGCAGCGCGCACGATGACGGCCCCGGACTCAGGCATCACCCACCATTGCTTCCGCTGCGCAGCGGACGCTCCGAAGGCACACGCCTGGCCGCCGGGCCACACCATCGCCACGGGACGGCAAGTCCCCGCGCGAGAATCGCTTCGCTCCGCTGTGCGCATTGCGGCCCTCCCGTTGCCGGCACTCGCCAGTAGCAACTGGCGTCGCGCTTTCCCCCCCACAGTCACATGGGCACACGCAGACAGCTTCCCTATCAGAACGGCTGGGTCCCTAACCTTCCGTGTCTGCCGCCGCGTGCCCCCAGGGCCCCTGCATGACCGGGAAAACCGTCAGGGCAACTGACTCACAATGCTATGCCAAGGGGCCATAGGTAGACGGCGAGCTGGGAGTTCCGGGCTACACTCGTCCCATACGTGGCAGTCTCTTCGTTTCCGGTATGGTCTGGCCCTCACCGCGAGCCCAAAGCTCTTGCTGTGGAGGACCTGCTGGGACATCTCACTGAGTTCGAGGAAAAGTTTGCGCCAGACACGCTATATGTCCTCGGAGACGCCGAGCTGCTCAGATCAGGCACCCTACGGGTTGCAGTCGTCGGTTCGCGAAGAGCACCCGTCGATGCCCTCCGACGGACCGGCAAGCTTGTGCGCGCTCTCGTGAAGCACCAGGTGACCGTAGTTAGCGGCCTCGCGGCTGGGGTCGACACGATGGCACACCAGACGGCGATGGAAGAAGGAGGTCGAACGATTGCAGTCCTCGGGACGCCAGTTGACGTCGCGTATCCGTCTCAGAATCGGAACCTTCAGCTCAAAATCAGCGAAAGCGATGCTGTAGTATCCCAGTTTAAGACGGGCACTCCAGTCCGTCGCTGGAACTTCCCGATGCGCAACCGGACCATGGCCCTGATCGCTGATGCGACCGTCATCGTCCACGCTGGCAAGAGGAGCGGCACAGAGCACCAAGGTTGGGAGGCTATCCGTCTGGGACGTCAGCTCTTGCTGCTTAAGTCGTTTGACAGGCTCGGCATACAGTGGGCCAAGGACTTGCGCCGCTACGGTGCCGAGGTGCTGAGCGATGCGAATCTGGATCGTTGGCTCAATCATCTCCACCCTAGGGTGGCCTTGAGCGACGACTTCCACATTGACTGATGTGGCAGTTGGCGGACTACTGCTCTTGTGCTTCCCTGTTTCCGTACCTTCCGCAGAAGCGAAATGGCGGCGACCGCGGGGCTCGGCTGCGGCGACTCTGTTGGGCGCTCAAGAACGGTGATCCTAAGGCAGTCTCATGGGTGGTCGAGCGCGTTCTGCGGCTGGCACCGTCCTCGCCGCTAAACGGGGTCTTCGCCCCAGATTCTGTGTTGGTTCCGGTCCCATGCCACGCTCCGCATCGTACGGGTTCATTGTGGCCGACGCGGGCACTCACCCAGTGGATGGTCCCACGGGGATTGGGAGGAAGCGAAGAGACCATGCTCAAGCGCCGGACCGCCGTTACCCAGTCCGCGCCCGCCGCAAGCGACCAGCGCCCGATGGCGGTCAATCACCTGCAGTCCTTTGGTGTCAGGTTGCCCTTAGCACCACCACACAGAATTGTGCTCGTTGATGACGTTGTGACCACAGGCGCAACGATGCTTGCCGGTGTCTCCGCCATCTCGGGCGCGATGCCGAACGTTCGTGTGCGCGGCTTCGCATTCTTCCGCACCGTGTCGTCTGGAAACACCGGTTTGCCAATTGAGGCAATTCTGGAAAGGATCCGTTTGCAGCCGGACGGTCGAACCGTTCGCAGTGGTTAGGGCGAGCTTCGACGGGATTTCGTCAATGAATTGGTCACGACGAACGGCTGCAAGCTTTGGAGCCGTAGTTCGGGTACCGCCTGTGGGATTGAGTCTGATCCCGGTGGAGCGGCTGGACTTGGACTCGGGTGTGCGTGCGGGCCTGGTCGCCCTGCGCCATTCCCACGCCGGCGGGGATAGGAGGATTTGCGACCGCTGCCGGAGGTCGTGGCGCGGCCGGCCGGCAATTCGGATTTGAGAAGCAGGTGCTCTTGTAGCTTATGGCCGTACTGAAGATTTCGGAGAGCACGGGCAAGGTGGCGGAGCAAGCGAAGCCGGGGAGGGGTAAGGCAGTGGTTGGACAGGTAGTGGAGGCAATCCGCAATCGGGGCAAGGCCGAGTGGCTGGCCAAAGGCAAGGCCGAAGAGCGGGCCCGAGCATTGACGCGGCTCTTGGAGCATCGGTTTGGTCCTCTGCCGCTTGCCGTTCGCAGTAGGATCGCAGTTGCCTCTTTGACAGAACTGGACGCTCGGTTCATGGTCTCGCTGGACGCCCAGTCGCTGTCCGAGGTGTTTCCGGACCTCGACCGAGACTGAGTGACAACTCCGGCCGCGAGCGGGCCAGCGGTCCTTACAGGATCTTGATTGGTGTGGATTTGCAGGAGTTTGTAGGCGTTTCGGGTGCACCGTGCCAATGGGGGACGGCGCGGACTGGCGGCATCCCCACGGCCCTGGCTGCACCTATAAGGAAATGCCGGACCATCCAGTGGTCCACCTCTCTTGGGAGGATGCCAATTCCTATTGCGAATGGAAGGGGACGCGCCTGCCCACAGAGGCGGAGTTCGAGTACGCCGCCCGCGGCGGGCTGGAAGGGGCTCGCTACGCCTGGGGGGACGAGCTCACCCCGGGCGGGAAACACCTGGCCAACCTGTGGCAGGGCACCTTCCCCCAGCAGGACCGCGTCCTGGACGGCTTCGGCAGCCACGGCCCGGTGAAGCAGTTCCCACCCAACGGCTATGGCCTCTAGGACATGACCGGCAATGTCTGGGAGTGGGTCAATGACTGGTACGCCCCGGACTACTTCAGCCGGTCCCCGGTGGACAACCCCCAAGGGCCACGCTCCGGGGACCAGAAGGTGCAGCGCGGGGGCAGCCGGCTCTGCAGGCAGAACTACTGCCAGGGCTATCGGGTCGTAGCGCGCATGATGACGGCCCCGGACTCGGGCCCAAAAACCTTGGCTTCCCCTGCGCTGCGGACGCTCCGTAGGCGGGCACCAGCCCGCCAGGCCGCACCATCCCTTTGGGCCCGCAATCCCCCGCAAGGCTCGCACTACTCTCCCGTGCCTGTTGCGGCCTCCAACTGCCCGCACTCGCCATCGGCCACTGGCGCTGCGTCTTCCTATCAGAGTTTCGCAGGGAAGCGCGGGCAGCGCCCCTATTAGAACGGCTGGGTCCGTGGACTTCCCTATCTGCCGCTGCTTGTCTCCCGGACACTCCAAAACTGCGCAGATGGTGCTTCCACCCACCATCGTCGGGCCCAAGGCCAAAGATCGGGGCTGCCTTGGGACGGCACCAACCGGAGGCCCGAGCGTCACATTGCCGTCGCAAGCGAAGCTCGCAACAGCCACAGGAGAACTGCGTCCGGCCAACCGTGTGTTTCACGGCAGAGTGTCAGCCGAGATGCTGGCGAGCCCCTTCCAGCACTCGGCACCTTGCCTTTGTCCCCAGCAGAGCGGCTCCGGCAGCGGCCAGGCAGCTGGGCTCCTCACGGTTGCGGGCGGAAGGTCCGGCGCGGGCGCTCCTGGGGCTCGCGGGGCCTCCGCGCCTGGCTCGTCCGCCGTGCCGAAACGGCAATCGACCTGCCGGTTGGCTGCGAAACGCGGCCACCCGTCGACTGCTTGCACGAACCGCATGTCGGCCGGTTGCTCGCCTCTTGCAGCGTTTCGAAGCTGCTGGCCCACTGGACGGGCCCGGGGTACCGCCCGAGTCCGGTCCGGTTCGTGCACGGCTGCAATGCGGACGGTGCCCTCGAGGACGACGCATGTGGCCGGGGCTAGTCTCCGGGCACTGTACCCGCCGCGCCGGCCCGCCCCGACAGGCCCAGCCCTTCCAGCAGGCCCTCGACGCGCGCCAGCCGCCGGTCCATGTCCGCCAGCCGCCGGTCGGTGTCGCGCTTGCCGGTCAGGATCAGCCCCGCCAGCGCGACGCCCACGGCCAGAATCCCGATCAGCTCCGCGCTCACACCCGTAGCCTAGCAATACGCCGCCCGCGGGGGACTCGAAGGGGCTCGCTACGCCTGGGGGGCGAGCTCACACCGGGCGGCATCCACTTGGCCAACCTGCGGCAGGGCACCTTCCCCCAGCAGGACCGCGTCCTGGACGGCTTCGGCAGCCACGG
>JAPPMC010000235.1 GCA_028819235.1 Bryobacterales bacterium
CCCCAATAACGACCAGTCTCCTAGGCCACGAATACTCCTAGGACTGAATGCTTACGCCCACATCATCCCAGCCGAGGTCGTCGGCCATGATGTAGACGAGATTAGGCCGGGCTGGCTGAGCAGCCGCGGCCGCCACGATCCACCCGACCGCGCCAAACACGCACGCGAGCCCGACTGCGCGCCCGCGCAGCCGGGCTGTCCCAACGTCGGCGGCGCAGGTCCGGTATGGCCTTGTCGGCGCCGTTCCCCGACCTAAGCCGACTTGGAATACATCACCTGCCATCGACGCGCACCTCCGTTTTCGAAACGAGACGCCGCATCACCTGAAACCCGTGGCCTTCGTCGAGACCTGCAGCAAAGTCAATGCCGTCGAGCAGCGTTCCGAGCGCACGTGTGACCGTCACTTCAATGCCGCCTACGATCGAGCGCCGCTCCAGCGGACCCTCCGCATCTCCCAACGCACGGAATTCGCCGTACGCGCCGGCGGAGCGCAGCTCAAACGGCGCTCCTCTTGAGCCAGCTGCCCTGCCCCAAGTGCCCGAGAGCCACAAAGCCGGAGCTCCCGGGGCTGTGCCCTTCCCCCGAGCAACCAAGTAGTGTGCACTGCAGTACTCGGGATCTGTGACCACCCGGGCCTCGAGAAACATGGATTGCGGCCGCGCCAAGTCCTCGGTGTAGGACTTCGAGATCTTGGACTCGTTCGGGACAAGGCTGCTGTGGCCCGCCATCGCCGTGGGAAGCGTGAGCAACGCCGGGAGCAGGGAGGCCCGGCGCCCCGGAACGGGGACATGGCAAGGCACCAGCTCCAGGTTCCGCGTAACCACGCCTCCGGACGTCACGTGCACGTGGTACCCCAGATCCGTGATGGTGGACCAGCCTCCGGCCTTCGACTGCCGGGCGCGGCCCCATTCCCAATCAAGCGTGTAGCCGACCTGCGAGCGCACGATCGGATCGCCGTCTGCTACGCGGCTGTCCAGCAGGATGTCTGCCCCAATGGGCTGGCCAGCGACAGCCCAAGTGGAGTGGTCGTTCGTACTGAATTCCACTTCGAGGCGATTAATGCCATCCCGCAGGCTCGCGCGCGGGACGTGGTGCCACGGCGAATACATGCGGGCGACCTTCTGCCCATTGAGGTACAGGTGGGCGTGGCCCTCGTTCGCGACGTTGGCCGTGTCGACGCGCTCGGGAGTGAATCGGAAGTCGCGGGTCTCGAGAAAGAGGTTGAAGCCGTCCATCAAGTCCGCGTGCATGTGGACACGCATGAAGGGGACCGGCTCACCGGCAGGGTGCTCGAAGAGCGGATGCTGCGAGTGGTCGACGGCGGGCAGGAGCGGATCCTGCGGCCAAGCCGCGACTCCCCCGAGTATCGCGGCCGCTCCAAGCGCGACGCGCGTCAGCCGCACTTGTTGTCGTCGCAGGGGCGAAAGCAGAGAACCTTGTGGTCGGGTGTGAGCGTGCAACCGACGGCGTCCTCCTCGCTCTGACCGCAGCGGAAGAAGCACTCCGGCTCCCCGGGGGGCGCCAGATTCGGGCGCTGCCGCCTGGGCCGTTGCTGGCGACCAAGGGCCTCGGTGAGGCTCCCCTGCTCGACACCGAGTACACGGGCCGATGCGGCGAGGTTGACGGGCTTGAGATTGCCCGGCTCGGCCCGCAGAGCTTTGGCCACATCGTCGCTGCCCATGCCCAAGGCCTTCGCCGCTGCCATAACTTCGGACTGAGATGCGCGCGGCGTGCGGCCCGGCCCGGCCCCTCTGGGCCGCCTCGCCGCCGGCGGCCTAGCGCCGTCGGGTGGCCGCTGGCCCTGGGTCAGGTTGGGGCGCGGCGCGCCCGGCCGCGCCTGCGGCATCGGCGTCCCGGAGTAGCAGCCCAAGATGTAGGGCCAAGTCTCGGTCGCGTGGTAGTGGTAGTCCCCATCTGCATGGGCGTGCCCGTTGCACACATCGAGGTACTCAGGGCCCTCCTTCTCTACATATTCATACGCGTCCCATGCGTCCTGGTGGGCCTCCCGGACTTGTTCCCAGCTGCTGCGGACCCGGACAACTTTCGAGCAATCGGCGTCAACGCAGTCCCACGGGCCCCGGATCGGGATTCCGTCGAAGCCGAACCCAAGAATCGGGGATGGCTCACCCGGCCGGACATCCGTGCTGAGGCACTTCTGGACCAGTGCGTGGTAGTGGTACTCCTGAGCCGTGTGGCCCATGCACGCGTCCATGATCGAGTTGAAGATCGGATCCCCGAACTGCTCTTCGACCGGGACGGCACCTTCGTTCGGGCCAAAGATCGCCATACCGTTCACGGCAAAGCCGAGCGAGCCCAGCAGCGGGATCGGCGTCTTTTCGTCCGCCAGCTGGGGCCTTGCCGGAACGCGGAACTCGTTGTCTCGCTCAACCAGCGGGTTGGGCGTTACCTGTACAAACTCGTAGTGCGGAATGCCGTTCGATCGGACGACGAGCTGGTCGCCGTCGCAGCTCGCTTCCACCCTGGGTTTGGGATAGGCCGGCCCAGCGCCTGGAGAGTCTGAAACGTCGAGCATCGCGTCGGCCAAGCATGGTCCGTCCTGCGCCCACGCTCCAGAGGCCAACAACACGATTAGGGGAAGGGTCTTGAGAGTCATCGTGTCTTTCCATGCATCATACGACGCACGGTCTGCGCTAGGCGGCAGGGGCTGCCGCGGTTGCCCAAAGGTCGGGATTTCCCGCCCAAGGGCCGATGCTCGCCTATCTTGAACGGCCAGCCCGGCTTGACGGTGTTCTGGTCGCCGAAGTCGGTGTTCGACTGCCAGAGAGTGATCCGTAGGCGCCACTGGTCCGCGATGACGCCGAAGAGGGCGGGCGGCTGGAGCCTATGCGCGATCCGCTCCCGTAGCCGGTACTCGGTCGGGACTGCGACCCGATGGCACTTCCGCTCTGGGACGGACCGATCCTGCTCCCGCTCCTGTGTGTCGATCGGCTGGTGCCATAACGCGGCGGACTCCCTGACCTTCCCGTGTTCGAAGAGGATCCCAAACGGGACGTCGATCGCGACGGCGTCCGGGCGCCTCCGTAGGTCGATCTGGTCGACCTGCCTGACTCAATGCGTGTCCCGGACCCGCCACCGATCCGAGAGGAAGGTGAAGGTGTCGGGCGGCCGGACCCCATGCGCGATCCGCTCCCGTAGCTGGATGTCGTTCGGGACCGCGACCCGATGCTGCTACTGCCCGAGGGGGCTCTTGTCGTGCTCTGGCTTCCGTACGTGGATCGGCTGCTGCCATACCGCGAATTGCTCCCGGACCCGCCCGTGGTCGTTGGCCGGGAACCTAGGCGGGAGGTCGGACTAGCCGACGGGCGAGTGCCTCTGGAAGTCGATGATGAATTGCGCTGAGAACTGGTCCTCGCCGTAGGCGACCTTCGGGATGTGCCGTTCTGTCCTGGCCAACCACCGGCCGACCCGCCCGGGGAGCCTACTCCGCTGGGACGCGAAGACGGCGCACCGATCCGAGAACTGGTCCTGGGCGTATAGGTGCTGAAGCGCTCCGATCGACCGCTCGAACTTGTGGAGCCGCCGGTTCGGCTCGACCCGACTTGCGAACCGATACCTGGCGGACTGCCGTAGCGGGAGCGGGACGAAGAACCGCCTGCGCTACTAGACGGCGAACGAGGCAGGGTCGAGGGCCGCGATGTGCGTGACGCAGGCCGACCGCGGTTCCCTGACTGTGGCTGTCGAGTGCTCGTTGGCGCGGAGCCGGACGGGGACTGGTTTCGGGTGGCGCCTTGGGACGGTCGTCGCGGTGTGCCCGTCGACCTACTCGCGGGACTGTTCCTGGTTGAGTTGGGGCGTGAGGTCGGATTGGTGGCTCCGCGCGTGGAACCGACGCGGGAAGCTCGATTGCCGATCGTGCCCGAAACCGTTGGCCTACCCGCTCCCACTCGCGATCCAAGCCTCGGAACAACTGCTGGCCCGACGTCGGTTCTTGGGACGCTGGGCGCGTCGGCCTTCGACGGTCTCGCCGTCCTCCGGTTGGCAGTGGTGGATGGAGACCGGGCCTGGCCACTGTTCGCGAGCCCGCGCCGGTCAGATTCGGCGTTCGGCGCACTTCGGACGACGCGTCCCGTGGGCGAAGTGCGACCAGCCTGGGAGGCCGCGCTGGACGATCGCTGGTTGTCGGCGGGTGTGCCTGACCGCTGTGCCCTCGCGCGAGTGGCGGAAGGATAGGTAATCCCGACTCTCGAGGATTCCCTCCCGGTGGGCGGGCCTGAGGATCTCATGGGCTGCCGACCATCCGTGGCCGACGATTGCCTCGCCGCGGCCGATGGCCCACCTGACGTGGGCGCGGTTACGCTCCCAGAGGAAGTGACGGGCATCGAGGGCTGCCGAGCGGCGGGGCGCGGAGAACCCACGCTAGTCGCGCGATTGGACGGGGACGGCGCCGCAGCCGCCCTCGGACGCCCTGAAGAACGGGAGGCGGGGGTGCCGAGGGGTGTCGCGCCGCCGACCGACTGTCCTCTCTGGCCCAGCCGTATGGGATCGGTCAGAGTCCGGTCGGTCCCAGGCGTCCGGCCTGCGGGTACAGGCGCGGTTCTCGTACCCAGCCGTCGGCCTGAGGGGACCGTCGGCGTTGCCGCGGAGGCAGTTGGGCGCTTGCGGACAGTGCTGTCCCCGCTTGGGGCCGGGCGCGACGCTGACCTGACGCCGGACTGGCCCCCAGACCCACCGGGATTCGCGGCTGCCTGGGTGGTCGGGCGCCGTCCCAGTTGCGTCGATCGAGGCTGCGCAACGATCGTGCTTGGCCGCCGCTCCCCGCCTGACCGTCCGGAAGCGGTAGCTCCAGATCCGGACGCCGAGCCCGCAAGAGACGACCCAATCCTCCCGGTCCTTGTGTAGGTCCGATTGAACTCATCCACGGTACGACGCATTTGAGCCCTCTGGTCCTCGAACGAAGGCCGCTCCGTTCCGTCGCGCAAGCGGGACACGTTCACGCGGCCCCACCCAGCTGCAGGTGCTGCCCGCACCGATGTCGACGACGCAGGTAGCAGCCGGCCTTGGCTCGACCTGCTTGGGACCACCGGGACGGGTCCCCGGATGGGTTGGGTGCGGGATTGCATCCCGAGCCGGATCGAGCGCGGCGTGGCGGCCCTTCCCGAGGCGAACTCATCGGTCCTCAAGTAAGAGCCTCCGACCGTGGCACGATTGCCGTGCCACGACCCCGCACGTCTGACCGGGGAATTGTTGACGTTGACGACCACCTCGGTAATCTGGGTGGACGAGCCTCCGCGGGGCCCGAGCCGGCCTCCGCGACCCCAGCCGTACCAGGGGCGGTAGACCTCGCCGAGGCCGAGCGGCGACCAAGCAACGTAGCCAGGCCCGGCCAGAGAATAGCCTCCCCAGGCGAACGAAACCAAGGCTGGCCTCCAAACATGGCGCAGGAAGGGAGCGCCGGGATACCAACCCCAGCCGAACGAGACATCGTAGTGCCAGCGGCCCCAATGCGACGGCGCCCAGCCCCAAGGCTCGTCCGGGACCCAAGTCCAACCGTAGTGTGGGACCCAAATCCAGTGGCCATGTCGGTACGGGGCCCAGCCGACAGAGACTCTTGGAAACCAGCACCACCCGACTGACCTAACGTTGCGCCAGCGGCCGTGGGAATGCAGTGTCTCGATCCCGTAAATGTCCCTGCTGATGTATTGGCGGGCCGCCGTCCGGCGAAGCTCTTTGTCCCTCTTCACCGCCCACCGGTCGAACGCGTCCGAGTTTCCGAGCTTCCCAACCTCGAACTCCACCTTCTCGTCGGCTGTCCAGATCGTCAGTTGCTGTCCCTTTCCGAGCGTGGTCGCACTGTGCTCGAAGGCAATCTCAGCCTCGCCCTCTCGGATCTCAACCAGAGTCCAATCCTCGGCCACGAATACCCGGTAACGGCCCTTGGCAGACGGTCGGACAGCGGCCCGCGGGGTCTCGATGTCGATGTCCGCGGCACTGTCCGCCCACTCGCTATAGAGTGCAGTGCCGCGAAGGACGCGCACTCGGAATCGCATCTCGCCGAGCTCCACAAGCTGGACCTCGGTGTCGCCTGTTATGCGGACGACATTCCCGGCGTCTAGCTGCACTTCCGCCCGCGATGCGTCCAGCGTGCGGATCGAGTCACCCTCGACGAGGGGGATATTCACGGCTGCGGCGATCCAATCGCCCGAGTCCCCTCGAAGAGTGGCAACGTCACCGCTAAGGGCGCTAATCCTGGCCACACCCAGCGCGGGTTGCGGGGTATCGTCGGCGATGGCGGGTAAGGAGCTCAGCAGCAGCAGCACGAACGTGCCGGGGAAGAGAGGGGAAATCTGAAAGCGCACTTTGCGATGCCTCCTGAGCTGGTTGCCGTCGCGCGATTAGATGCATGGCCAGAAGATTCGGTTGCATCGAAGGTGAGAGGAACCATCGAGCACACTCGACGACCAGCTGCCACGAGCTCCGGCATCAAGTGTTGGATAATCGCTCGTAAATGAGACGACTCGTAGCGACTCTTGCACTGTGCACCGGCACGTTGGCTGCCCAAGCCGGGTTGGACCTGGTGATCGAGGGCGGCCGGGTGATGGACCCAGAATCCGGCCTGGACGGCGTTCGGAACGTAGGGATATTGGCCGGTCGCGTCGTTGTCTTGGCCGAGGGCCAGCTTGAGGGGCGTCGCGTACTCGACGCTTCAGGCCAAGTGGTCGCCCCCGGATTCATCGACCTGCACCAGCATGGCCAGAGCCTCGAGAACTACGCTGCGCAAGCCCGGGACGGCATAACCACCTCATTGGAACTCGAAATTGGAGTGGAGGACATCGAGGCGTGGTACCGGGACCGGCAAGCAAAGGCGCTGGTGAACTATGGCGCGAGCATCTCACATCCGTACTCTAGGCAGCTCGCGGTCCTCGGGCACAATCCGGGCTTGGCGGGCGAGTCGCTCGCCGCAGAGCTGACACCCGAGCAGATGCAGGTCATGCTGCGGCGCATTGAGCGCGGTCTCGATCAGGGCGCGGTGGCGGTCGGCTTTGGCCTCGCCTACACGCCCGGCGCGTCCAAAGACGAGATCGAGCAGGTCTTCCGGCTTGCCCAGCGCTATGGCGCCAGCTGCCACGTGCACATGCGTACGGACCACGAGTCGCTCTCGAACCTGCTGGAGGTCATCGAGTTGGCGAGGACGACAGGCGCGCAGACCCATGTCGTGCACCTCAATAGCAGCGCACGGGACCGCGTCGGCGAGTACTTGGCCGAGATCGAACGCGCTCAGGCGGCCGGCGTGGACATTACGACCGAGGCCTATCCCTACAACCGCGGTTCGACCCTCATACAGTCCCACCTGTTCAACGACTGGGAGCGATACACGGACGAGGAACTGTCACAGTTCATCTGGGTGCGGACCGGCGAGAGGCTGTCCCGAGAGACGTTTCCCGAGAGACGCAAGGTAGGAGGGACCATCATTGTGCCTCCGTTCTACAAGGAGTCAAGCGTCCGGCGCGTGATCGCGGACCCGTTGGCCATGATCGCCAGCGACGGCATGTGGCTCAGCGGCGGACGGGCGCACCCTCGGTCGTTTGGGACGTTCTCGAGGGTGCTGGGACGGTACGTGCGGGAGCAGCGTGCTCTCTCGCTGATGGAGGCCCTGCGGAAGATGACAGTCATGCCGGCGCGGCGACTTGAGCGGCGGCTGCCGAACATGCGAAACAAGGGACGCCTTCGGCCGGGCGCGGACGCCGACATAGTGGTGTTCGATCCCCAGACGGTGATCGACCGTGGAACATATGAAGACCCAGCAAGGCCTCCGGACGGCATTCGATATGTGATCGTGAACGGCGTTCTGGCCCTAGATAACGGCGCACTGGCGCCAATTGCCCGTCCCGGCCGGGCGGTGCGCGCGGAGCGCATGTACCCGTTCGCCCCCGGAACTACCTGGGGTCGGCCTGGCCAATAGCCCGCATTCTTCGTCGATTGTCAACTGGCACAGGCTGGGCAGACCGGCCCGGCGCTGGTAAAGCAGCATCCTCGTACCATCGCGGCCTCAAGACATCTTGGCGGCGTCCCTCTTGCCTCATGGAGAATCCGGCACGCTGACCTGAGAGCGTCCAACCACAAGAGAGTCGAACCGAGAGTTGATGGGGGAGGAACGAGTAGCGCAGATTCTCCCGAGTCCTCTAGCTGCTCTTGGCTGCGAAGGCTCGCCCCCGTCACAGCAACTCGCGGGTGCGAGGCCATAGGATTGTAATGGTCTTGAGGAGTCGCCAAGAGGTGGGGATCGCGGGACTACGCAATCGACGATGTGCCGCTGTCGTCGAGCGCTGACTTGCGGGGGCACCTGACTAGATGATGCGGACCCAGTAAAGCAGGCCCGAGCAAAACCACAGCCGCGGTCTCCTTGCGAGCTCCCGGTCTCCCGAGCCCGGAAGCCACCGGAAATGGCACTCGCGAGGGGCCATGTGCATGCCCAGCGTCACCCTCCCAGCCGTGAGGGTCGGCTTGATGGCCGTCCTATGCGTTCTGGACGGGCGCACGTCCGCCGGCCGCAATTGAACGGTCTGTTTGAGCGGAACTCTGCCGATTCACGTCGCGCGTTGAGGCGGGCTGGCCACTACGGGCTCGCCGACTGACGCCAGAATCAGCCGTCATACCGCTGCCAGCGATCGGGATTCATCTCGTATCCGATCCCTGGCCTGTCCGGAATCTCCAGATAGCCGGACTCGACTCTCTCGGCGGGCACGACCGTATCTTCACGCCACGACACTTCACCGTAGGCCATCTCAAGAATGTCGAAATTGGGCATCGTCGCGCACACGTGAGCCGCTGCCATGTTGCCGACCGGACTGGCGGGCCCGTGCGGCGAGCACAACAGCCCGGCTCCTTCCGCCACGGCCGCGATCTTCTTGAGCTCGTACATTCCCCCGCAGAACTTCACGTCGGGCATCACCGCATCGACGGCACCGGACCGAATGTAGTCATAGAATCCGTCTACGCCCCACAGCGATTCTCCGCCAGCAGTCTGAACATCGACGGCGTCGTTGAACCGCCTCAGGTCTTCCGTGCTCCTACACATCTCTTCCATCCAGTACAGATCGAACGGCTCGAGCTTCCGGCTGACCTCAATGGCGCGTGCCGCATCGAAGCGGCTGTGACCGTCGATCAGCAAATCCCTGTCCGGGCCGATTGCCTCCCTGACGGCTTCGACAAAGCCGATTCCGCGACTGACGCCCTCCGCATAGCGCTCCGGATCGGCCTCATTCCTAGCCATATGGTCGAACGGTGCAAGTTTGAATGCATCGAATCCCGCCTGAAGGCCGCGCCGTGCGTTCTTCGCAAACCCCTCGGCAGTTCGATCCGCCCCACGCGTGGCTCGGTTGATGTTGGCGTAGTTCCGTATCCTCTTGCGCAGAGCGCCGCCAAACAGGGCGTAACAGGGTAGGCCTAACACCTTCCCTTGGAGGTCCCACATGCACTGCTCCAGTGCCGAGCACGCCGCAACCGTTATCCGCTTCTCGGACGGCGCGGTGCCAGAAACCACCTCCATTGCCTTTCCCCGCAACCGCTCGACTTCAAAGGGGCCACGGCCATTGATCGTTTCAAACAAGTTGCGCGCGATCCTTGTCGCGTTCTCTGGGATTCGCTCGTTGGCAGAGGCATCTCCGAGGCCGGTCAGCCCTCCCGCAGTGGTCAACTCGCAGAGCACCCAAGATCGGTTGCCGACTTGGGTGTAGTAGATGGCAAGGCCTTCAATGGAGTCTGCTGACGGTTCGTGTGCGTGCAGCACGCTCGGAAGAGCGGCCATCGGGGCAAGTCTGAGCCAGTCGCGCCGTGTCATGACGCTCAACAGTGTAGGTGAGCCTGTCAGGCGAATGCTGCGGGTCAGAGCATGGCCCTTGCCCGTCCGCTCCAGCAACTTTCACTGAACCCTTGAGCCGACTGCGGCCGCCACCGTGCACAAGGTCAACAGCGGACGATGAGCGGGCCGAGTCCCCATCCTCTCCCTCCGTCTCCGACATCCGACAGGGAGCGTGGCTGGAAGGTTCGTCCATGCCAATGCCACGCCGTGCCAGACGATCGCGGGCCTTCCCTTGCCGGTGATCCGACTGAGGGTGCGTCGAATTGCAGACGGCTGCTATCCAAGACCGTCCGCCGGTCCGAAGGGATGCGACCGAATGCCCGCGGCGGAATCGAGTGTTCGCGCTGGTGGCCAATAGCAGCCACTCCTCACGTAGAGCACCAACAAGGCGGAGATTCTGCAGGCTGAGTGATTCAGGCCGCTGGTCGGGAGCAACGGCCCGAAGCGGGATTCATGCGCCGCTGGCAGGGTGCCACGATGGGACGGCCGCGCGCTGTGTCCGCTATTGGACCAGGTTCCGAGGCTGCCGAAGCACGGTGAACACTGTCCGAGCGTCCACTACGTAGCCCTTGGCTACCCTTGTGGATAGCCTCCCAGCGGTAGCCACAAACATGACCGGCACACGCTCCATCCCTGTGCTGGCCGGTAACGAGAGGTTGTCCACCGCGGTCGTCCATCTCGACACGTCGGCGGCACTCGCGGACAGTTTGGCCTCACCCACGAGCAGTCGGTTCCTTTCGATGTCGGGAGTGACCAAGTCTACTTCTCGCTGGCTGCCACGCCAATAGCGCCACGCGGGCTCGAACGGTCCTAACTTCGCTACGGGGTGGTCGGCTCGATGGAGGAGCGGCACGGCCGCCCGACATAGCTCCTGCCAAGCGTACCCTTCCAATTGCCCTCTGTGGCGCTTCCAATACAAGAGTCGGCTCTCTGGTGGCGACGCGTACATCGCCGCGCGATGGGGAGCGATGACGCGGAACCACAGGCGCAGAAATGGATCGTCAATCCGGTAAAGGCTCCTCTTGCTGGTCCTTGGATTTGCTCCAAAGGGTGTTTCGCGCCGCACCAGCCCCATCTCGACCAGAGATTTCAGAGGTCGCGACAGGCTGGATGCAGCACGTCCAAGGCGACCGCCGACTTCACTAACTCGATGCGCTCCCGCCCCAATGACATCCAGCAGCGGGCGCAACGCGGACGCAGGCGGAATCTCCTGTTCCAGTAGACGCGCCGGCTCTTCGTGTAAGGGACCGGCCGGATCGAGAACCAGCGAATCCACGGCGGCTTCAAGGTCGCTACCGAAGGGCAGTGCCAATTCCCAATACCGTGGCATTCCACCCCACAGTGCATAGAGGCTGACCAGCCAGCGCCAGTCGTCAGAGCCAAACGCATCGGAAAGATGCCCGGGCTGAAGGGGCCGAAGCGCGAACGCTTGGTCAGCCCTGCCGTAGAGAGGGGCGCTGGCATCCAGCACAGCGCCGTGCATCATGCGCTGGCTCGAGCCGCTGACCACAACTCCGAGTTGCCTGGAAGGGTGGTCGATCCAATTCTGGATGTCACTGGCCAATCCGGGGTCTGCGGCGATCAGATAGGGCAACTCGTCAATCACGAACGGTCCGGGCCACCCGACACGGTCAGCCTCTTCGGAGAGGCGAGTCAGGAAGGCTCGCCAATTCGGATACTCCACATCGGCAAAGTTCGGGAATCGCTCAGCGACAGCGGATGCAAGGTAGCGCCGCTGGACCGACGGGACTGACAGGTCGGCGACGGTGTAGAGGCCGTTATGTCTTCCGGACCACTCGACCAAGAGGCGGGACTTGCCCACGCGGCGGCGGCCCCAGATAACAGAAAAGGACCCGGGGCGGGCCAGTGCACGGTCCAAGCGTCCCATTTCTTCGCGCCGGTCGACGAATCTCACAACAGGATTATTCCTGTGTGCATTATGTCATGCCGCATAATCTTGCAAACCGGCATTGGTTGCACAGGACTCCCACGTCTTGCCCATTCACTCTCGGACAGACCCCCTGCGGATGGTGGAACATCGCAGTTCGGCCAAGGTCTCAACCAAGGCGCGATCTAGGTAGCCGGGGCCAAGTTCGAGGATGCCTTAAGAAGTTTCCGCGATCTCGTTAGAGAAGAGCTCCGTCGGTCGGCCCAGTCAGACGTCCTGATGGTTGCTTGTTCTCGCGTCCCGACGGCAGGACGAGGCCTTTAGACCCACCGGACACGCTTCCAGTCGGACCGAAACTCGGCGTAAGAGACCTGCGAGCCCAGCGCGACAACCGCTCTCGGGTATCGATCACGACCCTTCGGTCAGGTCCTCGAACCAGTCGCGTCGAGTCGGTGATCGTCCACTGGCCGATGATCGTTACTGGGCGCCTTCGAGGCGATGCACGCGACTGAGTGGTGGGCGGATACCGTAGGTGACTGACCGCCACGTCCACTCTGCCGGCCCGAAACGGAACCACCGAAGCCAAAGTGTCGACGCGAGGAGTTGCACCGCCCAGACGCTGACCACGACGGCGAGCTGCCCAACACGACCCACGGAGCCATACCAGCCGAGACCGTGACCGAAGAAGATCGTCGTGCAGACGACCGTCTGAAGAAGGTAGTTGGTCAGGGCCGTTCGACCGACGGCTGCGAACGGACGGGTAAGTCGTCGAAGTGCCGGCGTCCGACACGCCAGCATGAGTACGCCGACGTAGCCGAGGCTTATGGCAATGCTCGGCCAGTAGATGAACTGCAGACCCACAAAAAACGACCAGACTGCCCATCCGCCCTCGAAGTCGAGCGCCATCCCGTAGGCTTGGAGCGGGAGCCCGACTGCGACTGCCAGCGCGACCAGCGCGGCGTAGAAGCGAGGAGAGCGCATTCCGCTGAAGACCCCCCATTTGAAGAGCGCCATCCCGACCAGCATCAATCCACCTGCGCGCCATAGCCCCCACTTGATCAGGAGGAACGTCTCGAAGCCGAATGCAGACGCCGAACGGACGGGCTGCTGGTCAAGCCAGCTGCCCCGATAGGCGTCCAGTTCCGCATCGATCATCTCCGGCGTCGGCTGCCACATCTCCACAACCAGAGCGTCGCGATCCACCTGCGGCCAGTATGGAAACGACAATCCGGTACCGATCGACATCAGCGAAGCGACTGCAAGCGCAACCAACCCGAACACAAGCAGTTTCCTCGGTGGCTGGTGGCGCAGCGGATAAACCAACATCCCGCATACGGCGTAGAGGAAGAGGATGTCCCCGGGCCAGAGAAGGTGGGCGTGCAGCACCCCGATGACCAGCAGCGATGCCATGCGCCGATAGTGCAACCGGCGGGCTCCCGGCCCGGCCCGGCCCGACATGAGTACGATGCCCGCCCCGAACAGCATCGAGAAGATTGTCATGAACTTCTGGTCCGCCAGCATGCGGCTCACGCCCCAGACATAGAGGTTCGGCCCTGTGAGGTCTCCATATACGGTGGGGTTGAAGTAAGCCGCCTGCGGCATCGCGAACAACTGAATGTTCATGACGAGGATGCCAAGCAACGCAAACCCCCGCAGTACGTCTAGAGAATCGATGCGGGCACTTTGGGGGACAGGTGTGGCTCTCATGACCTAAATGGCAGTGGGGTTTCGGGTGCGCTCCGTGCGCCCACTCCAAGACCCCGGAGAATGCTATCACGCCAGCCGTGCGGCAGAATCAGACAAAGCTTGCCTGCCGCCTGTCCCAGGAACGCCATGGCAATTCACCTGCCCAAAGGCCAAGTTGGTCTGCGCCCTGACGGGAACGGATCAGCGCTTGCCATGCCTACACGTCCCCGTTGAGGAACCCTACTCGCACCAGTTGGCCACGGGCCTCGGTCCCCAATACGTGCAGACAGGTCCGGATCCGCCTGCTGCAGGCGAACGGGCCCGAGAGCGCGGACTCTTTGGGCCCGAAGACCAATCTGTTCTGAGTCCAGCGGTCCGAGCGGCTGATTTGCCGTCAGATGCCAGCAGCAGGGGGCGGTTGCGTTCAACTCGCGGGCACGGCTTCCATGAGCATGGCCAAGGCGTTCTTGAGGCCCTCGTCTCCAGGGCTTGAGCCCTTGTAATGACCCAGCCGCACCACGACCAAGTCGTGGGAGGGGATGATGAAGGCTTTCTGGTTCCCAGCGCCCGCCATATAGTACGCGTCTTCAGGTATCGGGTAGGCGCCTGCGGCGTTGATCCAGAAGAACCCTCCGTAGATGGGACGACCATCGGCTTCCCATGCCGGCGCTGGCGTGCTCACGAATTCCACGAAGCCTTCCGGAAGGATCCGCTCCCCTCGCCAGACACCGTCTTGCAAGTACAGGTTGGCCAACCTCGCCCAGTCGCGGCCCGTTCCAAACTCATACCCCTGGATGAGGTAGTTTCCATATGGATCGGTCTCCATCACCATGTCGCGAATGCCGATCTTGTCGAACAGTTCCCGCTGCGGGAAGGAGAGGTACTCGTCTCCGCGTTCTTCGACGCCCAGCCGCACTAGGTAGTTCGTCAGGACCGGATCACAGTTCCGGTAGCGCCCAACTGTATTCGGGGGCCACTGCTGAGGCCTCGTCGCGGCCCACTCGAACGAGTTCATTCCGCCTGTGTAGAGATACAGATGGTCCGGATACCCCATGGAAGGGCCATACTCCGGATCGCCGCGGTTCACGCACCGGATGCCGCTGGACATCCGCAGGATGTCCCCAATCCGAATCCCTGAGCGAGGATCCCCTTCGCCCTGCCACTCCGGGACAGGTGCGGGCTGCCAGAGGTCATAGATCCCTTGCTGGATCAAGACACCCATCAGGCTCGCCGTCAGGCTCTTGCCCATCGACCAGCTCTCAAGAGGCGTATGCAGATCGAGGCCTTCGCGGTAGCGCTCACCTATGATCCGACCGCGCCATGTGACGACAAAGGCGGCGGTCATTCCCTCGCCCGGCTCGAATGCGGCGTTCACGGCTGCCTGTACCATCGCGTCATCGATCTCAGCAGGGAGCGGCTCACCGGGCAGCACGTCACCCATTGGCCACGGCTGGGTATCGGGGTCGGGAAGGACAGTGGTCACATCAACGGGGTCGAAGTAGAGTTCATCAGTCCCGAGCGGAAAAGTGACGCAGCCTTGATCGCCAGTGTATTGCGCCGTGCGCGTCACGCCATCCTCAAGCGTCAGGCGCACCAGCTTGTGCTCTTGGTCGACTTCGCGCTTGGTTACCCTTGAGCGCTGATCGTAGTCGCTGGTGAAGTAGCCGATGTTCTCGGCCGCGAAATCAGCGTCGAGTCCCGTGATGAAGACAGCCGAGCACAGTATCTTCGCGAAACCAGCCGTGTGGTGATGGAGAGGGTCGCCGGGCGGGCGCACCCACTCCGTAGGCAATTCAAGCGACTTTCCGCGGGCGACGAGCGCCTCAGCCTGCGGCAGCGCCGAGGACGACTCTTCGCCTCCACCCTCGTAGTTGCAGGCGAGTGCCAGCACCAAGACTGCGAATAGACTCAACCTGCTCACGACGATTCCCTTTCCTGTCACTGGAAACATGCTGTCCAACCCTACGAGGCAGGGTACCCCACTTCTTGATCCTCGTGGCCGGTGCGGCGGGAGAGTGGCCGATGGGCTGGCTCTGGAACTGCAAATTTGGAGCGCAGAGAAGCTACTTGTACGACGCTAGTCCGCGGCGGCCACAGCTTGACTGTGCACTTCACAATGCTGTCCAGGCTGTAGACTTGGGCGGCCTGCGTCGTATCGGAACAGCACTACGACACCCGGCGGATCTTGCGTTGTCGGGCCAAGGTTTCGTTTTCCGGGAAAGATCAGGGCGAGGCGCCCAAGCGTGCGAACCAGAGTCAGAGGAAGCGACCGATGAGATCCGCACGCGGGGCTACTGTCCAGCAAGTTGCCGTTGCGCGGCAGTTCGGCGAACCGCCATGCAGCTGCCAGCCGACTGGTCCCTCCAAGTGGCCAGTAGGCCAGCGTGATCTCTCAGCGTGACAGTCGGTCATGCAGTCGCAGCAACGACACGCATGCGGGCCTAACGACGGGACCGCAGACCTGTCACAGAGCCGTTCGACGCTTCAGGCCGGGCTTAGAGGCGCTGGTGAGGCGGCCGGGACTCGAACCCGGGACCCACGGCTTAAAAGGCCGTTGCTCTACCAACTGAGCTACCACCCCAATCCTGGCCCGGTGCCTCCTCAGCGTACCAGCAGGCAGGTGGCCTTGACCGGCTACGGTTCACGCAACATCACCGGCGGCGATGCGGCACCCAGTCCCCTGCTGTCGTAGAATTCGGGAACGGCTCCGGCGACAAGCCGACCGGCCAGGAAGTCCAATGCCAGAGATGCAGCGCAGGCTCACCCTGCTCAACGCGACCAACATCAACATGGCCAACATGGTCGGGATCGGCCCGTTCATCGCCATCGCACTGATCCTGAAGACCTTGGAAGGGCCGCAGGCCTATCTAGCCTGGATCACTGGGACCTTGATCGCGCTGGCGGACGGCATGGTCGTCGCCGAACTCGGGGCGTCGATTCCTGCAGCCGGAGGCACGTACGTCTTCCTCAAGGAAGGATTCGGCCCGAAGACCTGGGGGCGCATGCTCGCATTCCTGTTCGTGTGGCAGGTGCTATTCGCCGGACCCCTCGAGATCGCCAGCGGAAACATCGGCCTAGTGCAGTACCTGAGGGTGTTCTTGCCTGACATGTCCGGGATGGAAGGCAAGTTCCTTGCGGCCGGGATCTGCGGCCTGCTCGTGTTCGCGCTTTACCGCCGCATCGACGACATTGCCAAGCTGATGTTCGCGCTGTGGTCGGTGATGCTGCTGACGACTGGCTGGGTGATCATCACCGGCCTGTTGTACTTCGACGCTGCCTTAGCGTTCGACTTGCCCCCGAATGCGTTCGACTTCAGTCTGGACTTCATCGCCAGCCTTGGCACAGGCTCGGCGGAGGTGCTGTACCTGTTCCTCGGTTACTACCAGGTCTGCTACTTGGGCGCGGAGGTACGCGATCCCGGCCGCACGATCCCCAAGGCAGTGCTCTACTCAGTGCTCGCCGTCGCGGCCATCGACATCGCCATCTCCTTCAGCTTCATCGGCGTTGTCCCTTGGCGCCAAGCTATGGAATCCCAATTCCTGGGCGCGCTGTTCATGGAGCAAGCGCTCGGTCCCTGGGCATCGGACGTGCTGGCCGGAATGATCGTACTGACCGCGTTCGGGTCAATCTTTGCGCTGCTGCTGGGCTATTCCCGCGTTCCGTACGCGGCTGCGCGAGACGGCATCTTCTTCCGGTCGCTGGCAGTGCTGCACCCGACCAAGGAATTCCCGCACCGTTCCCTGCTCCTGATGGGTGCCGGCGCCATGGCTGCCAGCTTCTTCAGCCTCGACAATGTCATCAAAGCCCTCATGGCGGCGCGCATCCTGATCCAATTCGTCGGGCACACCATCGCGCTGTTCCTGATCCGACGCGACCGCCCAGACATCCAGCGGCCATTCCGCATGTGGGCCTATCCCCTCCCAGCGATCGTTTCGCTGGTGGGCTATATTTATGTGTTCCTCTCGCTGGGCGGCACATTCGTAGTGTTCGGCATCGGCACCTTGCTGCTGGGAGCAGCGGTGTACCTTGCCATGGCCCGCCGTCAGCGGCAGTGGCCGTTCGGCGGTCGCCCGGCCGAGGTTAAGACCGATGCGTAGCGCCCTGCCCTGCCTGCTTCTGACGATGCCAATCTCCGTTCCCACAATCGCCGCAGAACCGATCCGGGTGATCGCGATCGGAGCCCATCCCGACGACTGCGACATCAAGGCCGGCGGTATCGCGGCCAAGTTCGCCGAGCTGGGCCACAAGGTCCGCTTTGTCTCGGTAACCAACGGCGACGCTGGCCACCAAGCCGAGGGCGGGGGCATGCTGGCCGCCCGCCGCCGCGCCGAAGCCCAAGAGTCGGGACGCCGTCTGGGAATCGAGTACATCGTGCTGGACAACCACGACGGCGAACTCGTGCCCAGCCTGGACGTTCGGATGCAGATCATCCGACAAATCCGCGAGTGGGACGCCGACGTCGTGCTGGCCCCGAGGCCGAACGACTACCACCCGGACCACCGCTACACCGGGATCTTGGTGCAGGACGCGTCGTACATGGTGACCGTCCCCAACCTAGCCAGCGACACACCGGCCATCCGCAAGAACCCGCTGTTCCTGTACTTCTCGGACCGCTTCCAGCGGCCAGCTCCGTTCCGGCCCGACATCGTGGTGTCCATCGACGACGTGATCGACAAGAAGTACGCCGGGCTCGACGCGCACGTCTCCCAGTTCTACGAGTGGCTACCCTGGCACGGGGGAATCTTGGACGACGTCCCTAAGGATCCGGTTAAGCGGCTGGAATGGCTCAAGTCCCGGCGCAGCTTCGCGCTGCGGTCCGGCTGGAGGGAAGCTGCCCGCAAGTGGTACGGGGACGCCGCCGACGGGATTCAGAACGCGGAGGCGTTCGAAATCACCGAGTATGGACTCCAGCCGAGCGACGAGCAGATTCGGAATTTCTTCCCTTTCTTCCCGGACTGAGCAGGCTCGGCAGGACCCGTCGAGAGGCCAGGCGGGTACAATTCCATATGACGTGCGCAGCTTGGTGACCCGTGCCTGCCTGCCCGCACTAGTGTGCGGCGTACTTGTCTCGACCGGCTTTGCCGCGGACTTCCGACGGGACGTCCGGCCAATCCTGTCGGACCGATGCTACACCTGCCACGGCCCGGACGCCGCGATGCGAATGTCACCGCTGCGGCTGGACACGAAGGAGGGCGCACTAGGGCGGGCTTCAACCGGGCGGTCGGTCATCTCCCCGGGCAACCCCGAAGAGAGCGAGCTGATTCTGAGGCTCGTCGCGGAGGACCCTGCCCACAGGATGCCCCCAGAGGCCTTGGGACACGCCCCCCTGAGCCCCGCAGAGATCGACACCCTACGGGAGTGGGTCCGCGACGGCGCCGAGTGGGCACAGCACTGGGCATTCGAGCCAGTCCGCCGTCCCGATCCGGGGACGGGGCCTGCCAGCGATTGGGAGCGGAATCCGATCGATCGGTTCGTCTTGGCGCGGATGCAGGCCGCCGGCCTGAGGCCCTCGCCCCAGGCCGAAAAGGCCAAGCTCCTGCGGCGCGTCACCTTGGATCTGACCGGCATTCCCCCGACCGCGGAAGAGATGCGGACTCTGCTTGCGGATCGATCTCCGCAGGCCTACGAAGGGGCGGTGGACCGGCTGCTGGCATCGCCGAGGTTCGGCGAGCGGATGGCGTTTCGGTGGCTTGAGGCCGCCCGGTATGCAGACACCAACGGCTACCAGAACGACCAAGAGCGCGACATGTGGCGCTGGCGGGACTGGGTGATCGAGGCATTCAACGCCAACATGCCCTTCGACAGGTTCACGGTCGAACAGCTGGCCGGAGACCTGCTCCCCAATCCAAACCTCGAGCAGCGCATTGCAACGGGCTTCAATCGCAATCACCGTGGGAACGCCGAGAACGGGACCGATCCTGAGGAGTATCAAGTCGAGTACGCGGTGGACCGGCTGGAGACCACCGGGACCGTGTGGCTGGGCCTGACGGTCGGCTGCGCCCGCTGCCACGACCACAAGTACGACCCGATCTCGCAACACGAGTTCTACAGGTTCTACGCCTACTTCAACAACGTCTCGGACCGGGGCCGCTACTACAAGTATGGAAACACACCGCCGATCGTTCGGGCCCCAACCCTAGAGCAGAGCGAGGAGCTCGCGAACCTCGACCGGACCATCGCCGCACTTGAGCGCCGCGTGGGCGAGCATTCCGAGAGTGTCCAAGACGCTGCCCGAGCGCCAGACTTGGCCGCTGCGGATGAATGGTTCCACTCGGAGGGCCTGGTCGTGCGACGGACATTCGATGCCGCCGGATCGGAGCCAGTTGGTATCAGCGGACGGGCCGCGCGTTTCGACGGCAAGCGCCACTTTGACCTTGGGGACCGCGCCAACTACGACTTCTACGATCCGTTCACGATCTCCGCATGGGTGCGTGCCGAGGCCCGGACCGGCGGCATCGTATCGCGCTACCTGCCCACCGGGCCAAAGGGCTTCGGCCTCTTCTTGGTGGACGGCAAGCTGCAGTTGCGCATCGACACAGCGAGCATCTCCGACCGAACCCGCATCGAGTCGGCGGATCCGCTGCCGTTAGGCAAATGGGTCCATGTCGCCGCCACCTACGACGGCTCCCGCAACACGGCCGGGATGCGGCTGTACTTGGATGGACGGCTCGCCGAGGCCAAGTCCCTGATTGACGAGTCCCTCAATTCCACGAAAGCCAACGCGCCCTTGCGAATCGGTCACGGGCCGGGGCCAACCGACCGCTTCTCCGGGCAAATGGACGACACTCGGCTGTACTCTAGGGCGCTCAGCGCCTCCGAGGTCTCCGTACTCGCGGTACGTGAGACACCCGCCGAGATCGCGGCAAAGCCGCCCGAGCGGCGCAGCGAAGCCCAGCGCGAGAAGCTTCGGCGCGCATTCTTGGAGCACTGCGCCCCGGAAGCAGCCAAGAACGACTGGATGCGGTTGCGCGAACTTCGGCTGGAACGGGAAGCGTTCCTGTCTGGACTGCCGACGGTCATGGTGATGGACGAGCGTCAGGATCCGAGGCCCACGCACGTCCTGTTCCGGGGAGCGTTCGACGCCCCCCGGGAAAGGGTGGAGCCAGGCCTCTTCTCCGCCCTGCCCCCAATGCCCGCAAGTGCCCGCAACGACCGCCTCGGGCTCGCTCGCTGGCTGACCAGCGATGACCATCCCCTCACGTCGAGGGTGACGGTCAACCGCTACTGGCAAATGCTGTTCGGCAGGGGGATCGTCTCCACGTCGGAGGACTTCGGGTCGCAAGGCGCAGCCCCTACGCATCCCGAGCTGCTGGACTGGCTGGCGGCGGAGTTCATGCAGGGCGGCTGGGATGTCAAGGCCTTGCTGCGGCTCATCGTCACGAGCGCGACATACCGTCAGTCGTCGGCAGTGACGCCAGAACCGCTCGAAACCGATCCCGACAACCTCCTCCTCGCGCGCGCGCCCCGGCTTAGGCTTCCGGCGGAAGCGATCCGGGATCAGGCGCTTGCCGTCGCCGGGCTCCTGTCCCCGGAGTCTGGAGGGCCGTCCGTGAAACCGTACCAGCCCGGAGGGCTGTGGAAGGAGCTGTCCAACTGGGGAGCCTACCGGCACGACCGGGGCGACAAGCTGTACCGCAGGAGCCTCTACACATTCTGGAAGCGGACGCTCGGCCCGCCCGCCATGCTGGCATTCGACGCTGCTGCCCGCGAGACATGCGTCGTGCGGCAGGAGCGCACGAACACCCCGATCCAGGCCCTGAACCTCATGAACGACCCGACGTACAACGAGGCGGCCCGACTCTTTGCCGAGCGCATGCTGCGCGAAGGAGGGCAGAATGACGCCGACCGGCTGGCCTACGGATTCCTGCTGGCCACGGGTAGAGAGCCCGCCGAGAGCGAGGCCGGCATCCTCGGCGACAGCCTCAGCCTCTACAGGGACCGCTTCCTGACGTCGCCGGACGACGCCGACCGGATATTGGCGGTGGGCGAAGCCGAGTGGAATGCCAGCTTGGAAGCCCCAGAACTGGCAGCTTACACGACGGTGGCCAGCATGCTGCTGAACTTGGACGAGACCATCACCAGGGAATAGACCATGAAGTTCGACCTTCGCCACGCCCTGACCCGTAGGCAGCTGTTCGGATCCTCGGCGCGCGGGCTGGGAGTCGCCGCCCTCGCGCACCTGCTGGCAGAGGATCTGAGGCCGGCGACGGGACAGCCTGCATTGAACGGGCTGCCGCACTTCGCGCCTCGGGCCAAGCGGGTGATCTACCTGTTCCAGTCCGGCGGGCCATCCCAGATGGACCTATTCGACGCCAAGCCCGGGCTGCGCCGGCTCCAGGGAAGCGAGCTGCCCGATTCGGTGCGGGGCGGCCAGAGGCTAACGGGAATGACGGCCGCCCAAACGAGCTTCCCGGTGGCCGCCTCCAAGTTCGAGTTCCAGAGGGCGGGAGAGTCCGGTCAGCAGTTCAGCGAACTGATCCCGAACATTGCGTCGATCTCGGACAAGATCGCCGTGGTCCGATCGATGTCCACGGAGCAGATCAACCACGACCCGGCGATCACCTTCTTGCAGACCGGCCACCAACTCGCAGGCAGGCCCAGTTTGGGCTCATGGCTGGCATATGGCCTCGGCAGCGAGACCAGCAGCCTGCCGGCCTACGTTGTGATGGTCTCTCTAGGCAGCACAGGGCAGCCCTTGTACTCGCGGCTCTGGGGCAGCGGCTTCCTGCCCACCCGGTATCAAGCGGTCAAGTTCCGCGCTGGCCGCGAGCCCGTCCTCTACCTGAACAACCCGGACGGCTTCACGCGAAACGACCGGAGGGCGTACCTGGACAATTTGGCCGCCCTCAACCAGATGCACTTCGAGCAGTCTGGCGACCCCGAGATCCAGAACCGGGTGGCCCAGTACGAGATGGCCTTCCGGATGCAGGCGTCCGTGCCCGAACTAACCGACCTGTCAGGCGAGCCCGACTCCGTCTTCGAGATGTACGGCGAAGAGGCCCGAAAGCCCGGCACGTACGCCAGCAACTGCCTGCTGGCGCGCCGCCTCGTCGAGCGGGGCGTGCGCTGCGTGCAGTTGTTCCACCGTGGGTGGGACCACCACAATGCCCTCCCCAAGCGCCTAGCCGAAATGTGCGCCGAGACGGACCGCGCCTCGGCAGCACTGGTGAATGACCTCGAGCAGCGCGGCCTGCTGGACGAGACGCTGGTCGTTTGGGGCGGCGAATTCGGTCGCACGGTCTACTGCCAAGGCAAGCTGTCTGCGGAGAACTACGGCAGGGACCATCACCCTCGCTGCTTTTCCCTTTGGCTCGCCGGGGGCGGGATCCGCGGGGGTACGACGCACGGGGCAACCGACGACTTCTCGTACAACGTGACGCGGGACCCGGTGAGCGTTTACGACCTGCACGCGACGATCTTGCACTTGCTGGGCGTGGACCACAAGCGCCTTACGTTCAAGTATCAGGGGCGCCACTTCCGGCTCACAGACGTCCACGGGGAGGCCATCCGGCCAATCCTCGCGTAGAGCGTGGCGCTAGAGCGGTCGTGCGGAGCGGCGATGACGAATAACCAGCCGGTGGCGGTTGTGACCGGGGCAAGCCGGGGCATCGGTCGCGCCGTCGCCCTGGAACTGGCCCGCACACACCGCGTTGTGGGGACCTACCGCGGCAACCTCGTGGCCGCAGAGAGCCTGCGCGCGGAATGCGGGGCCCGCATCGCCCAGATGGATGTCGGCGTGCGCGCTGACCGCGAGTCGCTGCTGCGAATCGTACGGGAGGAGTTCGGACGACTCGACCTCTTGGTGAACAACGCGGGCATGGCTCCTCGCCAGCGCAACGACATCCTCGTGGCTACGGAGGAGAGCTTCGACGAAGTGCTCCGAACCAACCTTCGAGGTCCCTACTTCCTGACGCAGGGCGCTGCCAAGCTGATGCTTGAGGGCGAGGCCGGCCGGATCGTGTTCGTCACGTCGATCTCCGCCTATACGGCGTCCACTAGCCGCGGAGAGTACTGCGTATCAAAGGCAGGACTGAGCATGGCAGCCCAGCTATACGCCAGCCGACTGGCGGGCGAGGGGATTGGAGTGTTCGAGATCCGCCCGGGAATCATCGAGACGGACATGGTTGCCCCCGTCGTAAAGCACTACCGTCGCCTGGCGGCCGAGGGCCTGCTGCCGCAGGGCCGGCTGGGCCGGCCCGATGACGTTGCCAGAGCGGTCCGTGCCATTGCCGACGGACTGCTGGACTACTCTTCCGGCCAAGTGCTGGACGTGGACGGAGGCTTTCACACCCGCACACTGTAGGCCGGAGTCCGGGAACGGCCAGCGCACAGCGGCGCCGAGCGCGCGGCCCGGGTCAGTGACGCCGGCGTTCCTTGAGGCGGGCGGCCTTGCCCTTGAGCTTCCGCAAGTAGTAGAGCTTGGCGCGGCGCACCCTGTGGCGCTTGACGACCTCGATCTTGCTCACGATTGGCGAGTGCAGGGGAAAGATCCGCTCGACGCCCTGGCCAAAGCTGATCTTGCGCACGGTGATCGTCTCGCGGATTCCGGGATTGTTGCGGGCAAGAAGGATCCCCTCGAAGACTTGGATGCGCTCCTTTTCGCCTTCGCGAATGCGGACATGCACCCTGATTTGGTCCCCGGGCTCCAGCGCAGGGACGGACTCCTTGCGGTGCGCCCGTTCGACCTTCTCGATGATTGCGTTCTGCATTGTCCACTCTCCCGTGTTTGCAGGCGGCCCGCCGCAGGTGCGGGTGCCGCCGGATTCTCTTTCGTGGCTAACCCGGCCCTGTCACCTCTCCGGTGGTCAGAAGATCTGGCCGATTCGCCCTGGTCTTCTCCAAGGCCGCCCGCCGCCGCCACTTGGCTACTTCGCCATGGTGCCCGCTAAGCAGCACGGCCGGGACTTCCCAGCACTGCGACGGTGAACGGGGAGGCCGGTACCTTGCCGGCCGTGTGAACTGAGGGAAGTCAAGCAGGCCGAGAGCGCCGGAACCCAGCGGCGTGAACGATTCCCGCCGAGTCGAGTCCGCGTTGCCCACGACGCCCGGGCAGAGGCGCGCGACGCCGTCGACGACGGCGCCGGCGGCCCACTCGCCGCCACTCAGGACGTAGCTCCCCACGGACAGCTCCTCGTCGACGAGATGCTGTGCGACGCGCTCGTCCACGCCTTCGTAGCGGCCGCAAACAAGGACGATCTCGCTACGGCGGGACAGCCGCTGGAGCACGGCCTGGTCCACCAGCTTCCCTTGCGCCGAGAGCAGCACTCTCCAGGGAGGGGCGCCCCCGCCGTGTTCGGCGATTTCGGCCAGTGCGTCATCGATCGGTTGGACCTTCATGACCATGCCCTCTCCGCCGCCGAACGGCCGGTCATCCACGGTCCGGTGCACGTCCGATGTCCACTTTCGCAGGTCGTGCAGGACGATCTCAACTAGGCCTGCGTCGCGGGCCCGGCCCAGAACGCCGCACGAAAACGGCCCGTCGAAGAACTCCGGGAAGATCGTCAGGATGTGAAACCTCACGTCAAACCCTCAACTCTTCCATGCCCTGCGGCAATCGCGCCAATATGCGCTTGGACGGAATGTCCACCTTGGGGCAGATCTCTTCCACGAACGGCAGGAGCAGCTCTCGGCGAGCGGCGTCCATGACAGACAGCAGCAGCACGTCTCCCGGCGGATCGTAGACCTCGTCGACGACTCCCAAGTCCTTCCCGGTCGACTCCTCCACCACCTTGCACCCGACCAAGTCGTCGATGAAATACTCGCCTTCGGCAGGCGGGCTGAGCTCGGCCTTGTCCATTCGTGCCTTTGCCCGCCTGAGGCGCTCGGCGTCGGAGATCGTCTCGAAGCCGGCGAACTTCAGGATGAGCCGCCCGTTGTGCTCCCAAGCCCACTCGACCTCCAATTCGAGACTCGTGCGGTCCGCCAGAATGACCTTCAGCCGGCGCCCTCTAGCGAAGCAGTCCATGTCGCCGACAAGGTTCTGGGCAGCGACCTCCCCCTTATTGCCGCGAGGGCGGCTGATCCTGGCGACCGTGAGGTAGGTTGCTGCCGCCTTCATGCCTTGCCTCTCGCCAATGGTCTCGCGGAGTCAGTCGGTCTCCAAGATCTCAAGGGCATAGCGGCGCCTCCGCTGCACGCCCATGGCGCCCAGAAGGACCCGCACGGACCTCGCATTGCGGCCCTTCTTGCCGATGACCCTTCCCAAGTCCGAGGGATCCACCGACAGCTGGATCACGCATCTGCGGCTGGCGTCAACCGCTTCCACTTCAACTTCGTCGGGCAGGTCCACCAGAGCCTTGGCAATGACTCGGACCAGTTCGACCGCGGATTCGGTATCCCTGCTCATCAAAACCCCCAGATTGGGCCCACATGATCGCTGCGCGTTGGTTGCCTCAAGAGCCGGCCGGCCCGCGGCTGTCGGCCGACTTTGGCGGTCCTGAGACTCCAGCCTCGGCGGCTAGAGCCTCCTCTAGCTGCCTGTCCATCTCCTCTTCGGCCAGATCGTCCTGCGAGCCGTGCGCGGCGGATCCCTCCGCGACGGGCGCGCCTGGCTCTGACGGCTGCGCCTGGGCAGGAGCAGCCTCCTCCACCTCTGGCTCGGGCTGCGGCTCGGGCCGGGCTGCAGCTTGTTCGGCGGCCTCTGCCGCGCGCTGGGCCTCGCGCTCGTCAAACACCTTCAAGAGGCGCCGGACCCTGTCCGAAGGCTGGGCGCCGACACTCATCCAGTAGGTGATGCGGTCTCGCTTCAGGACTACCTCGATCGGATCTTTCCTCGCGCTGTAGTGCCCGACGATCTCGATGCTGCGGCTGTCCCGCGCCCGCCGCTTGTCCATGACGACGACCCGGTAGCTCGGCTTCTTCTTTGCTCCTGTCCTTGACAGGCGAATTCTAACCATCTGACTCCTCCGATTCGAGCGCGCCTTTAGCGCCCCAGCAACTTGCCGAGATCCATGCCGCCTGGAGCCGCGGGACGGGCCCGGTATCGGCGTCTGCGGGACTTGCGCCTGCGCTTGGCCCGTTTCCTGTTACTGCCCTTTCGCCGCGAGAACCCGCCGGGGCCACCGTGGACGGCGCCGCGCAACATATCCCTCGTCATGCGGAACTTCTTGACAACCTGGTTGACCTGCTGCACGGTGGTGCCGCTGCCGGCGGCGATCCGCCGGCGGCGGCTGCCGTTCAGGAGGTCGACGTTGGACCTTTCCTTGGCGGTCATCGAATTGATGATGGCCTCGGTGCGGGAGATCTCCTTCGGATCGATCTCGGCATTGCGCAACTGCTGGAATGGCCCGCCACTCGGCAGCATGTCGAGCATCGACCGCAGCGAGCCCACCTTGGTGACCTGCCGGATCTGCTTGCGGAAGTCCTCCATCGTGAACTGGTCCGTGCGCATCCGGCGCTCCATCTCGCGCGCCTGCTTCTCGTCGACCTCCCGCTCAAACTTCTCGATCAGGGTGAGCATGTCGCCCATTCCCAACAGGCGGGACACGATGCGATCTGGGTGGAACACCTCCAGAGCGCGCGGCTTCTCGCCGGTGCCTATGAACTTGATCGGGCAGCCTGTGGCCCTGCGGATGGAGAGAGCCGCCCCGCCTCGCGCGTCACCGTCGAGCTTGGTGAGGACGACTCCCGTGACCGCCAGACGGTCGTGGAACTCCGCCGCGGACCTGACGGCGTCCTGGCCGGTCATGGCATCCGCGACGAAGAGGATCTCTGCCGGGGCCAGCTTGGCCTTGAGTTCCTCGAGCTCTCCCATTAGCTGGTCGTCCAAGTGAAGCCGGCCAGCCGTGTCCACGAGCACCGTATCCCGGCCCGTCTGCCTAGCGTCGCGCAAGGCGCCGAGCGCCAGCTGCAGCGGAGTGGATTCGCCCTCGCCGCCCCGGTAGATCGGCTGGCCGATCTGGCCAGCGATGATTGCTAGCTGCTCGCGGGCCGCCGGGCGGTGTACGTCGACGGAGACCATCAGAGGCGTGCGTCGCTGCTTGGAGAGCCAGAGGGCGAGCTTGCCGGTCGAAGTTGTCTTGCCGGATCCCTGCAATCCCACCATCAGCACGACGCTCGGCGGCCGGGAGGCGCGACGCAGCCGCGCTGTGCCGGTCCCCAGAACGGCGACCAGCTCATCGCGCACAATCTTGAAGAGCTGCTCAGTGGGCGAAAAGGATGTCAGTACCTTCTGGCCCAGCGCCTTCTTGCGCACGCTGGCAATAAACTGCTTGACGATCGGGAAGCTGACATCAGCCTCAAGCATGGCCACGCGAATCTCCCGCAGGCCATCCTGGACGTTCTGCTCGGAGAGCTTGCCCTGCCCGCGGAGATGCTTGAAGGTCCGCTGCAGCCTTTCTGAGAGACTTTCGAACATCGGAACCTGGGCTGGCCCACCTATCGGGGCCGTTCAACCCCCGGCTGGGTCACTTGCAAGGGGGGTACGGCGGGAACGGATCGGGCCTGCCGGACTGCTTCCGGACAGGCACTAGCCCATTGTATGCCGTGCCGCGCATGGCGGTCAATCTTGAGCGCATCCGTGCAAGCGGTTCTGCAGCTCTCGCGTGAAGCCTGATGGCTGGATGGCACACAACTCGGCCAGTGCATCCTCGGACTTTGGGCACGCCGAATTCGGTCCGGCTGCACCAGGGCACTCTGACCCGGTTGGCGTTAGGCCTCGTCAGGTGCGGCACGAAGGAGGGGAGCCCCGACGCTCCGCCCGTTGACGGGTGGCTGCCCGCAGTCAAGTGTCGTTGAGCATCGCGGCAACGTCCGGAGTAGTCGATCGCCGGGCGACGCATCTGGAGGCCCCATCCGGCGCCGGTCCAATCTCTCGAAACAGTAGGTCCGATACACGCTGTGGAAGAAGCGAGGGACGCTGCTCTGGCGACTGGCCAGCCAGCGGGGTCGATCGTTCGACGCCTCTAATCGTTCCCATCCAACGCGTCGATCGGCTTGCCCCCCGTTCTCCGCCACCATTCGAACACGGCCTCGCGCATGGCCGCCATCCGGTGGGCGTGTTCGGGCCTCTCAGCCAAGTTGCTGCGTTCCCTTGGATCGGCGTGGAGATCGTACAGGTCCTCGGCCCCCATCTGGCGTGTGGGATAGTCGGTCTCAATAGACTGGATGCGAAAGTAGTCCTGATTACGAGAGGCGACGATGTCCTGAAGGTACAGGATGTACTTCCACCGATCATCCCTTCCGTAGAGCGCGAAGATGTCTCGCTCGGGCCGTTCGTCGCCCTCGGTTACGAACGCCGGGTAGATCGCCCCGAACAGGCGCTCCCGATTCTTCGACCTCCTACCCTCGATGATTGGCCTTAGGCTGTTCCCCTCGGCGGAGGCCGGCACCGGAACGTCGGCGTAATCCAGAATCGTTGGGTAGACATCCAGAGTGCTGGTCAGGTAGTCGAAGCGCTGTCCGGCCTCGATCTCGGTGGGCCACGAGAAGAGGATTGGAGTGCGGACGCCCTTCTCGAAGGGAGAACCCTTGGATACCAAGCCATTGCACCAACCGTTGTCCGTGAGGAACACGAACAACGTGTTCTCGTAGAGGCCCTTCTCGCGCAGTTTCCCACGAAGCTTCCCGATCCCGTCGTCCATCCATGCCTCCATCGCAAGGCTTACGTGCTCCTTCTCTAGGAATGCCTCCCGGCGATCTTCCGCGATCCACGGGGGAACAGGAATCTCGCTTCGATCAATCAACGAGAGGTAGTCTTCCGAAGGGTTGTGGGGACGATGCGGCAGCTTGGGAGCCCACCAGATAAACATCGGATTGCGCCCGCCAACTTCGTCGATGAACGCAAACAGATCGGCTTGACCATCGCGAACGAAGGTATCCGCAGTCTCACCCTTGCCGTGGGTGAAGCCCATGGCCCTCGGATCGCCCTCCCAGTACTTTCCTTCTACGTAGGTGGCGTAGCCCGCGTCTCGCAAGAGGCTCGGCAACGAGTTTGCGGGGTCGAGTCTCTTGGTTCCAAAGTTGTGGTAGACGCCTGTCTGATGGGGCCAGCGACCGCTCAGGAAGCTCGCAAGTGTCGGATGGCAGCGCGACATGGGCAGGTGCGCGCGGGTGAAGAGCGTTCCAGACCTAGCTAGCAGGTCGACATTGGGAGTGTGCGCGATCCGGCTGCCCATGAAGCCAAAGTGTTCGTTGTCGTGGTCATCGGAAATGAGGAGCACGATGTTCGGCTGCTCGGCAGCGGGAAGCAGTGCCGCTATGAGTGTCGCAGAAGCAATCGCAGCGAGCAGGGCGCAAGGGCGAGTCGCTCTTCGCAGAAGGCTAGGCATGCGGTTGCCCCGGTTCGGGGCCAGCACATTGTAGTGCAGACACTCGCAATTGCGTGGTAGGCCCACGATCAGACGCAATCAAGAAGCCCGGACGATTGGGCTGTTGCTGGCCCTGTCTGCGAGGGAGAACTCGGGCCACCGGGGGGAATGATCGGCCACCGCCGTGGAAGCAGACGACTCCATGAGCATTCCGCTCCAAACAGCACGCGAGGATTGCTGGAAGTTTGCTGATGGAGAATGCGGATCCCGCGGACAGACTGGCTGCGGCGCTCAACTGGGAACGGCGGTGAGCCCAGCGAGACCTCGACGGAGCGTGAGCATCTTTGGAAAGCACCCTGGCGCGGGGCTCTTCTGGGGACTGGGCAGTCGCAGAAGCACCAGCCTCGGAATCACGAGGATCTCGCAAGAACTGCGGCAGCATTCCGCCCGATGCCTGCAATTGGCTACTCGCAGCCCCGGCGACCGATGACCCTCGTCTCAGAAGAGTCAAGTGACGCCAGATGCCGCACGCATGGCGGGCCTTGGACAATTGGCGGGCAACTGCCCGAGCAGAAGGAGTGAGACGACTCCTGCTTTCTATCGCGGACCCGGGTCTAGACCGACATAGTTCGCCGGGTCCGAGGGCCGATGGTGGCCTGGCAGCAGTTCGGTAAGCCGCCGTCTCTCCGGAGGCAGGTCCTGGAACTGCATCACCTGCTTGCGGGCGGGATTCTGGGGCAGCAGTGCCGCCAGACGCTCCCTGGTCGTTGCGAACTCCGTAACACCCGCCAGGTTGTGCCACTCATTCGGGTCGCTGTCGTGGTCGTAGAGCTCCTCGCCGTCTGGGTAACTCGTAAAGCGCCACCGCTCTGTGCGAACGGAGTTCCTGTCGGGCCCCATGGAGGTGATCGCCGGGTGATCCCACTCAGCAGTGTGGTCTTGGAGGAGGCGTCGCAGGCTCTCGCCGTCAAGCTCCTCACGCTTCGGCAACCCGGCCAGATCGATCAAGGTTGGATAGATGTCGAGCAACTCGGCCGTGCGGTCGCAGATCACGCCACCAGCCTCGATGCCCGGGCCCGCAAAGATGATGGGCACGCGACAGGAGCGTTCCCAAAGGGTGAACTTCCGCCAATGCTTCTTCTCGCCGAACTGCCAGCCATGGTCGCTCCACAAGACAACGATTGTGTTGTCGGCATGGGGCCCGCTGTCGAGTGCCTCAATCACACGCCCGACGTTGGCATCTGCAAAGTTGACGCAGGCCAGGTACGCCGACACGGCGCGCTTCCATTGCCCCGATGAGGTCACGTTGTCGTGATCCCGGAAGCTGCGGAGCGATGTCGCACTGCTGATGGCAGACTTCGGCACGTCGGCAAGGTCGTTTTCCAAGTACGGTGGGAGTTCCACTGCGGCCTCTGGAAACCTGCCGAAGTACTTCATTGGCGCGTAGAACGGCAGGTGCGGCCTGTAGAACCCACAGGCCACGAAAAAGGGCCTTGCATGGTCCTTGGAGAGGTATTCCGCCGCCCAATGGGCAAGTCTCCTGTCTGCGGTAGCCTCGTCGTCGACGTCGAGTCCACTCCAGTCGAAGCGGCCGCTGTCGAGCCTATTCACTGGAGGATCGGGTGCCTGCAGAAAGCCGCGGAAGCTGTTGTAGTAATGCCAGGAGGCGGCCTCATTCTGGGTATTGTGGAAGGTCTTGCCCCCGCCAATCACTTCGTAGCCGTGCCGCATAAAGTGCTGCGGCAGCGTCACAGCCAGCGGCATCGCGTCGCGCCAGACGTCGCCATTGCTGTAGCAGCCAGACGTGGTCGGGCGCATGCTGGTCATCATGCTCGCCCGCGAGGGATTGCATGCCGGGGCTTGGCAGTACGCCCGCCGGAAGGTGACACCCCGCTTGGCAAGCGCGTCGATGTTCGGCGTGAGCGACTGGGGGTGCCCGCGCAGGACTCCGATCCAATCGTTCAAGTCGTCGATCGAGAGCATTAGGACGTTGGGGCCTGCGGCACTGCTGCGCCGGCAAGCGGCGCCGCTTGCGGCTGCGGCGCCCAGTCCTGCAAGTCGGATCCATTCCCGGCGGGAGAGCACGTCGCGAGTATAGCCCGAGCGAGGCGCCCTCGACCTAGACATCAAGCAGGCCGGAAGCCCCGACAAAGGTCGAGATCGACTCCAAGCGGATCGTGTCCCGGCGATTCGATCGGCAGGACTGCCGGTGCTCTTGCAGAAGGCGGCTCGGGGCCCCATCAACGCCCGTCTGCCTCGAATTCCCAAGGGCCTGGCCGATCAGAGAGAGGCTCCGGTCCAGATTCACTTGCGACTCACACGGCCGCGACCTTGACGCAATAGATCGGCGGCAACGAATCGAAGATGCACGTCCAATCTTCACCTCCGTCGCGCCCCATCCATAGTTGCCCGGTAGTCGTGCCGAAGTAGATCGCGGGCGAATCGAGGTCGTCACACACCATCGCGTCCCGCAGAACGGTGAAGAACGTCTGTTGCTGGGGGAGTCCCTTGCTCAGCCGCTGCCACGAGGTTCCGCCGTCCTCACTGCGCCAGACCGCGGGCGCCCCGTCGGGACAGGCGCGAGTGGAAGGCTCAAGTGGCATGACGAATACGGTATTCGGGTCGTGCGGGTGGACGATGATCGGCAACCCGAAATCAGAGGGGAGCCCGGCGGCTATGGAGCGCCAAGTCCGACCGGAGTCATCGCTCCTTAGGACGCCGATGCCCGGACGCTCCGGAAAGCCTCCGTGGTTCTGCATGTATAGGCGGCCGGGAGCGGCCGGGTGGGCCGCGATCTTGTGGACACATTGCCCGAATTCCGGGTAAGGGTCGGGCATGAATCCGACACCGATTCCTTGGTTGTTGGCGGTGAAGGTTTCGCAGCCGTCTTCGCTGACGTAGTGGCCTCCCGTCGAGATGCCGAGATGCAGGCGATTCTCGGTACGCAAGATCGTGTGCAGGCAGAGGCCGCCATTGCCGGGCTGCCAATGCGGGGCGTGTTGGTGGTTGCTGATGGATTGGACCAACTGCCACGATTGCCCCCCATCGTGACTTCGGAACAGCGCAGCCGGTTCGACCCCGCACCAGAGGTCGTTTTCGTTGTCTCCGGCCTCGAGAGCCCAGATGTTCTCCAGCGCGCGCCCGTCGTCTTCCGGGAAGGTTGGGGCGGACGCCGTCTCGCCGAACTTGTTGCCAAAGTCCCTTGAGACCAGAACCTTCATTCCAAAGAACGGGTTGCAGCACGACGCGTAGATCCGGGGCTCGCTACGCAGATCGATCAATGTCGAGAACACGGCAACGCCCGGGGCGAAAGGTCCCCGCAACGAAAAACCGGTCCGCGACGGTGACGCCTCTGCTACGAAGAGCCCCTTCTTGGTGCCGATACAGAGAACGACGCGCTGCGACATCAAGAGCCTCCTGAAACTGCCGGAAGGACGACGATAACGTCTCCCGGCTCGAGTTGGGTTGCGAGCGCCTCCCGGTCCAGGATGTTTGCGCTGTTGACGAAGAGGTTCAAGTGTCGGCGAACCGCACCGGTTTCATCGCAGATCGAGCGATACAACGAAGGGTGATTCCCGTCGAGTTGATCCAATGCTGACCCGACCGTGGCGGCCTGCAGCACGATCTCGGAGGGGCACTTCGCATAGCTCGCGAGTGCAGAGGAGATCTCAACCGTCACGCAGACGCCCTGCCCTTCGCTTGCCAAGGGTCTGCCTCCCATTCTGGTTGCCGTTCCCGACTCACTCCGTCGATTGCTGCGCTGGTGCGTACCGTCGTTGGCCTGCTAACGAGGTTGGGACCGGAGTACTCCCCCGCTGTCCTAGAGTCACGTTTCACCATAGAACACGCTATCTGCAACTGCTGTAGGCACTTGAGGGACCTTGCCGTTCGAGGGGCGTGCCGAGCCGTTGACAGAGGTTGCATCGCCACCCTCCGCTCCGTTTCTGTCCCCGGAAGTCGCCATGGCGCGGTAGGCGATCGGTCAGCAGGACAGCCCCAACGGGCTGCACACGCGCAGGCTATGCCGGACGGACGAGCAGGTCTCGATTCTCCGCCTTGGTGGCTGGCACATCGGCGCGGCCCAGGGCAAGGACGAGGCAATCCGGATCATGCACGCGGCGATCGACGAGGGCATGACGGTTCTTGAAGACCCTCGAGACTACCAAGACGGAGGTTCTGAGGAAATCATGGGCCGCCCGCTCGCCGAAGGCGGCAAGAGGGAGAACGTCTTCTTCATGACTAAGAACTGCGAGCGTGACTGCGGGGTCCCCCGAGCAACCTCGAGGACCGTCTGCGCCGCCTGAAGACGGATCGCCCAAATGGGCAACGGCCTTGATGCGGTTCACTCCAAAGCCAGCAGCGTCCACCTCCGCCTCGCACCGTCCGGGCTCGGTGCACGGGGGCTTTAGCTCGACCGTCACAGACGGGCCTTCCTCGAGCGTTACGATGGCCGTCACCTGAGCGTTGTTGGCGAAAGTACGATCCTTGGCTAGCGTAGTGTCCCGTTAATTAATTTATTCTTAATAGCAGATCTTGAACTCGAAAGGAGACTGCCGTGCCACGTGGCCGCAAACTCACCCCGCTCGGGCTCACTGACGATCAGCGAGAACAACTGGAAGCGTGGTCTCGCTCGACATCCATGCCGCATGGGCTGGTCCTGCGTGCCCGCATCATTCTGGCGAGCGCCGAAGGCCTGACGAACACTGCCGTTGCCCGGCAGCTCGGCATTTCGTTGCCGACGGTTGGCAAGTGGCGTAAGCGCTTCTTGGATGTCGGTGTGCAGGGCCTGCACGACGATGCCCGACCGGGGGCGCCCCGCACTTACGACGATGAGAAGGTCGCCGCTGTGATCCACCGAGCGCTGCACGAGCGGGCGAAGGGATCGCGCACCTGGAGTGTGCGGCAAATGGCGGACGAAGAGGGGATCTCCAAGAGCACTGTGCAGCGCTGGTTCTCGCTGTTCGGGGTCAAGCCCCACCTCTCGAAGACGTTCAAGCTGTCAAACGATCCCTTCTTCATCGAGAAGGTCCGCGACATCACCGGCCTTTATCTCAATCCTCCCGACCATGCTGTCGCGATCTGCGTGGACGAGAGGACCCAGATTCAAGCGCTGGACCGCACGCAGCCGATCCTGCCCTCGGGATTCGGCTGTGCCGAAGGGTACACGCACGACTACATCCGGCACGGGACGACAACCCTGTTCGCGGCCCTAGACGTCGCCAGCGGCAACGTGACTGCGAGGTGCCGCAAGCGGCACCGCCACCAGGAATGGCTCTCCTTCCTGCGGCTGATCGACAGGGAGACACCCGAGGAGCTTGACCTGCACCTCGTCTGCGACAACTACGCCACGCACAAGCACGCGAAGGTGCGCGCGTGGATTGCCAAGAATCCGCGCATCCACCTGCACTTCCCGCCGACCTACGCCTCCTGGCTGAATCAGGTCGAGCGCTGGCTCGCGCTGCTCAGCCAGCGAGCCATCAAGCGCCAGACCCTCCACAGCGTGACAGACCTCAAGCGCAAGATCATGGCCTTCTGCGAGCACTACAACGAGTCCCCGAAGCCGTTCGTATGGGTGGCCACAGCCGACTCGATCTTCGAGAAGCTCAACCAGTTATGTAAACATATTAATGGGACGGCAGACTAGGACGTCGGCGCGCAACTGCACGCGGGACTCGTCGGCATAGTTCGACCGGTTGCTGGTGAGGCGGACGGTGCCCTGGGAGCCCGCCACGAGACTGCGCAGCAACTGCCGCCAATTGGCGTCGTGCCGCTGGTCGTCGCTCGGCAAACGCATGCGCCAACGCCAGCTGCCCCCGGTCGCGAATATCACGGCGCGGGCGTGGCCGTACTTCTGTCGGACAAGCAGCGGCAGGCTGTCGCGGCCGAAGCGCACGCTCGAGAGCATCACGGCGGCTGGCTTGAGAGCGCCCAGAATCTGAGAGTCGGCGAGTTCCGGCAACTCTTCCCACAGCTCGTTGTTCCTCGTGGGATCCGAAGCCAGTCGGCAGACCAGCGAGTCCCGTCCCTGGGGCGAGAGTTCGGCCTTGACCCGTTCCCCGAAAAAGGAGGCCTCAGCTGCAGCCAGCCTTGCAGGCAACACATCGACGGTTTCGGAATGCTGCCATCCGCCCGCCCCGAGACCATTGCATCCGCCCAGCATCAGCAGAGTGCCGCCCTTCCGGTTCGCGTACTCGCCAATCGCCACCTGATGGTTCGGCGAGAAGAACGCTGCCTCGAAACTCCCGATGATCAGCGCGTCTTGGGCAAACAGATCCTCCTCCTCAGACGGAAAGCTGTCCTCCAGTTCCTCGGAGAGTGTCGACACCTTGGCGATAGAACTTGTTGGCGGGCGTACGCAACATCGTGACCAGCTGCACGCTCGCATCGATGTGCCTGGCCCGCCGCATGAACTTGTACTGCCGCGGGGTTCGCCCTCGACATACAGGCTGCTGCGGCGCCCCCGCGGAACGTCCAAGGTCCGGCGGCGGGCGTGAGCACGGTCCTGCCGGATCGATGAAAGGCTTCGTATCCATCGCCGAGCTGCGAGCGAAGCCAATGGTCCTGATTCACGCGCGGCCGCGGGTGAACCCCGCGGGCCCGCGCCCCCGTTGACTGATGGCTCCGGCCCCAACGCGTGAGAACTATCGGCGCCGATGGCCTTGGTCTTTATGCAACGGTCCCATAGCCCATAGACTAGTCAGGAATGCGGAGGCACAACGACGGCGAGCGTTGCGGTCCGCAATCTGGACAACGTGATGAGAGAGGCGCTTGCGAGCGCAAGTGGCGGGAAACAGTTGTCCCGTTGAAGAGGGAGCGCGGCTCATTCTGCACGATGCTGTGGGGCGCAATCCCACCCGGCCGGATCTCACGAGCCGCGTCCGCTCGCACTTCGGACCGATTCTCCCCGTGGACTTCGAACTGCCCGATCTGGAGCCAGCTAGTGGAGCAGGGGCCTTCGAGTCGTAACCTCTCGCCGATGCCCAAGGTTCGCGAAACCAGCACTGTGCCCGGACCCATCCGCAAGTCGCCCGATCCCGATTCTGCAGCTCGGGTCTCGACTCATCCCCTGCACGAGCTGTGCTTGACGGCTGCAGCGCGGACGTGTGTCGTGAAGACGGGCGCTGCCGCCTGCTGCGGCGAGGAGCACTGACGGTGGCCATCGAAGGAACTGACGTAGTCATCGTCGGCAGCGGCGCGGCCGGAGGAATGGCCGCCTGGAACCTAACCCGCAAAGGCGTCAAGGTTCTGCTGCTCGAAGCCGGCCAGAAGTTCGAACGCAGCCAGTTCTGGTCGCACGTCAAGCCATGGGAGGAGCGCGAGCGCCGGCGCCGAGGGGAAGCGCCCCCGGACTGGATGGGGACGGCGCTGGCCGAGAGCCCGTACGGGACCCTGCCCGGCAAGCGCTTCTGGCTAGCCCGGGTCTGGGGCGTGGGGGGAAAGACCAATATCTGGGGACGGGTCTCGCTGCGCTATTCCGATCTGAACTTCCAGGAACCTTCCAAGGACGGTTGGGAGATCCCCTGGCCGATCACCTACAAGGAAATCGCCCCCTACTACGACAACGTGGAGAGAAAGATCGGTGTCTGCGGCGGCGACGAAAACACGCCGTGGCTGCCCGGCTCTGTAAACTACCTGCCCCCGCCGAACCTGCGCTGCGGCGAAGTGCTGGTGCGCAAGGCCGCAAAGAGCGCCAAGTATCCCGTGGTGCACATTCGCCGGGCCGTTCTCACCCGCGCCCACAAGGGACGGAGCCCATGTCACTACTGCGGCGCTTGTGGGCGAGGGTGCGACATCGGCGCGTTCTTCAATTCCTTCGACTATCTGCTGAAGGACTCTCTCGAGACGGGCAACCTCGAGTTGGTGGAGAACGCGTTGGCCGAGGAAATCCTGGTCAACGACGAGGGACTGGCTTCCGGCGTCCGCTATTTCGACAGGCGGACGGGACGCGAGCGGACCGTCCCAGCCAACCGTGTAATCGTTGCGGCGTCGGCAGTTGACTCGACGCGATTGCTGCTCAACTCAAAATCACGCCAGCACCCCAACGGCATCGGCAACGGCTCGGACGTCATCGGTCGCTACCTAGTCGAACAAGTGCGGGTGCAGGTGCAAGCCTTCGCTCCGGAGCTGATCGGTGCGCCGGCATCGAACGACGACGGCATCTCTGGCGGGCACATCTACATTCCCAGATTCGAGCCGACGGATGAAGGCCGCGCCTATCTGCGCGGGTTCGGCGTCCCGGTTACTGGAGTCGGCTGCGCGTCGAACGCAAGGTTCGCCAAGAGCCTGGGCGGGTTTGGGCTTTCCTACAAGCAGGCGGTGAAGGAACTCTACCCGGCGCTGTTCAATCTGACGCCCTACGGCGAGGTCCTGCCCTACCGGCACAACCGCATTACGGTAGACGGTACACCCAATGATCGGTTCGGCTACCCGCTTCTGCGCATCGAGTACGACATCGGGGAGAACGAGAGAAATATGGCCTCACGCATGTACGACGTGGTGGAAGAGATCCTCGACGGGATGAAGGCAGAGCCATTGCCGTATGAGCGCGGGGCGATCGAAACGCCAGGCACAGCGATCCACGAACACGGCACCTGCCGCATGGGCGATGATCCAAGGCAATCAGCGCTGAACCGCTACAACCAGATGCACGAAGTGAAGAACGTGTTTGTGATGGACGGCAGTGCCTTTCCTACTGCGACCGAGAAGAACCCGACGCTGACGATTCTGGCACTGGCGTGGCGTGCAAGCGACTACATGGCTGAGCAGATGAAGCGCGGAGAGATCTGAGCGGTCGGCACCCCCGAACCTGCCATGCCCACCGGCACGGCGCTTTCCTGCCCGTAGCGCAGCGAGCTGGCCCACCCCAGAGCCGTGGGCGGACGGCCTATGCCCTTGACCGGTTAGCGGGCCGGAGAGCGGCGCTGATAGCACTGCACCACCCTCCGGCACGCAGAAGGGCCGGGCTGGAAACCAGCCCCCTGGACTCAGAAACTCACGCGCATTCCGAGCTGCTGCTGGCGCGGCAGGCCCAGCGTGCTGGTGATCTTTCCCACGTCCGGGCTCGAGAGATTCGTGTTCGGCGTCGCGTAGGACGGATGGTTGGTGACGTTGAAAGCCTCCCACCGGAACTGCAGCCTGACCCTCTCCGTGATCTGGAAGTTCTTCATCAGGCCGACGTCCCAGTTGAAGATTCCGTCTTCCTGGAGTGAATTGCGACCTAGGTTGCCGTAGGTCGGGTTTCCGTTGGCGTCCCGCGGAACCTCGAAGGCATCCGGATTGAGCCACAGGTCGGGCGTTGGATTGCTCAGCCGATGATTGCCGATGACATTCGGACGCCAGGCGCCCACGCCGTTCGTTCCGAGGTTGGCAGTGGCATTGGCCAGTGTCAGGTCGTAGTACTGGCCCGACTGCATGCTCAGGATGCCCGTCATCTGCCAGCCACCAAAAATGGCTCCAATAACACCGCCTCGATCCAGCATCCTCTGTCCGCGACCGAACGGGAGGTTCACGATGTAGCTGTTGACCCAGCGGTGGTTGGTGTCGTTGGACGAAGGCCCCCGCTCGCAGGCAAAACACTCTCGGTTCTGCGGCCCCCCGTTGTCGCCGGAGACGAACAGTTCCTGGGTCTGGCTCATGGCACGAGACCAGGTGTAGGCACTGGTAAAGGTGAAACCCTTCGAGAAGCGCTTCGTAAGGGTCGTCTCCAGCCCGTTATAGGAAGCGTGCGCCGCGGGCGTGCGATAGGTTAGCCCGTTCAGCGACTGGAAGTAGACCCGACGCTGGCGCTCCGTGCTTGGTGGGCCGACTTGCGGGGCGTTGATGTTGTACGAGAACTGGATATTTCCCGAAGACGAGCCCACATACGCTGTCGTGAGGGCCATCGAGCCACTGAGCTGGCGCTGGATGCTGAAGCTCCACTGATAGACGATCGGCATCGGGAACTCCTTGGACCAAGTGCGCATCACGGAGTTGTTCGGCAGGTCAGCGACCGATGTGACGGGAGCGTTCAGATCGCCCAAGAAGTCAGCCGGGAAGCCGTCCTGCAGCAAGAACACCGGGCGGGTCCGCGTGCCCCGGGCATTGACGGCGGCGACGAACGGGAAGTTGCGCAGCATGCGCGCGCTGGCCCCCAAGCCCTGAGAGCCGCCATAGAAGACGCCACCACTGGAACGGACAGTCCACTTGGCTCCCGGCTGCCAGGCAAAACCAATACGCGGGGCCCAGTTGTTCTTGTCGAAGCTGATCAGGGCCCGGTCCTCGATGCCTGATCCCAGCTCGCCTGCGCGGATCACACGCCCGAAGTCGGGACCTTGGGCAAACTCGACGCGGTTCATCCGGTCTTGCTGCTCGATGTAGGGAGTCGTGAGCTCGTACCGAATCCCCAAGTTGAGGGTGAACGTCGGCGTGACCTTCCAGTCGTCCTGGAAGTAGAACATGTAGCTGTCGAACGTCATGTCCGCGTCGATCGTCGTGCCGGAACTGCCCCGGTCAACCCAGCCGAGCAGGGCGTCGCCGAGTGCGATCCTCGTGTAGCGCCCGTTGAAGCGAAACGTCCCGGTGGCCTGCTGGGAACCTAGGATGTCAGCGAAGTCGTGCCGCAGGTCGGCCCCCATCTTCAGGCTGTGATTGCCTCGGATGAGGGTCAGGTTGTCGATGAACTGCCAGGTCTGGCTGACCTTGCCGTTCGGCAGGTTGGGACTGCCACCCAGGCCAAGGTGGGACAGGCCTCCGGTCAGCTGGATGCGGGGAAGTCCCAAGATCGACGGATCCTCGTTGAGGCCGTTGAGCCCGAACTGGGCGTTGAGCTCTGATTGCGGCGGCGCCTGCTGGACCTTGTTGACCTTGAGCCACTTGTAGCCCATCCGCACCTCATTGATGACCATGGGCGAGAAGACGTGCGTCCAGGAAGCGGCCAGATGGTCACCGTCGTTGTCGTCCAGGCCACGGTCGTTGCCCACCCCGCCCCTGGCAATGCCCTCCAGCGGCGCCGCGCGGAGATTGTCGTAGCGGTAGTGGCTGTACCGCACAAAGAAGTTGTCCTTGGCCGAGACTGTGTGGTCGTATCGAAAGTCAAGCTGGTCCCGATCGGTCTTCCACGGGGGGTTGTTAACGAAATTCCGCCGAGTGTTGTCGGAGAAGTTCGGACTTGGATAGAGCTGCACGAGCTGCTCGAATGACGAGTCGAACCGCGAGGAGGGGATCGCCTTGTTTGGGAATTCCTCCCCCATGGGATCGTTGAGGGAGCCCAGGCCCAACGTCTGGCTGAAATCTCCCGAGCGCTCGGCCGTGGTCGGCACGATCACGATGTCCGACTGCGACTTGCGCAGCTTCCAGGCCTCCCAGCTGGCGAAGAAGAATGCCTTGTTCTTGCGGATCGGTCCCCCGAAAGTTGCGCCGAACTGGTTCTGGCGCAAGACTTCCGGATCGGCCTTGCCGTCGCCGTCTCGATCGTTGCGCGCGAAGGCTTCGCGCGCGTCAAAGAAGTCGTTGCGCATGAACTCGTAAGCGCTTCCCCGGAACTGGTTCGTGCCGCCCCGAATCGTCACGTTGACGACGGCGCCGGCGTTGCGCCCGTACTCGGCCGAATAGTTGCTGGTCTGAATCTTGAACTCCTGGACGGCGTCCATCGAGGGGATCATGGCCTGCGCCTTGCGGTCCTGCTGGCCCATGATTGTCGAGTTGTTGTCGATCCCGTCGATCAGGAAGTTGTTCTGCCCGACCTGCTGTCCGTGGCTCAGGAAGCCGCCACCGAGCCGCGAGTCTCCCAGAGGCCCACGGTCGCGCCCACCGATCTCGGGCACGACGCCAGCCGTGAGCTGGGCAAGCGACTGGTAGTTTCGGCCGCTGATCGGCAAGTCCTCGATCTGCTGGCGCTCGACGGTGTAGTCCAAGGTCGCGGACTCCGTCTTGAGCAGCGGCGTCGCACCGGTCACCTCGACCACCTCGACCAAGTTCCCGATCTCTAGGGCGAAGTTCAGGCCGATGCGGTCGCCCGCGTGGATTTCGACTCCGGACCGAACAGCCGTCTTGAAGCCGTCGGTGGCCACAGAGATCTCGTACATCCCGACCTTGAGGGGCCCGGACACATAGACGCCGCTGGCATTCGCCTCCTTATCGACCTGAATGCCGGTGTTCATTTCGAGTATCGAGACCTGTGCCCCCGGGACAACCGCCCCTGTTGCATCAGTGATGGTGCCCGTGATGACGCCCTGATCTTGCTGACTCATGACGGGCAGGGCCACCAGCAGAACCCCCGCTGCGCCAAGAATCGTGTTCAACCTATGTCTCATGCCCACCTCCAAAGACCGTTCGCCCACTTTCAGGGCAGCACGTGACAGCATACACCAGACACCCCGAAGAATCCGCGCGACGGCCTGTGCCTCAGAACCGCTCCATTCTCGCTTAGGTCCGCCCAGCCTCAGGGGTGGTGGGAACGACCATTCCTTCTGGGGGTCGGCGGTCCGAGGCTCCGAAAACGGCGAACGATGAAGTCTGAAGTCCGCCTCCGCGATGCGCGAGACTACGCGCATGGGCCGTTTCCCGAAGCGGTTCGGTCTGGCAGCACTGGACAACCCGGGAAGTATCGGTGCGGACGAGGGCGATCCTGGGGGAATGGGGTACATCCGCCAAGAGAGAGCTGGGACGCGCCGCCACCACGGTATCCGGACAGGCGGGACGCTAGTGACTACCGTTGGCCGAAGCTCACGAGGTTCAGGTGCGATTCGACCCGCTTAAGCCGGCATCTCAGAATGCGCCCTGACATTGGCGATGGCGGAAGGGAAGGCCACGCCCGACGGCAGGGCTCGTGTCTTCCGGGCGAAAGGGCCCTGCCACCGAGCAGCCCGCCGATTGGCCTCTTGCTAGAATGGGTGCGCCCGGTGTGCGAAAGCCGGCCGACCTGAAGGAGGGAAGAAGCATGAGGACGATTTCGAGGCGAGCGGCCATCTTGGCAGGCGCAGCCGCAGTGGTGGCAGGCCGGGCGGTCGGAGCGCTGGCCGTCGGCGACGAGGCTCCCGACTTCACCTTGCCCGGCTCCGACGGTTCCAAAGCCACACTGTCGTCCTTTAAGGGCAAGAAGAACGTTGTCCTGGCGTTCTTCCCGAAAGCGTTCACAGGCGGTTGAACGCGCGAGATGAATGGATATCAGGCTGATATCTCAACCTTCACCGAGACCGGCTCGGTCGTGTTCGGAGTGAGCACGGATTCATTGGAAACCAATACGAAGTTCGCGGATTCCCTTAGTCTGGACTTCCCCATCCTCAGCGACGCGGGGGGCGCGGTCTCCAAGAAGTTTGGGATCCTCAACGAGCGCATGATGGCAAACCGAACGACCTTCGTGATCGACAAGGACGGCAAGATCGTCCACGTCGAGTCCGGCGGTGGGGCCATCGACCCGGCCGGCGCCGCGGACGCCTGCTCCAAGCTCTAGGCGATTCGGCCAGCACCTGCCGCCGCTCCGCTCCGACGCGGCGGGTCCTTACTATCGCCAACCTTCCTCTGCAGGGAAGACTCCGGCTGTCCTTCCCGGAGAGGTCCGGTCGACGTATCGAGGCTGTAGTCCCGCCTTCTGCTACCAGACGCTCTCAAACAGGCCCGCGGCACCTTGGCCCCCGCCCACGCACATCGTCACAACGCCAAGAGAAGCCTTGCGGTGCCGCATCTCGTTCCCCAGCGTGCCCACCAATCGGGCACCCGTCATCCCAAACGGGTGGCCGATCGATATCGAGCCACCGTTGACGTTCAGCCGATCATTGGGGATGCCGAGCCGGTCGCGGCAGTAGACCACCTGCACGGCGAAGGCTTCGTTCAACTCCCATAAGTCCACATCGTCCTTGCGCTTGCCTTGGGACTTGAGCAGCTTCGGCACCGCAAAGACTGGGCCAATACCCATCTCGTCTGGCTCGCATCCAGTGGTGGTGAAGCCCCGGAAGACCAGCTTGTACGGAACGCCGAGCTGGTCTGCGCGCTCCTTGGACATGACCAGGGACAACGCGGCCCCGTCCGATAGCTGGGAAGAGTTTCCGGCTGTGACCGACCCCTGACCGGACTCCCGGTCAAAGTACGGAGGCAGTGCGGCGAGTCCTTCCATTGTGGTGTCGGGACGGTTGCACTCGTCGCGCTCCAGGACGTGCTCCACCTTGTCGACGATCGTCTTGGTCTTACGGTCGAAAACCCCCCTGACCACTCCCATCTCAGTCAGCTCTTCGTCGAAGAAACCGGACTGCTGGGCCGCAGCGGTCCGCTGTTGGCTCTGGAGAGCGTACTCGTCCTGCTGTTCGCGGGTGACGCCATACCGCTTGGCGACTACTTCCGCGGTGACGCCCATCACCATGTAGGTGCCGGGCTTGGTCTCCTTCAGCCGCGGGTGCGGCGACCGGTCCGGGATCATCATCGAGATGGATTCGACACCGCCAGCCAGCATGACCTCCTCGCCTTCGACCATGATCTGGTGGGCGGCCATAGCGATCGCCTGGAGCCCTGAGGAGCAGAACCGGTTCACGGTCGTGCCGCCGACCGAACTGGGCAGGCCTGCTAGCAGGGCCGAGATGCGCGCGATGTTGTGACCGGCGGCTCCATGAGGCTGACCGCAACCCAATATCAGGTCGCCAATCTCTACCGGGTCGACCTGCGGGTATTTGGAGAGCAGTACGCGGACGCAGTGGGCCACCTGATCATCCGGCCTAGTCAGGTTCAACGAGCCCCGGAAGGACTTCGCCAGCGGCGTGCGGACTGAGTCAACAATTACGGCTTCGCGCATGTCCCGTCCAGTGTCGCGCAATCGGGGCGCGCGTGCCAGCCCGCTCCCGGAGGGAGTCTGGACGCGCTGGCAACGAGCGGCAAGTCACTCAGCGGTGCTGGTGTAGGATTAGGGCAGGAGCGCGCTCGTAGCTCAGCTGGATAGAGCGTCTGGCTACGGACCAGAAGGCCGGGGGTTCGAATCCTCCCGAGCGCGCCATTCGCATAGTCGATGTGATTAGGACCGGCACGCCGGTGCAGCCTTGCATCGCCGCCCATCACTCTCCAGTTTCCGGCCCCTCGCATTTCACATGGAAGCCGAATTGGAGACAGCTAGCTCCGTTGTCGCTGCGATCCCGTCAGCCGCACCAAGAATCACTGGCAAACACTCAACGGCGGACGCCCTCTTGCCTTGGGCCGTAGGGCACGTCCAATCGGGCTCAAGTATTGCGAGGAACTGCACGTCAGGGCCCGGAGTCGCTGGCAGCGTCCGAGAGTAACGGCTTGAGAGCCTTTTCGACCGCACCGGCCGGCGTGTAGCCCTCCATTCGCTTTAGCAGCTGACCGTCCCTGCCGACGATCAGGCTGGTTGGAATTGCGTGGATCTGATAGGTCTGCATCACGGTGCCGTCCACATCGAACAGCGAGGGATAGCCGATGCCGAGTTCTTCTACGTGCATTCTGGCCTTGCTCGGATCTTCGTCACTCACCCCGAGCACGACGAGGCCGTCAGCGGAGTGTCGCTCGTGAAGCCGCTGCAGCTGCGGCAACTCCCGTCGGCAGGGCTCACACCATGACGCCCAGAAGTTCAGAAGCACGACGCTGCCGCGCAGTTGCGACAGGCTCCAAGACACGCCATCCAGATCGGCTAGCGCGAATTCCGGTGCCGGCTTCCCTCGTTCCGGATATGGCTCACGTTCGCGTAGAGAGGCGGAATCGGCCGGGCGGGTACGCAGCTCCTTGGAGAACCGGAGCGCGAACTCGTCCAGTATCTTGCGCCGCAACTTCGCGTCGCGGGGCAGCGCCAACTGAGAGCAACGGTGGGAATCTTCGGAGTGAAGGCCAATCTGATGCCGCCGGCCACGACTCGCAACCCACCGCGACATGTCTAGCGCATGGGCCGCTCCGAGGTAGCCGGCCAAGGAATAGGGGCCAAGTAGATAGAACAACGGCGCTGCCGGAAGCGTTGTAAGCCAGTAGGTCTTGCTAAAGAGCGACCAGCCGACGGGCGGGCGACTCCGCTGGAATCGGATCGTGTCGTAGCCGAAGCGCTCAGAGTCGTGCCCGTGCAGATCAACAGTCACGTACTTGTCCGTGAACACGAGCCTAGCCGGTCGAAATCTTGTCCGTTCGATGCGCGCGCGGAGACCCTTCGCGTAGACTGCAGGTCCTGACCCCGTGGGAGGGTTCGCGCGGGCTGTACCCACGCAGCAGACGAGCCCCAGCGCGATGCCAGTCGCGAGCGTCCTGTGTGCACCGTCCATCAGCAGATCATTCCTTGCCCGCGTCTCTGGCCGGCGATTCGACACGCTCGATCGCCGAGACCATCTCGTGGACATCTGGTTCACACCTGTAGACGGAGCAGAGGCCACAAGCGAGTACCGAATCCTCTCGGCCAGATTCGGCATGTGCGCGGCGACAGCTAGCGCCAAGGGGCTTGCGGGCGCGGGTTCGGCACTCAGGGCAGTGGCGGTCCCGGAGGGGGAAGCGCCGGGCGGAACGGTCTCACTGCTCGGACCGGGTAACAGAGCACCAATGCTCAAGGGCAGGGTTCACCCATAGCCGTGCCGCCGGGCGTAGAGGGTTGATGGTCGGCCCGGTTCGGGCACGCCGTAGCCGACGCCACGCATGTTTGGAAAGTGCGTTGGCCTGGCTGCGCCGTCGCCCGGATGGTGGCGGCGCCGCTTCACGACGGCGCGCATCAGTCAGGCGTCGAGTGATCTCGTCAGATTCACCCCAAGCGCACCCGCAAGTCGGACCTCGGCACTCGTCCTCGGTTGACCGACAACACACGTACCGGTTCGCACCAACTTGCCTTCAGAGCCTCCGGCCGGCCATTCCACCCAGCCGACCGCCTGGCCTTGAGTGAAGCGAACGGCCACGATTCGAGGCCAGAGCCGCGATGTTTGCCTCGCAGCCGACTATGAGCCGAAGACGCGTCCGCGATGCTGGCCCACCAGCAGCTGGAAGAGGCGGTGAGCCACCAGCTCGTGCAGGGTCAGGAGCTCCCTGTTTGCCCGGACGATGTCGTCGACGTTTCCTGAACCGCCCCCACCTGCCGCCAACGCAGCGGTGGCCTCCTGCATCACGGGATCCTCCATGACCTCTCCGGCGATATTCCAAAGCGTGATGAAGCGATCTACCGCCGTAGGAAAGCTGACCTTCCAGACGCCGTAGTTCGACGTCGTCCTTGGCGGCTTGAAGTCCAGGTTGAAGGGGCCCTCGTAGCCGTGCGAGCGAAGCAGCACGAGTACGTTGAGCCAGTCAAGGGGGTTGACCACGCCGATCCCAAGGTCCACGTCGTGTTTTAGGGGATACCCGTCGTTGATGTCGAAATGGAAGAGCTTCTTGCAAAGCAGCGCACGGGCGATCACGGCCCGCGTCGCGCCGCCCCACATCAGCTCGTGCAGGTACTCGGGGTTCAGGCCGACCATCTCCGGATGCTCGAGCAGGCCGCTCGATATGAACGCGAGCATGGCATCGCTCGTGGGCAGGATGATCTGAGCTTGCGGCTCGAAGGGCTTGGCCTCCAGACAGTGCTTCAGAGCGGGGCGGCCCTTCTCCGCGGCCACCTGCAGATCCCGGCGGCAGGCAGCGTTGAGGCCGTCTGCAAACCAGCGCAACGTCTGCGTCTCGTCGATTGCTCCCTGCACCATGTACCCGAGAGTTCCTGGCCAGTACACGGCGAAGCTAGCCCCCAGCTCGTGGCCGATGTCAACGGTGTTCTCAAGCCGGCGTGCGGCATAGTCGCGCACTTCCGGGGCCTCGGCGGCGGCGCTGGCCGCGAAGACGGGATGGAAGAAAGTCTCGCAGGTGACCATCGAACACTGGACACCGTTCTTCTCCAACGCAGCGTTGATGCGCGCGACGGTTTCCCATTGCCGGTCGGTGAGCAAGTCGTCGGTGTCGATCACATCCGAGTCGTGGGTTGACCAGCACCGGATGCCGAGCTCGCCCAAGTGCCGGATCACTTCCTCGAATCCAATTGGCTCTCGGGTCGGGGCGTGGAAGAGGGCTTGTCCCTCGTAGGCTCCAGCCCATTGAGGCCCGCTGATGTAGTACTTGCGGCGCTGCTCAGGCGTGTAGCTGCCGCCGGAGAGGTCCATCAGCCGATCGGTGATTGCCCGCTGCTCGGCGGGCTTCGGTGTTGCAGCCATTTGGCCCAGTAGAACGCGCCAAGGCCGACCAAGTCAAGGAAGAATCCGAGGCGACGCCCAAGTCGGCACGACATCGATGGAGCACTGGACGGCATCACACGCCAAGGCGCATACATAGGGACGGTCATTCGAGGCAGTGGTGGCAATTGGCATTGGTCGGGGTAGGTCGCTGGGGCCTGGGCGAAGCGAGTATGGTCCGAAGCCGCGAAGACGGGCCCCCAAAGTTACAAGGAGATCTCAGCAGGGCAGGAGATCTTCCGCGGTCTGAAAGGTCGCAAGGGGCAAGGTTGAAACCCATGCATCGATGAACTAACGCCCAGATCACGGTGCCCGCATTCTCCTGCATGCTGGCAGTGGCGTAATGCCTGCGACGCGGACGAGCGTGGTCGGCTTCCATACGAGCAACCGGTGGCCGCCGCCGGGAGGCCAGATGGTGCGGCAAGCGTGGTTGGCGCTGCGGCCGACGGTTCGAGAAGCCGATGCGGCCTTGAGTGAATGCGGCTCGGCTGGGTCGCTGGCTGCTGTGGGGTCGCGAGCAGACGGCGCCAGAGGTACCTGCAGGGACTAGGGTAGGTGTACAGGAGTAGGCAACCACTTCAGAGCGTCCTCTTGGACAGCCGCATTCGGTGGCTGGCCACGCGCATCCGTGGCGCAATCCTACTCGACCCGGGCGGTCCCCTACCGTGCCTCCGCACACGGAACAATCAACAGATACCACCCTAGGCGCTGGCGGCCAGACCCCAAAGGCCATGCTCTTGTTGACCTACAGAAAGGCCCCCGAACTCTAGTTCCGACAGTCGACTATCGATGTGTTCCGCGACTTGCATCGGCCATTTCAAGCGATTGTTCCCCAGTCGGAGTCATGGCTTCGCAAGCTCCATGACATCGACCTGTACCTTGTCGACTCGAGGGAGCGCGAGGAGGGCTCCGGGGGCGTGCGGGTGGTCGCCCCATCCGTTGCCCTTGGTGGGGAATTGGTTCTCGGGTCATCGGGCAGAGGCTTGAACCGACGGCCGACGGGTTGCACCCTGACTGCAACATCCGGGATTTGAAGCCCGCGGCGACAGACCTACGGTGCGTCAGTCTCTGGGTGTGGGGCAGAATGCGCAGGAACGATGTCTGTTCAGTCGAAACGCCTGCACTCCGTCTTCGGAGGCTTGATCTGCACTACCTAGGCACCCCGCACGTGCTGTGGCTCGTCAAGGGCAGGCCTGAGCGCAATGACCAGCAGTTCAGGCGACGGTATCGTGCGCATTGTGCGGCCAGACATGGATAGCGGAGCCAAGTGACCTGTGAATGAGCCGTGGGTTCCCGCGAGCTTGAATTCCGATGTGCCACATGACAGCGGTCCACCCCATGCCAAGATCGCGGTCCCTAGGACCATGACGCTGGCTCGCCAATTGGGCCTGACAGGGGGCCAGCGAAGTCTCGAAGCATGACGAGACGACAGCCGATGGCCTTCTGGATGCGTCAAGTGGTGCCAAGTGCAACACCCTCTTCTGAAAGCTCGTCCGTTCCTTCCCGAGGTGGACATTTCCCACCAAGGCATTGCCGTCCGCTCACGACGCAGAGCAACACGCCAATGCTGCGCAATGCCATTCTAGGGAAGATGCGCCACAACATCCCGGATCTGAAAGCGTCGCACTATCGAAGAATCGTATCTATTTCTCTCCCCCACCAGTTGGCTGGAGAGATGCGGGGTGCGGGCGGACACGCAGCCCTTATCGCATCGCGTCAGCCAAGGGTCAAGCAAGGGACACTGGGCGGCTGTTTAGCATCTCGCATCTCCCTGCTTGCGGCAAGACGGTCCCGTGTTGTATAGTTTCAATATGGAAATCTCGCTGAACAAGGCGCTAGTGGATCGTTTTGAGGAGGCGGTCGAGCGGCGATACAAAAGCGACAAGGAGACCGTGCGCGCCATGCGGACGCTCCTTGCGAGGTATGAACAAGGTGACTTGGCCGCGGACTTGGTCGGCATCTTGGGACGACAGGAGGAGGAGAGACAGACGCCGACCCAGCGGACGCGCAAGGGTCGTCCCGGAACACTTAGGAGCAAGGTGATCGAGGCCTGTGAGAGCCAGCCCGAGAAACAGTGGACTACCCGGGAGATGGTAGCTCATCTCGAGGGCACGGGTTTTCCTGTCAGTGAACAGACAGCCCGAAGCGTTTCCGCGTGCCTCTGGAAGCTCTCTCGCGAGAAGAAGCTCCTAGTCGTCCACCAAGGGACGGGAAGCAGGCCGAGTGTCTACCGGTGGAAGTGCGAGGAAGGTGATCCCAAGGGGCCAGAGGCGGCAGCATGACTGGGCCGACAGGGTAGGAGTACATACGCCGTGCCGTCATCTTCGCAGGGATCCTCAGGTCAGCGTCGTCGGAGCAGAGTGCCGTGAAGGTCCGCCAAGTTGAGCGCATCTTGTCCAAGCACGGATTCGTCAGAGACCGGCAGACAGGGGGACACAGCCAGTACAAACGTTCGGTGAAGAACGGGGGCACGAAGCTTGTGACGTTGGTGGGACGAAGAGGCGACGACATCCCCAACGGTACGTTGGCAAACATCCGCCGACAATCCGGCCTTCCGAGGCGTTTGTTCCGCTAGGCGTACTTCAATCGCGGGACGGAGATTGGGAATACTTCCGACTGCCTGCCGTTAAGGCGGTTCCATGGCAACGATGCCAAGAAGGCGAGCTTGGCACGGACGTACCAAGGGGTCTTGCGATTGAGGAGTCGGTGCTGGTCCTCGACGGGAACTTCGGCAACTGCGCTTAGATGCATCTCTACGGCCAACTTGAGAAAGTCCTTGACTTCCTCCAGAGATCGCCCGTAAACAGAAATATCGAAGTCAATGCAGATGGCCTGCCATGCGCTTCCGCGCCCATATGCATAACATCGAAGCGTTAGGGTCATAGCATGGCCCCCATCAACCGCGTCAAGTTCGATCGCATCAGAGAGAATGCAGGTTCAGCATAACGGTTCGCACGGGGGTCAGCAAGTCCCCGTCGAGTCCCGAGTCCGAGAAAGGCTACTCAGTTCATGAAAGTCCGAGTAACAAGTACAGTCTAGCGAAGGGTATTGCCGGTGACGAATAGTCATGAGCGGGTGGGCAGGACCTTCCCGTGCGGGAAGTATCTGCACACGTCGGGAGTGCCGACGAGGTCTCGCACTCGACCCAAGTGGTCTGCTGCCATCATTGTGTCGGATTGCCTCGGAAGTGCGGTCGCCGCCTGCGCATGGCCCCGGAGCAACGCGCACTGGTCGGACACCTGCCCACCGTGCAGGAGGCGGTGGTGCACTGGGTAGCCCGTCAACGCTGGAATAGCTTGGCCAGCTTGCTGAGCTGGAAGCGACCCTTTCTGCATCTTGAACATCTCTGAGCACGTCGACACAGTCCCCTTGACCTGCTGCGTTGTCAATGGGCATCGAAAATGGCACACTGCGCCCCGGTTCCCGTGGAGGGAGCGGAGCGACCGGAGCGGGGGCGGGGCGTTGGCTCGCTGAGTTCTCATGAGGTCGGCCTCATCTGCGCTTGTTCGGCGTCCAGTGCCCTCGAGGCCGTCGGATGAATGGCCTTGGACAGGTCCTTGTGGCGGCGCAGACCCCGCGTTCATTGGCCAATTGCCACTGACAATCCTTACGGAGCTCCCGATCGTGACGCGCTGGGCGATCTTCGCCTCGTAGTTGGTGTGTGTGTGCTCGGTGATTTCGACGTCACTCCTCACTTCGGCACCAGCCCCGATACGGACTCCTGGCCAGATCCGCACGAGGTCGCCGATTGTACTGCGCTGGAGGATGGTTCGGGAGGGGCTGCGCCTGACGGGCTGGCAAGAGGGCGAGCAGCTGCGGGCGCGCTGCGACAGCTACGTGGTCGAGACCAACGTGGTGTACCCCACGGACTACCGGCTGTTGCGGGACGCGCTGGGGGGCATGGTGCGGGAAGCCGCCTTCCAGTGCGGCGCTGCCCGCGTGGCTGGCTGGAGGCAGGAGGCGCACTGGAAGGGGAAGGTCGAGAAGCGCTACCGGCAACTGAGGCGGGACTATCGCCGCAAGAACCGCGACGTGCTCGTGAAGGGCCTGCTGCAAGTGGCCCGGTAGGTGGGCCGGCGGGTGCAAGAGTCGCGGCAGCGGCTGGTCGCGGCGGGACTGGGGAACGCCAACCTTCAGAATCTGGACCAGCTGGTCGGGCACGCCGAGAGGCAGGCGGACCAACTGCGGCGGCGGCTGTTGAAGGGCGAGAAGATTCCGCACGAGGAGAAGGTGTTCTCGATCCACGAGGATGACACGCGCTGGGTGTCGAAGGGCAAGGCGGGCCAGCCGGTGGAGCTGGGAGTGCCGGTGGCGATCGCGGAGTGCGGGCAGCAGTTCGTGCTGGGCTGGCGCTGCCTGTGGAGCGAGCAGGACGCGGAAGTGACCACGGAGCTGGCGGAAGCGCTGAAGCAGGAGTGGCCGGAGGTCGGCACGCTCAGTTTCGACAAGGGGTCCTCGAGCCGAGCGAACATCGACGCCTTGGGGAAGGTGGTGGAGCAGGCAGTGCTGCCGAAGCGGGGGAAGCTGTCGAAAGCGGATCAGGCGCGCGAATCGCAGGCTTGGTTTGGGGAAGCGCGCCGGGCGCACGCCGGGGTGGAATCGGCGGCGAACAATCTGGAGCAGGGCGGGTTGGACCGGGTGAGAGAGAAGGGGAAGGAACGATTTGAATAGGTGGTGGCGCGCGGGATGCTGGCGGCGAACGTGCATCGGATCGGAGTGTTGATCCGGGCAGGAAAGCGTGCGAAGTTGCAACACAACGAGGCAGTCCGGCGGGGGCTGAGTCGCCATCGCCGGGCGGCCTGAGCAGGCGGGAGCCGAAGCCAGCGCCCGAGAACGGGCGGAAACGGGGCGGAATTGTGCCCCGAAAACGACTCTTGGAACAAACAGGGAACAAATCGAATTGAAACCGGAACGGGCTCTGGCAGCTTATCCGGTCTCGGCTCACGCCGGACCGCATCAGCCCGACATCAAGGTGACAGAGGATCGCTGGCCCGCCGTTGGAGAGGCTTTTGCCGCAAGGACTAACTGGCCCCCCTAGCTGCCCGATCCGCAGCACGGTCGGCCTCTGCGCACGGACGCTGCTAAGACTCTGTCGCGAAAACTGCAGTTCCGGCTAGCGGCCGGCCGATTGCCGTGTGGGTCAGCCAAACCAGCAGCCGGCAAGAGCTGCTGGTTCGCATTGCTAGCCGAGAGCTTCGACCGCGATTGCTGACGAGACCAGACCGTCCTCGCCCTTACCGACTCCGTGCCGGTCTCCAAGATCGCCCGCCAGTACCGCGACGCCGGGACTTCCGCGAATCTGATCGGCACACCATTAGGCGACGCTGGGCGCATCCGCCACTCCGTGGCCGTGAGGGCCCCGAACTGCTGCTGCATACCGACAGGTTGGGTGCGGACTTCAGCCTGCATCGCACGTCCGGCCAGACCGGACTCAACTATGAGCTTATGAGCTCCTGCGAATTTGAGTCCGCAAGTTCCCTATGCAGATTGCCGATCCTGCTAACTTGTCGAGCCTCAACAATGTACCGACCGATCATCGAGCCGGTCCTGCTCGCTTTCTGCAGACCTTCCAGCCTAGTAGCTTCGGACCAGCAGACTACTTCGGTTATCGAACCTGTCGGGCACCTGCAACGCTGCCTGAACCAGTATCGCGCCGACCGTCTAAGGCGTGCGGCACCGCCGTGTACGCTACAGGTGGCGGGGCCGAGGGGGTGACCTACGGCCCAAGGGCACGCCTATCCCGCCCTGCCCTCAAGAATGTTACTCACACGTCGATCTCTTCTCGCTGGGGCCTTGGCCCTTCCCGAAAGCCACCGACCTCTGGCGGCCCAGACAACGCAGGCCGCGCCCGAGGGGTTCTTCACCCTTGGCCAGAGGACAGGCCGCTGGTGGCTCATCACCCCGGCCGGCGATCCATTTTTCTCCCTGGGCCTGAACCACATCGATCCCGCCAGCCTCCGCTATCCGGAGAACGTCCACCTGTGGAGGGAGCGCTACGGGGGCAGCACGGCGAAGTGGATCCGAGAGTCGGTCGTCCCCAACCTCAAGCAGTGGGGCTTCAATTCGGTCGGCTGGGTCCAAGAGGTGACCGTGAGGCAGTGGAGGCATTCGCGCTCGTTCACCATCGACGAGTACCGGGCGCTCGACATGCCGTTCTGCCACCTCTTGCCGTTCATGGAGTCCCACCAATGGGAGCAACACACGCGCCACTTTGACTTCCTCAGCACTGAGTGGGAGGAATGGGTGGACTACGTCGCCCGTTCTCACTGTGCCGTGCTGCGGGACGAGAAGAACCTCATCGGCTATTTCTACAGCGACTGCCCCACTTGGCTGCACACTCGCGAGCGCAATGAATGGAGGGGCCCGATCTTCGAGCCTGATCGCCTGAAGTCCGAGTCAGGACGGCGGGAGCTCGCCCGATTGGCCGGCAACTACTACAAGGTGACCCGCGATGCGATCCGCCGCCATGACCCGCACCACCTAATCTTGGGGGACCGCTACGAGGCGAATGCGCCGCTGGCGACGGAGATCGTTGAGAGCGCGAGGCCCCATGTGGACGTGCTGTCGTTCCAGGACTTTCGCGATCCGCTCACGCACCTCGAAGACTGGCACGGCAAGACCGGTATGCCCGTGCTCCTGGCGGATGCAGCAGGCATCGGCACGCCACAAACCCCGGACGGATTTCGCCCGAATGACGGGGAATGGTACGCAAGCGTGCTGCAGGGGCTCTTGGAGAACCCCGGATGTGTCGGCTTTCACTTGTGCGGCGCCTATCAGCGCAACAAGGCGCGCCGCCGCGGGCTGCTGGACGAGATGGAGAGGCCAGACGCCGAGAACGTTGGGCGCATCAGCGCCGCGAATCGCGACGCCCAAGAATGGATCTCGTCTCATCTCTGACGCCTCGCTGGCCGCGAGTTCCGATAGCCAATCGCGGCAGAGGCGCACGCGGGGCAGTCTATTGGCGGTGGCACACTCCAGCCCGGGATTGAACATCGCGAGCCAGCCACGGTCGGCGCCGCGCACGTGGCCTCGGCCAAGCGTCGGGCTGGAGGCAAAAAGGGCAGTGACCTGAGGGACACCAGATGAACGCCCCCGAGATCGAATACAACACCTCACACTTGCGCCTTGAGGAGATCTTGCGGACCATCGACCGGCCCGGGGACTTCGTGGCCTCCGGCAGGCTCGAATCGATCCCTCCGCAAGTGAGGGTGAAGGGCGTGGGGAAGATTGCCTACCCGATCCTCGAGCGGCAAGTAGAGGACTTGATCTCCGTGGCCGAGAGAGCCCCGTACGGCCGGGGGCCTGACACCATCACCGACAGGTCCGTAAGGGACTGCTGGCAGATCGACGCCAACGACCTTGAGCTGAGCGGCACCAGATGGGACGCGACGCTGAGCAGAATCTTGGACCTTGTGGCGAAGGGCTTGGGACTTCCGAGGAGCGGCATCAACGCAAAGCCGTACAAACTGCTGGTTTACGAAGAGGGCGGTTTCTTCGCCGAGCACCGCGACACCGAGAAGGAAGACCGGATGGTCGCAACGCTAGTGGTATCCCTGCCGGTCGAAGGCGAGGGCGGAGAAATAGTCGTGAGACACGGGCAGGAGGAGGTCACCATCGACCTGTGCGTCGACGATCTGGGCGAACTGCCTTACGCAGTCTTCTACGCCGACTGCCGGCACCGAACGAAGAGGGTCGTCAAGGGCAACAGGGCCTCGCTGGTCTTCAACGTGATCGCGGAACAGGGTGCCCCGAAGTCGACCCCCGACTATTCACGGCAAGTCCGCGAAACGGCGGAGGTCCTCCAAGCGTTGGCAGAGCAGCAGTGGGAAGAGGGCGATCCGAGCAAGCTGGTTTGGCTATTGGACCACGCCTACAGCCTGGACGGGCTCTCCTTCGAAGGGCTCAAGGGCGTTGACCGGGCACTTGCGGAAACACTGAGATCGGCAGCCCGGCGGAAGGGATGCGAAGTATGCCTTGGCACGCTTCGGATCCGGGAGGAAGGAGCCAGTGAATCGGACTACCACGACCACGGCAAACGCGAGAGGGACGTCACCGATGAGGACTACTCGATCTTCGAGATGTACGACGTGACCGCTTGGTTCACTCCGAAGACCTGCGGGGGCAGCGGGCTGCTAGCCGGAGGCACTCAGATTCCGGTCGAAGATGGGGAAGCCCTGCCTCGGGGCGCCTTGGACGGCTTGGAGCCATACCGCAAGACCCTGCTGGAAGCCACGGGAAATTCCGGCGTCACGCTCAGTCGTATCTACCAAGTGGCAGCAATCACAGTGTGGCCGCGAGCCCGGACCTTCGACATCCTCGCGGGCCGACGAATACAAGACGCCGCCAGCTTCGCCCTTCGGAAATTGGAGCGCCACTCCGATCCGAGCGAGCGGCGGATCATGGCAGCGGATTATGTGAGCCGACTGATCGAAGCGTGGCACGCCGCAGACCGGGCGATCATCTCCCGCTCCGATTCCATCATGGACGGAAAGGGCGCTGCCGTGCGAAGGGCGCTGAAGCTGCTGTCCACCGCCGGCGATCCGGCCCTCACGGCACGATTCCTGAATGTAGTTGGGCGGCGGGACTACCACCAAGACCTGAATGAGCCCCTTGTCGCCGCTCTGCGCACGATCCGGCCCGAAGACCTATCAGAATTCCTCAGAAACTTCTTTCGGGCCCACGCGAACCACGGGCTTGAAGGCCCGTTCGGACTGCTGGCATGCCTCGCTCAAGCGTCGGGGTTTGAGGCGAACACTGTTCGCTGGAACGTCCTTCGCCGAGAAGCGTCCACAGCCTACCGGCGCGTGAACTCTCGGCTGAAGGAGATCGCCGAGCACCCGCAGCCGGCTTGGTGGGATGACCTTGTGCTCGACGGCGGCGCGATCTTCGCACTGCTGTGGGCGGGACAACTGCTGGGCCTGCGCCAAGAGACAGACCACACAGCGGCACTTGTGCGGAAACTGAGCCATCACGCGAACCCTTGCCGGGATGTGCCGAAGGCCCTCAGAAGGCTGCGCCCCGCTTCAGTCGAGGAAGGGGACTCGGCTGCGCAGTTGATGCTGTGGCAGCACTCGGCCGACCACTTGCTAGCCCGAAGCTCCGTTCCGCCGCCCGGCCCGGACAACTGGTCAACAGAGGCCCCGGGAGGGTGCGACTGCGCAGAATGCAAGAGACTCGCCTCGTTCTGCAAGTCCGCGACCGAGCGCGTCGTGCGCTTCAAGCGACCTTGGGATGTGCGCTCCCACTTGGAGGACGTTATCGGGTGGGAGTCGGTCTTTATCGACTGCAAGACCGAACAACAGGGAGTGTCACAGACCTTGGTCTGCACGAAGACGGACGAGGTGCACAAAAAGCGAGAGAACCGGTACACGGGCGACATGGAAGCCATGAGGATGCTGGTGGAATGCGTGCCGACGGAGGCGACGGACGAGTCTCGAGACGTCTTGCGTCGGCTGCGCCGAGCCCTGGCCCTGTCTGCCTGAGCGGGGTCGCGGGACAGCTTTCCCGGCGGGCGGCGTCCGGTGGGCGTCCTGCGTTCCGAGGGGCACGGGATCCGCTCGCGCCGCACCATCCGCCCCCTGGCGCGGTCGGGCTAAATCGGAAGCCGGGGATGGAACCCTAGGTGTTGGCGGACGAGCAGCTCCAAGGCGCACGCAGAAATGGACGGCCTTGTCTAGCGAGATTGGACGAATCGGTCTCCCACTAAGGTTGGCGAAGCCTCGCGACGACCGCTTCGCCTCCGTCGTCGGCGACCAGCCACTGCCCAATGCGCACCCAGCTGTGCGTACGCGGCGAGCCATCCGCTCCGTTGAATTGACGGCCCGAAGCTGCCGGTGCCGACCCGGCACGGGGCGATGGCTGCAGGCCCCGTGCCAGACGGTTACTTCCATTCCTGCCTGCAGATTCCGCAAGCATCTCAGCCAAGCCATCCGCGTAGCCTTGGGCGTAGCCCTCAGCCCTCATGCGGTCTGCCCAAGTCAGGTGTCCCGGGTCACGCTTGTCCATAACCTACGTCCTGTCGCCGCTTACCAGGGAGGCCCAGACTCCCGGGTAACTGGCAGCATCACACTAATGATAAGGGCTCACATCGAAGGCTGGGCATTCGGCTGCGATTCTGGAGCAGTGCACAGCCCAGCGGCCCATGTTGGCGCTCCATCTGCGATAACCCCATCCGCCAGCGTCAGCATCTGCTTCCACTGGATTGAGTTGCAGTCCAACCGATCGAACGGGAGGGGCACTTGCGCCTATTAGTCCCTGATTCATGCTGGCTCGTCCATCATTCGATGTAACCCACTTTCCAAGCTTCAGGGTGGAGGCCCGGAATGCCCCAACGGAAGGGGAGCCGCCGACACTCTGACCTCGGGGACGGGCCAATGAATCGCGTGAATCGAATGGCAACGGGCGCGCATCTCGGTGACGCATCCGCCAGAGCGGTGCGGCCACTGCGACAGCCTCATTCGCAGCGCCCTCGATGTCTTTTCCGAATGACATGAGCCGTTCGTGCCGAAGGCCGGATCTTCCCTTGCCAACACCTCACCATCCGCCTCACTCGCCGCGGACATCTCCCTTGGACGCAGCCGCGGCCCCCAAGAGAGACTTCCTGAACCTGGCCGCGGGCTTGGCAATGAAGACCTCCACCAGCACCTGCGGGGCCAATAGCACGTCCGCCACGAACGGCTTGCCGTCCGCGCCCACCACCATCAGCCCGCGCCGCTGCAACAAGTAGGTCGTCAGCACGGTGAGCATTGAGAACGCCACGGATGCTGCGACGCTCTCGGCGAGGCGCGCCGTGCCCCGCCACCAGTGCATCGTGAACTCGATCAGATGTGCCATCACAGGAATCGCCACCATGATCAGTCCGGCAGCGGCCCACGCAGGCTGCACTCTCCGGAAGGACTGCGAGACCGCAGCAAACGTGCCGACCATCGGTGCGCGATACAACAGCTCGGTGACCAAGGCCCGCATGGCGCTATCCCAGCCGACCGTCGCGTTCACGGCGAAGAACAGAGCCCCCCGGCACGCGACGCTAACTAAGGCGGCCTTCCAGTTCCAGCGACGGAGGAGGTGGTCCCACGGGTGCCGGCAGATGTCCCAAACCACCGCCCCGACTGTGGTGGGCAGCCCGGAGCCGTTGGATCCTCCCCCGAGACGTTCGCTGCCTGTATGCATCACAGCTGAAGTGCCGCATGTGGGCGGCTGGTGCCAAGGATCGTCACACCAAGCACGACATCTTGCCAGCCGATCCCGCCGCGCATCCCCTGAGAATGCGCAGGCCTACTGTCCCAGGTCATGGCACAGATAGCACTCATTCGAGACATCGCGCTCCGCGTGGCAGTTCATGCAGGACACCATGTTGACCGAGACTTCTTGGGACAGAACGCTCCGCTCGCCAACCGGCCCGTGGCACTGCTCGCACCCCACGCCGTTAGGAACGTGGTCCCGGTGGCTGAAGAACGCAAATCCTGGGACCTGGTAGACCCGCACCCAATCGATCGCCTCGCCGGGAGGCATCGCGGCGAGGCCCCGGACAGCCGCGCTCTCTAAGGAGATGGTCTGATGACACACCATGCAGTCGTCGCGTCCGGGCAGCCCTGCACGCTCTCGGTCGGCCGCTCCTGGGTGGCAGTCGGCGCAAGCCATGCGATTGCGCATGTGCAGGGAATGGTCGAAGGGGATCGGCTGCGGGGCCACGGACCGGGGCAATCTCTCGTCTGGCGGTTCGTATAACGGAGCTTGCGCGGCTCCGAAGCAGAAGAGTGCAGCACCCAAGGCCGCGGTTGCCAAAAACCGAAGCGGCACGCGTGAACTACTGCTGGCGGTGGACCAGCTGGTCACGTGTGAACGGAGACCCGACGCCGCTGATCTCAATGTTCACCAGAAAAGGCTTCTCGCTGCGAAAGGCCCGTTTCAGAGCGGGGCGCAGTTCTTCGAGCGACCGGACGTGCGCACCGTCACCCCCGAAGCCCTTCATGACCAGATCGTAGCGCGTGCTCCGAAGCTCGCAGGCGACTGTGTCCGATTCCGGGTAGAAGCCCTCCTGCAGCACCCGTTCCACCCCCCAGCCGGCGTCGTTGCCAACGATGACCACGATTGGGAGGTTGTGGCGCACGGCCGTGTCCAACTCGCCGATGTAGAAGCCCAGAGAGCCGTCCCCGGTGACTACGACCGCCTTCGAGTCGGGACGAAGGATCTGGGCGCTGAGTCCGATGGGCAGGCCGACGCCCAGACCCGCGAGGGAGCCCAGACGCATCCAATGCCCGGGCTGACGGGCGCTAAGAACGTAGCGGCCCCAGTGCACGAAGTCGCCGCCGTCCCAGCAGACGGTGGCATCCTCAGGGAGGACTTCCCGCAACGCCTGATGGACGTGCAACGGATGCATCGGCACCATCGGGGCAGCCGCCTCCTTGGCCACTTTCGCGGCGTACGCGTCGCATCCGCGCTGCACCTCTTGCAGCCATTCCGAGCGGTCGGGGACAGGACGAGAGGAGAGGACATCGCAAAGCTCCGCAAGCGTGGTCTTGGCGTCCGCCTGGATTCCCAGTTCCAGTGAGCGGTTCAGTCCCAGTTCGCTCCCGCAAACGTCGATCTGGACCGTTCTCGCCCCGGGCGCGAACAGGCGGGGGCCGCCCATTCGCAGTCCGAAGTCGACCCTCTTACCGACGATGATCGCGAGATCGCCCTGCCGCAGCGCGTTGACCGCGCCGGGGTTGATGGTCCCGTCTGCGTATCCGAAGCAAAGCGGATGGTCATCAGAGACCATTCCTCGGGCTAGGTTCGTCGTGAAGAGCGGGACGTTAGCGGACTCCACGAATCCCCGCAACTCGATTTCCGCGCCGGACCAGTACGCTCCCGAGCCGGCAATCACTACGGGCCGCTCGCATCCCGCGAGCAGGTCAACAACCCTATCGACGGCTGAACTGGACGGGCCGCCTTGGGCGATCTCGACGCGTTCGTCAGGAATCGCTGCATACGAGTCGTTGCGCTGCGTGAATAGGTCGACGGGAATACTGAGGTGGGCGACCCCGGGCCGGCCCCGCCACATCTCAAGGAAGGCGCGCTTGACGTGGAACGGGATCTGGCCGGACTGCGCGGGGACAGCGGCGTACTTCGTGATGCCCCGAACTTGTCGGATCTGCTCCATGTCCTGGAAGGCGTTCCGGTCTCGGGCAGAAGAGTCGCTCATTCCGCTCACCGTCAGGACCGGAACGCTGGTGATTTGCGCAGCGGCGATGCCCCCAATGGAATTGGCGTGCCCGGGGCCGCCGGTCACGATTGAGACGCCCGACTGCCGGGTCAGTCGAGTCCAGCCATCGGCCATGTGCACGGCCGCAGACTCGTGGCGGGTATCGTAAACGGCAATCCCGTCCTTCGCGGCCGCCTGCAGCACGTCGTTGAGGTGATCTCCAACCAGCGTGAAAAGGCGATCTACGCCCTGGCTGCGCAGACTGCGCACGAATAGGTCCGAACCCGTCGGCATGACATAGCAGCATACTACCGGCGCCGGGGCCCTCGTTGCCCAGTTCTTTGGCGTCCCAGCGCAGATACGACGCGGTCGGGCCAGCCCACCGAAGCCGCCCGTGCCGGATTCGCCAGGCGGGAATCAAGCTACCGGCGGTCAGGTCTCCTGCCACGCATCCAGAAGTACAGCGGCACTCCGAGCGCAATTACGAGAATGCCGGCGCCCGAAGTGCCGGGCCTCTCCCAGATCGCGTTGACCACGATCAGGAAGCTGGCCACCACGAAGAAAAGCGGCGCTACCGGATAGCCCCACGTGCGGAACGGTCGGACATCCGTAGGTCGACGGTGGCGGAGGACGAACACCGCCAGCACAGCCGTGCCTGCGAAGAGGACGATCGCAAAGCCCGTGTACTCGATAAGCTGCTCGAACGTCCCCGTAAGGACCAAGAGCCCACTCCATGCAGCTTGCGCCGCGATGGCGAAGACCGGAGTGCGCGATCGTGGGTGGACTCGCGCGACCGCTTTGAAGAACAGCCCGTCGCGGGCCATTGCGTAGTACACGCGCGGTCCCGCAAGCACCATGGCGCTGATGCTGGCGAGAATCATCACGATCGAGGCCGCCGACCATGCGCTGGCCGCCCCGGCTCCGAAGAGACGCTCGACTGCGGCATCGCCGATGCGCACCGCCTGGCCGGGGAACTCGCCGATTGGAATGGCGTACAGGAATACTAGGTTTAGGGCCAGATAGAGCAGAACGACCGCTGCCGTGCCCACCAGCAATGCTCTGGGGATGTTGCGGCCCGGGTCTCGGATCTCCTCGGTCACATACGCCGCGGCATTCCACCCGGAGTAGCTGAACATTACCGGAATCAGGGCGAGGGCCCAAGGCCCTAGGGCAACCGCATCTCCACCGGAGAAGTTCTGCGAACTGCCCTGGCCCAAAGAGAACCCGAGGGCGACGACCGCCGCCAAGACAGCGACCTTGGCTCCTGCCAGCACGTTCTGCACCATGCGACCGGGCCCGAGGCCCGCGCTGTGGACGGCTGACAGCGCCGCGATCACGCAAAGGGCCACAACGGATTGCGGCGACAGCGTGAGCGACACGAACGGGAGAGGGAGCGAGTAGATGGGCGACGAGTCCGCCGCGAAAGGAAGGAATCGCCCCAGTATTCCGGCGATGCCCACGGCGCCCGCCGCGATGGCCCCAGAGAATCCGGCGACGAATGATGTCCATCCGGTCAGAAAGCCGGCCAAAGGACCATAGGCCGCGCGGAGGTAGACATATTCGCCACCAGCCCGTGGCCGCAGCGTCGCCAGTTCCGCGTACCCCAGCGCTCCAGCGAATGCAAGTGCCCCCCCGAGGAGCCAAACCCCGAGCATGGCCCACGGGCTCGGCGCCAGATCGGCGACGAAGGCGGGCACAATGAGGATTCCGCTGCCGATGACGTTGGACACGACGATGGCGGCGCCATCGCCAGCGCCCAGCTTGCGCGATAGCGTGGTGGGCGCAACTTCAGGAGGTGAGAGTTGGTCTCCGGCAGATGGAGATTCGGCTGCACCGGAAGGTGGCATACTAGGCCGTCGGGTGGGTTCTGCGCGAAGTCGGCAAGGCAGGACCGCACCTGACTAACGGAATAGGAATGAGAGGACAGCGATGAACAACCCGATCCGTAAGAGGTGGTCGAGCACAGCGGGGCTCGTTGCAGTGGCTTGCCTGATCGCTACGGCCCAGCCGGCGGCGGCCCAGCTTGGGGCTCGGTCCGCCGAGCAGTGGATCCAGATGCTTGATCGGCCCGAACGCATCAAGGGGCTCAACATTGACCGCGTCCTCGAACTGCTCCGGCTGAAGCCCGGTCAGGTCTTGGCCGACATCGGGGCCGGCACGGGAGCATTCAGCCTGCCGCTGGCTCGCTCGGTTGTGCCCGGGGGCAAGGTCTATGCGGTGGAGGTAAATCAGGGCTTGGTGGACCACATCGCGCAGAGGGCCGATACGGAGGGAGTAGAGAACGTCGAGGCCGTCCTGGGTGAGTTCGGCGACCCCAGCCTGCCCGCCCAAGATGTGGATTTGGCGTTCTTCCACGACGTACTGCACCATGTCGAAGACCGCGCAGGCTATCTCAAGAACCTAGCACGCTACGTCAAGCCTGACGGGCGGATTGCGGTGATCGAGCGCACCGACATTCACCGAGGCGGCGACCAGAGGCACATGAGGATGACGAAGGATCAGGTGACCGCATGGATGAAGGAAGCCGGCTTCCAGCCCGCCGAGGAGTACTTCACGCTCGGCGAGAACAAGTGGTTCGTGGTGTATTCGAGGCCGTGACGGCCCTCGGGCCCCGTTACCCCGGTATCTTGCCCAGAGCGAGCCTGCCTTCCCATCGCTCAAGCGACTGACGTAAGGCGCGTGTGATCGATGCTTTGGCATACGGGCGACCTGAGGTGTAGCGGAACCAGCGCAACCCTCGCCCGGAACGCGCTAATTCGCTAGGATGTGATGGGGGGTGTCCGGCTGGGCCGGAACACTCCGGGTTGGATGGCAACACCATGTTTCTGACGGACGAATTTCGACTCAAGGTTGGCTTGGCTGAGCAGCTGAAGGGTGGCGTGATCATGGATGTCACGGATGCCCGTCAGGCTCAGATCGCACAGCAGGCAGGCGCCGTCGCGGTAATGGCGCTCGAACGCGTGCCAGCGGACATCCGCAAAGAAGGCGGCGTCGCCCGCATGGCCAGCATCCAGAAGATGCGCCAGATCATGGAGACCGTTTCGATCCCGGTAATGGCCAAGGCGCGCATCGGCCACTTCGCGGAGGCCATGGTGCTTCAGGCCCTCAAAGTGGACTACATCGACGAGAGCGAAGTGCTGACGCCCGCGGACGAGGCGCACCACATCGACAAGCACGCGTTCAAGGCGCCCTTCGTCTGCGGAGCGCGCAACTTGGGCGAGGCGCTCCGGCGCATCGCTGAAGGCGCAGCCATGATCCGGACCAAAGGCGAGGCGGGCTCCGGGGACATCGTCGAGGCCGTGCGTCACATGCGCGCGATCCAGCGTCAGCTCCGCCAGCTGACGGTAGCCTCACGCGACGAGATCGCGGGGCATGCGAAGGATATGCAGGCGCCGTTAGAACTGGTCCAGTGGGTGGCGAAGGAAGGCCGCCTGCCCGTGCCGAATTTCTCGGCTGGCGGGATTGCCACGCCTGCCGATGCGTCCTTGGTGATGAGCCTTGGGGCCGAAGCAGTCTTCGTAGGCTCCGGCATCTTCAAGTCCGAGGATCCAGAACGCAGGGCGGCGGCGATCGTTAAGGCGACCACCTTCTTCAGCGATCCCGAGAAGCTGCTTGAGGCGTGCGAGGACCTTGGGAAGCCGATGCCCGGCCTGGACGTAGCCAAGCTTGACGAGAGCGAGCTACTGCAGACACGCGGCTGGTAGGCCAGCCGACCCAGACTGCATACGGGCCGTGCCGCCCGTGTGGAGGACCGGATGAGGATTGGCGTCCTTGCCCTTCAGGGGGACTTCGCCGCCCATGCGGCCCGACTTTCGCGCCTCGGGGCGGAGCCGGTCGAGGTGCGCTACGCGCGCCAGCTCAAAGAGGTTGAAGGATTGGTCCTTCCCGGCGGCGAGAGCACGACAAACCTGATCTTGCTAGAGAGCGAGGGACTGTGGGACGCGCTCCAGAGATTCGCCCGAACGCGGCCTGTCCTTGGAACTTGCGCAGGCGCCATCCTGCTCGCACGGAAGGTTTCGAACCCTTCGCAACCATCGCTCGGCGCAGTTGACATCACCATCGAGCGCAACGCCTACGGACGGCAAGTAGACAGCTCCATCCGATGGGTGGATCCCGAACCAGAGTTCGCGGCCCGCACAGCGACCGGACCGTTGGAGGCAGTCTTCATCCGGGCGCCGATCATTCGCGCCACTGGGCCGGACGTCGATGTCCTTCTTCGCGATGGTGCCGACCCAATCCTTGTCGAGCAGGGCCCCCATCTGGCGGCGACCTTCCACGCCGAGCTGACGGGGGACACCCGCCTGCACGAACTGTTTCTCGAGAAGGTCCGATCGAATCGCGCCGCGGGCGGCGATTGCTAGCATACGGTTGGATGCCATTCCTGAAGAAGCTGCTGGCGGATGCGGTACATAAGGCGGCTTCGGACCCGCGTGTGCGTGAGGCTGCCAAGCAGATCTACGAAGACAAGGTCAAGCCGTCAGCCGAAGCAGCATGGGCCAAAGCCAAGCCTGAGATTGAAGATGGCCTGAGAAGGGCCAAGCCCAAGGTCGAGCAGGCATGGGAGCGGGCGAAGCCGCAGATGGCTGAGGCTGGCCGCAAAGCTGCCAGTGAGGCCAGTGGCCTGGCCGATCGCTTGCGGAGCGAACTCCGGCAGCGAGCCGCGATGCGCACGGAAGACGGGCCAGAGCGCTAACTGCAGATGGCAGCGCGCCAAGCCGCACCTAAGAGACCGGTGTTCGACAAGCCGAGGACGATCTAACGCTCTGTCAACCCCGAGTTTGCGGGTGCTACAGGTCGAAGCGGAGGTCCTGCTCGGGCGTGGGAAGCGGATAGCGACGGAGCCCCTCTTTCTGTTGACGGACTAGGAGCGGAAGACTTGCTATAAAGTTCTGGATCCGCTCAGCGGTGGCAGCCGAAAGGCACGGGGAACTCGCATTTTCGGGCTGACTGGAACGTGGAAACCCGTAGCTGGACCGCTTCATCGTCCGATGGCAGCGCGTGAAGGAATGAAGATGCAGAACACATGAAAAAGCAAGATATATCGTATAATTAGGATGTGAGATCAAGTTCTGTTACTTCGGGGAGTGACAGAGATCGAAAACAAGAACAAAACCGCGTCTCGTCGTCAGGTCAGCCCGACACGACCGTCGCGCCCAAGCTTGCCCGCCTCAATCGGGACCGCTCGTCCAAGGCTGTCTTCCAGTGCAAAGAGCCGGTGGAGCACTTGGTCCGCTTCGTGGTATCCAACATGAAGCAAGGCCAGCAGTGGCTGCGGCGCATGGACTTTTCCACCTTGGAACCGCTCCCGACCGAGACCATCGACGCTTGGCTAGAGGCCGGCTACCAGGACATTGCGTGGCGCCTCAAGGTCCGCGCCGCGAAACAGGCTGCCCCAGAGTGGCTGCGCGTGCTGATCCTTGTCGAGTTCCAGTCCAAAGTGGAATATGACATGGCGCTGCGAGTGCAGGGCTACATGCAACGCATGCATGAGCAGGCATGGAAGGAGCGCCGAGTCCGCCAATCGGACCGGCTGCCCCCCGTTCTCGCGATGGTGTTCTTCAACGGGGCCAGCCCGTGGCGAGCGCAGCGCTCAGTGTGCAGGGCGATTCTTTTTTGAGAGGCCAGAGCTGAGCATGGTGGGAGAGGGAT
>JAPPMC010000154.1 GCA_028819235.1 Bryobacterales bacterium
GGCGTGGCTCACACGCCGCCGCCCGTACCCGGCCTGACGGGATCGACCATGGAGGCTGCCTTCAGCTGGACCGCCTGGTAGGCCATTCCCGAGGAATGGCCGGAGCGGTTTGTCCGTGCGTTACGATTCCACGAGGACGGGGCGTGTCGGAGTGATCAACGGGTGCCAGTTCGACCCCTTGGTGCGGGAGTGGTTCGAAGTAAAGTTCGGAGAGCCGACTGACCCGCAGGCAGAAGGCTGGAAGGCGATCGCGTCCGGAAGGGACGTTCTGGTGTCCGCACCCACGGGCTCCGGGAAGACACTCGCCGCGTTCTTGATCTGCTTGGACGGGTTGGTGCGACGTGCGCAGCGAGGGACTCTAAAAGACCGCACCGAAGCGGTGTACGTCTCACCGCTGAAAGCCCTCAGCAGCGACATTGCGAAGAATCTCGAAGCGCCGCTGTCGGAGATCCGCAGCCTGGCCGAGAAACGGGGCACTCCTCTCCAGCCCATACGGACGGCCGTCCGCACCGGGGACACTCCCGCCTACGCTCGCCAGAAGATGCTCAGCCAGGTGCCCCATGTCTTGGTCACGACTCCAGAATCCCTGTTCATACTTCTGACCGCCGATCGCAGCCGGGCGCTCGTTCGCACTGCCCGCACACTGGTCGTCGACGAGATCCACGCGGTCGCCGGCAACAAGCGCGGATCGCACCTGGCGCTCACTCTTGCGCGCCTGGACAGGCTCTGCCGGGCGGAAAGCGGCCGGCGGCCGCAGAGGATCGGCCTCTCGGCGACTGTGCGACCAATGCGCGAGGTCGCGCGCTTCCTTGTAGGCGGGACAGCCTCGGGCGAGCGTGAATGCAACATCGTCCGGTTCGGGCACAGGCGCGAGATGGACGTGTCGGTGGTATTGCCGCAGGAACCCCTCGGGGCCGTGGCGACGAACGAGCAATGGGAGGAGACCTACGACACCCTCGCCGGGCTGGTGATGGCCCACCGGACCACCCTGATCTTCGTGAATACCCGGCGGCTCTCCGAGCGCGTCGCTCACCGGCTCGTCGAGAGACTCAGCCCGGATGCGGTCCTTCCGCATCACGGAAGCCTCTCCCGAAAACTGCGGGTCGAGGCCGAAGACCGCCTCAAGAAGGGCCTCCTCCGCGCTGTGGTGGCTACGGCGTCCTTGGAACTCGGCATCGACGTCGGCTCGGTCGATCTGGTCTGCCAAGTCGGGTCCCCGCGCTCGATCTCCGTGGCCCTTCAGCGGATCGGGCGGTCGGGTCACTGGGTCGGCGCCTTGCCCAAGGGTCGGTTCTTCCCGCTGACGCGGGATGGGCTTGTCGAGTGCGCCGCGCTGGTCCGCGCCATCCGGAACGGCGACCTGGACCGTCTCGAAATCCCGGAGGCACCGCTCGACCTGCTCGCCCAGCAGATGGTTGCCGCCGTGGCGTGCGAGGAACTGGGCGAAGAGGAACTGCTGGGGCTGGCTAGGGAGGCGCACCCGTATCGCTCACTGGGCCGGAAGGACTACGGCGACGTTCTGGGGATGGTGGCCGCGGGTGTGGCGCCGTCACGAGGCCGCCACGGCGCGTATGTTCACAGGGACCGCGTCCACGGACGACTCCGGCCGCGACGCGGCGCCCGGCTGGCGGCGATCACTTCGGGCGGGGCGATCCCCGACTCCGCCCAGTACCTCGTGGTGGCCGAACCGGAAGGCGGGGTTGTGGGCATGGTCGACGAGGACTTCGCGGTCGAGAGCAGCATCGGAGACGTGTTCCTGCTGGGAACGACTTCATGGCGGGTGCGGCGGGTCGAAGCCGGCCAGATCCGCGTGGAAGACGCCCGGGGCGCGGCTCCGACAGTCCCTTTCTGGCTCGGCGAAGCTCCGGGACGAACGGCAGAACTCTCCTCCCACGTGTCCGCGATCAGGGAGCGTGTCGATGCCTTGGAATCGGGGGAATCCGGCCGGGTGGGCGCGTGCCGCTTCTTGATGGAGGAATGCCGCCTAGATCGAGAGGGGGCCGGACAGTTGGTCGACTACATGTCGGCGGGGCGGAGAGTCTTGGGGGTCGTTCCGTTGGCCAGGCGGATCGTTGCCGAGCGGTTCTTCGATGAGTCGGGAGGAATGCAGCTCGTGATTCACTCCCCGCTGGGTGTGAGGATCAACCGCGCATGGGGGCTTGCGTTGCGCAAGAGGTTCTGCCGGTCCTTCAACCTCGAACTGCAGGCCGCCGCGACGGACGACGGCGTCCTGATCTCCCTCATGGAGCAGCACTCGTTTCCTCTGGACTTGGTCTTCGGATTCGTCCAAGGCCCGACCCTCGAACGGGTGCTCACCCAAGCCCTGCTCGATTCCCCCATGTTCACGGCGCGTTGGCGGTGGAACGCCTCGCGCGCGCTGGCAGTCCTGCGCTTCGCGGGCGGGCGGAAAGTTCCGCCTCCGATCCAGCGCATGCGGTCCGACGACCTCTTGGCGGCGGTCTTCCCGGATCAGGCTGCCTGCGCGGAGAACCTCTCTGGCGAGATCCGCGTGCCCGATCATCCGCTGGTGAGGGAGACGATCGGGAATTGCCTGCACGAGGCGATGGACCTGCGGGGCCTGGCCCGCTTGCTGGACTCGATTCGGGCAGGTCGGACCAGCGTCGAAGTCCGCGAGACGGCCGAGCCGTCGCCGTTCTGTCACGAAATCCTCAACGCGAGCCCCTACGCGTTCCTGGACGACGCGCCGCTGGAGGAGCGGCGGGCCCGGGCCGTCCAGATGCGGAGGTCTCTGGACGCGAAGCACCTGGCGACCGACGCCGCTCTCGACCCTCGGGTGATCGAGGATGTGGAGCGCACTGTCCAGTGCACAGTCCGCGACCCGGAGGAGCTGCATGACGCGCTCCTGTCGCTCGTAGCGCTTCCCGAGCGCGAGGAGTGGAATGGACACTTCAGCGCGCTGGTCTCGCAGGCAAGAGCGGCCACGATGCGGGCCGGTGGCCGCGCGTTCTGGGTTTCAGCGGAGCGCCTCGAGCTGGCTTCGCGCATCTATCCCGAGGCCTGTGCGGCGGAAGGGCTCGCAGCCGTGGCTCCGCAGCGGCCGCCGCCGGACAGCAGGCAGGGCTGCGTGGCCGAAATGCTGCGCGGCTGGTTCGAGTGCATCGGGCCGAGCACGGCCGGCTTCCTAGCGTCAAGCCTGCAACTTCCCGCGTCCATCGTTCAGGCGGCTCTGGCGCAGCTCGAAGCTGAGGGCGTAGTCTTGCGGGGCCGATTCAAGGACATGTCCGAATCCTCGGAGGTCGAGTGGTGCCACAGGAGAATCCTTGCGAGGATCCACCGTCAAACCCTGACCCGCCTCAGGCGCGAGATCGAGCCGGCGACAAGCGCGGACATCATGCGCTTCCTGTTCCGTTGGCAGCATGTGATGCCCGGAAGAAGGCTCCATGGCACTGACGGCACCCTGCAAGTCCTCAGGCAGCTGCAGGGATTCGAGATTCCCGCAGCCGCGTGGGAGTCAGGGATCCTGCCGTCAAGAGTCGAGGACTACAAGGCGGCCCACTTGGACCGTCTCTGTCTCTCCGGCGAAGTCCTGTGGGGCAGGATGTCCCCGCACCCCGCCTTCGCTCGCCAAGCGACCGCCGATCGGTCGCGAGGCAGCGTCCGCCGGCGTCGTGTTCGGCCTACTCGCTCGGCGCCGGTCACGTTCGTGCTCCGCGAGGATGCGGAATGGCTGCTTCCCTTCCTGCGTCATGGCGCCGAGGCCTCCGACGCGCCGCTTTCGTGGCCCGCCCAAGACGTCGCCAAGTGCCTGAGGCGCCGGGGCGCGTGCTTCTTCAGCGACTTGGTGCGGCTGACCGGCAGGCTCCCGAGCGAGGTCGAGGAGGCTCTCTGGGAACTGACTGCTGCCGGTTCCGTGACAGCCGACGGATTCGACAACCTCCGCGCGCTGATCGATCCAAAGCGCCGGGGCGGGACCGGGCGGGGGCGACTTCGCCGACCGCGGCACGCCCCTGGTAGGTGGACCCTTCAGGCAGAAGCCGTGCCGCATGGCGACGGCATCGGCCAAGAGCGCCAGTACGAGCTCTTGGCAGGGCAGCTGTTGCAGAGGTGGGGCATCGTGTACCGAGACATGGTCCGCCGCGAGCTGGTCCTTCCGCGGTGGCGCGGTGTTCTGAAGGCACTGCGCCGCTTGGAGGCCCGCGGCGAGATCCGTGGAGGACGGTTCGCCCAGGCGTACTGCGGCGAGCAGTTCGCGCTTCCCGAGGCCCTGGAGCTGCTCCGATCTGTCCGGCGTGGCGGGGCGGGGGATGAACCTGTCGAGCTCGGCGCCGCAGACCCGCTCAATCTCACGGGAGTCGTGCTTCCGGGGCCGCGGTGCAGCGTGAGCTCGCGGGATGTGCTGCGGTTTCGGGGAGGCGTTCTCGACCCAAGGCCCGACGCATCCTCGCTTGCAGTCGCCTGATCTCGCTGAACCGGCGGGCCCCGGAGACGCTCGACAAGCGACCGACCGATTGTCCGGACTGTATCAACGTCCGGAGTCGAGAGCCGTTGCAGGCGTTGTGTAGAGATTCGAGACTCTCGGTTCTCGCACCGCAATCGGTGGCATTCGTCCGACCTACAACCGACAGCGTCGCCCTGGTCTCGCTCGGCGAGGCCCCCGGGAATGCGGGGCCTACAGCAAGCTAGCCCGGGAAGAAGGCGAACCGCTCGCCGAGAAGCGCGGGTCGGCGGGCATCCCCACATTCGGCAAAGCCGGCAAGGTCGCGGTCGGCGACAAGTGAGCGAGGTGACGCGGTACGGCCCCGACGAGGAACCGAATCCGCACTCTGGAACTGCACTCGTTCCCCCGCCGAGGGTAGTCCCGGTCTCGGGAATCGCGAGCGCCGACGTGATGCAGATCCTCACGCCGTGCTGGCAGGGGAAGAGGCCGGCGGCCCGGTTCGTCCTCGTGCAATAGCCGACACTACTTCGCCATCGATGCGATTCCGCCTGTGCGACCAGCGCCGATCCTCGACTGACAGCTTGACGCGGAAGTGCTTCTCGACGGGATTGCGGTTGGCCACGCGCGGGTGCCTCCATCACGGCGCGAAGCAAGGCAAGGACCAATAGCGTGCAGTGCGTTCTGGCCACTTGCGGTCCGATCGCGTCGGGTAGCCGCTCAACGAGGTCCGCCTGCGCAATCCCATTTTTCTCTGCCCGCATCACTGGTGACGGTCGGGATTGTCACTGCTTTTCGGCCATGCGAGGCGCTGGGGTCAATTCCATCCCGGGGTGCACCCGCCCGCTCCCAGAGCCCAGGGATCGCCCTGACCGACGCCACTGGCCTCAGCACCCACTTAATCCGTAGCTCCCCGCGGCTGGTGGTGTGTCCGTCAGCAGGAGTTGCATCCGATGCGGCATTCGGTGGCCGCCCAGCCGGCCTGCGGCCCTGAAAGCGGCTATGAGATCTGAGGGGCGAAGGAGGGAGCGGCATCCCCTCGCCAGATCCCAGTGTTTGACAAGGCGTCGGTTCGCCTTCTCGCGCGACGCTTCTGTCTGGACCGCGACAGCCTTCACGACCGAATAGTGCTGCGGCACCGGTCGTCATCGCGGGTTGCCGCGTTCCCGCGCCTCTGTCTCTTGTTACGTGACGTGTGACGGTAGGATGGTGGGCTGAAGGCACGGCGTCGCGACGCAGTCTCAGGATTGATGAGACCGCGATTCGCTGGTCGCTATAGAAAAGGGACTTCCGGTGAGTCGCCGAAGTCTCTCAGCCAAGCGACCGACGTTCCGCGTTCGATTCTGGAGGCAAAGACGCGGCGACCGTTCGCCGTCGGAGTGCTGTTTCTCCTCTCGTCGGCAGATCTCGGCGATGGAGGTCGCTTGGAGAGTGGGACCAGTCGTGCGCGGCGACACGGAGCTGTCTGGGACAAGCTGATCCCACACCCCGAAACAAGTACTGTCACCATCCGAAACCGACTCGGTCGGCGAGCGTCGCCCATCCCACGTCGCAGCGAAGAATCACAGTGAGCTCAAGCATGGAACGACAGGACGTTCGCTACGAGCCCGACGAGCGACCCCCTCTACCGATCACGGTCGGGCTCGGAGTCCAGTACGCCATCCTCTGCATCGCCAGCGTCATCCTGACGCCAACCGTGATGATCACCGTGGCCGGGGCGGGCGATGAGTACCTGTCCTGGGCGGTGTGCGCAGCGCTGGTGGTAAGCGGTGTAACCACGGCGATCCAAGCGCGCAAAGTGGGACGCATTGGCGCTGGCTACATCCTGGTCATGGGAAGCACGGGCGCGTTCCTCGCAGTGAGCGTAACGGCCCTCGAACAGGGCGGTCCCGGAATGCTCGCGACGCTCATCATCGCGTCTGCATTGGTTCAGTTCGTCCTGGCGGCAAGGATGGCCTTTCTTAGGCGGATCTTCACGCCCACTGTCGCCGGAACCGTACTGTTGCTCATCCCGATCACCCTAACCCCCCTCATCGTCCGGAAACTGGGCGAGGTGCCCCCGGACGCCTCGCCCGCCGCCGGCCCAGTCATCGCGGGGGTGACGCTGCTGGTCATGATTCTCGTCCCGCTTCGGGCCTCCGGACTCCTGCGCCTGTGGGCACCGGCCATCGGCATCGTCGCTGGCTGCCTCACCGCCCGGCTGGCATTCGGCATGTACGACACGTCGACGGTCTTGGAGGCGCCGTGGATCGGGCTGCCCAAATTGGCCCATCCCGGCGTCGACCTGAGCTTTCGGCCGGAGTTCTGGGCTCTCCTACCGTCCTTCATCATGGTGACGCTCGTAGGCGCGCTTGACACGCTCGGGGACGCGATCGCGATCCAGCGGGTTTCCTGGCGGAAGCCGCGCGCCATCGACTTCCGGTCCATCCAAGGCGCAATCGCGGCAGACGGGCTGGGCAATCTGCTCTCCGGCCTCTCAGGGACCGTTCCGAACACCACCTATGGCATGAGCATCAGCGTCGCCGAGCTCACCGGCGTCGCCGCTCGCCGCATTGGGGTCTGCGTCGGCATCGTCTTCGTGGTGCTCGCGTTCCTGCCGAGATTCATCGGTCTGATTGTCGCGATTCCGGGGCCAGTCGTCGCGGCATACTACATCGTCATTGGCGGCCTGATCTTCGTCTTTGGGATGAAGATTCTGCTGCAGGAGGGCTTGGACTATCGCAAGGGCCTAGTGGTGGGCGTCGCGTTCTGGATCGGCCTCGCGTTTCAGTTCGACTGGATCTATCCGGAGTACTTCCAAGGCATATGGGCCGAGCTCCTCGGCAATGGCATGACCGTCGGCGGTTTCACAGTCATCTTGCTGGCTATGTTCGAGGAACTCGTCGGAGGGCGCCGGTCGCGCCTGAAGACCCGACTTACGCCCGAGATCTGGTCCGAGATCGATGACTTTATGGTCAGATTCGCCGCGAGCAAGGGCTGGAGCGAGGAGATGGAGGGGCGCCTGCGCGCTGTGGGAGAGGAGACAGCGCACATACTCATGCGTGCAGATGCGGACGAGGGGGCGGACTCGCCGAAACGTCGCCTGCTCCTGATCGCCGGCAGCGATGGGGACGCGGCCGACCTCGAGTTCATTGCGACGACCGATGAAGCGAACATCGAGGATCAGCTAGTGATGCTCAGCGAAGGAGCGCCGAGATTCGGAGCGGAGACCCCGCTCAGGCTGCTGCGCCACTACGCCTCATCCATCCGCCACCAGCAGTACCACGAGATCGACGTCCTCTTGATCCGCGTGGACAGCTCGGCGCAGCCGAGCGGTGGAATCGACTAGGGGCGCTCGATCTACGGTCCCAGTGCCCAGATCGGGCTCCGAGCCGGCCGACGGAGCTGGCCCAACGATGTGCCGGCCCGACAAGATCCGCGTGCGCCGTTCGACTTCCCTCTGCAAGGAAAGGGGAGAAGGGCGAACGATCACAAGTAGATTGGATCAGACAGGCTCGCACCAACAGCTTGGTGTTGCAAGCGAGGATGGCCGGGATTGCGAGACGCGGTTCATTGCGGTCCGAGTGGAGCCTGCCGGAGCCGCCCGGTAGTGCCGTAGTGCCGATGTTCCCCGCGTTGCGGCCAAACCCAGTGTGACGCCGTCCGCTTGCCGCTAGAGTCTTAAGAGGGAGGCGCGCTGCAGGCGAGAAATGCGGAGAGGTCCAGAATGGAGCACGGCAGCAGTAGCGCTGGGCGCACTCCTCTCCGCAGTGCCCCTCAAGTCGACGGCCGCGGTCTCGGCGCAAGAGCACTTTGAGCGCAGCATCCGGCCACTTCTGCAGGCCAAGTGCGCGGCCTGCCACGGGCCCGGTACTCGCATGGGGGGCTTGGACCTGACGAGCGCCTCGGGCGTGGCACGCGGGGCGGATTCGGGACAGGTTGTGGTCCCGGGCAAGCCAGGCGATAGCCGCCTGATCTTGGCCGTGGAATACGGGTCCGACATCAGGATGCCTCCCACGGGCAAGCTGCCCGACCACGAGATCGCCGCGCTGCGAGATTGGGTGCTGCAGGGCGCCGTCTGGCCCGGCGGGCCGGATTCCCAAGTGGTCGGGCCAGAGAGCGCGCACTGGAGCTTCCAGCCGATCCGCGACACCCATCAGCCCGACGTGAAGGGAAGGAACTGGGTCCGGACGCCGGTCGATGCCTTCATCCTTGCCCGGCTCGAGAGCGAGGGTGTCCGGCCGGCTCCCTCCGCAAGCAAGCTGGACTTGCTGCGGCGCGTGAAGTACGACCTGCACGGGCTGCCCCCCAGCCGTGAGGAGACTCTCGGCTTCTTGGAAGACGACAGCCCGGACGCGTTCGAGCGGCTGGTCGACCGACTGCTCGCTTCGCCGCGCTATGGAGAGAAGTGGGGACGCCACTGGCTGGACGTCGCACGCTACGCAGAATCCTCGGGCCTGGACGACGACATCAAGCTGCCGCACGTATGGCGGTATCGCGACTACGTGATCGAGGCGTTCAACGAAGACCTGCCCTTCGACCGGTTCATCCTCGAACAGCTCGCCGGCGATCTGCTGCCCGCGGACCCGCAGGGCACGGTCAACCGGAGGGGCATCATCGCCACAGGTTTCCTAGCCGTGGGGCCCAAGCCGCTGGTCCAGCAGGACAAGGTCCAGTTGCGCTATGACGTCGTGGACGAGCAGATCGATGCCGTAGGCAAGGCCTTCCTTGGCCTGACCATCGCCTGCGCGCGCTGCCATGACCACAAGTTCGACCCGATTTCGACCCGGGACTACTACTCGTTGGCGTCAATCTTCGCCAGCATCCAGAACTTTGAGGACATCGGTGAACTGGTCTCGAAAGTGCATTTTGAGCCGCTCGTGCCTGGGTCCGAGTACGAGACCTACAGAGAGAACCGCAAGAAGGCCGAGAACCGTGACGCTTGGATCGAAGCCGCGGTGGAGCTCGCCGTGTACCGGAATGTTGTCGAGGTGTCCGGCCCCCGGCTGGCCGAGTACATGCTGGCAGCCCGAAGAGTGTACGACGACGGCGAGGACTGCGGAACTGTCGCCGCGGAAGAGGGCATTAGCAGCCACATTCTCCAGCGGTGGGTCACCTACTTGCGCCCGGCGGACGTGCTTCGCCTCTATCTGGAACCTTGGTACGAAGCGCCTAGGGACCAGGCGGAGACCTTGGCGCAGTCGTACGAAGACCGGTTCCTCGGACGGGGCCGGGCCGAGATCGCCGTGCTGGAGTCGTGGCTCGAAGAAGCGGCCAAGGCCATCCGGGCCGACGAGCATCCACCCGAGCGGGATCGATTCTCAGCATCGGACGATCGGCTGTTCGCCGAGGTGGCCTTTCAGGCCGACCAAATGGGTGAAGGCGCCGCGGACATCGACGGTCCGTTCTCTGTGGCCGAGGCAGAACGCGAGAGTCTCCTTGGCGAAGGAGCAAGGAACTCGATCGAGGCCATGCGTCGGGAGATCGAGATTCTCAAGGCCAAAGCGCCGCCCGAGCCGGACATGGCGTATGCCGTCAAGGAGGGCGAGAGCGTCGAGCAGCGCGTTTTCCTTCGCGGCAGCTACCGCAGCCCGGGAGATCCCGTGCAGAAGGGCTTTCCGGCCATCTTGGCAGGTGACAGCCCGCCCCAGATCACGGCAGGCAGCGGCCGGCCTGAGCTGGCCCGCTGGCTGGCGCAGCCCACAAACCCACTCACGGCGCGGGTGGCTGTGAACCGGTTGTGGCTATGGCACTTCGGGCAGGGCCTCGTCCGGACGCCCAACAACTTCGGCATCCGCGGCCAGCCGCCGACGCATCCAAAACTGCTGGACTACCTGGCGCGACTCTTCATCGAGAGCGGCTGGTCGGTCAAGGCCGTGCACAGGATGATTCTGGCTTCCAGCACCTATCGCATGAGCGCCGATCCCACCGAGCGAGCGCTTCAAGCAGACCCGGAGAACGCTCTGTGGTCCCGGTTCGGCCGAAGGCGTCTGACGGCCGAGGAAATGCGCGACTCGATGCTTGCAGTTGATGGAGCGATCGACCTGACGGTCGGCGGCAGTGTCTCAAAGACCCTGGATTCGTATGGCTCGGAGGAGCCCTTCTTCCACCCGGACCGCTCCCGTCGGCGGACAGTCTACATCCCGCTGTACCGAAATAAGCTCCCCCCGGACCTGACCCTGTTCGACTTCGCAAACTCGACGACGAGCCTCGGGCAGCGCTCGCAGTCGACGATCGCACCGCAGGGGCTGTACCTTATGAACAGCGGTTTTGTGGACACGCGCGCCCGCGCACTTGCCCGGAGCTTTCTGGCTGAGCCCGTCTCGTCCGATCGCGAGCGGCTCGCCGATGCGTACTGGTCCGTGCTCGCACGGCCCCCTTCCGAGGAGGAGGCGGAGCGCCTGCTGGCATTCCTGTCGCGCTACCCGCTCGACGGGAGCGAGGCACGCGTCACGGCTTGGACCGGGCTGTGCCGTGTCCTTCTCGCCTCCAACGCATTCCACTACGTGAACTGATCCCGACACACAGCCATGCCAGCGAAGCCAAGCCCAAGCGAGATGTCGCGACGCGCCATTCTGCGGCGCTCGGCGCTGAGCTTCGGGATGTTGGGGCTGGCGGGAATGGTCGCTCTCCCGACGAGGCGCGGCGCGGCAAGCACAACCGAACCGCTGGCCCCCCGGGAGCCGCACTTCCCGGCGCCGGCGAAGCGGGTCATCTTCCTGTTCATGCACGGCGGCGTGTCGCACATCGACACCTTCGACCCCAAGCCGCGCCTGGACCGGGACGACGGAAAGCCCATGCCGATAGCGCTGGAACTGGCATTCTCGAGAAACCTCGGCAACCTGATGCGGTCGCCGTTCGAGTTCCGGCGACATGGCCAGAGCGGCATCCCCGTCAGCAGCCTGTTCCCGAACGTCGCCGGCTGCGTGGACGACCTGTGCGTGATCCGCTCGATGGTCGGCGACGGGGTAGACCACGGCGGGGCGATGCTGCAGCTGCACACCGGCTCCTTCACTTTCACGAGGCCCAGCGTGGGTTCGTGGGTCCTATACGGGCTCGGCACGGAGAACCGAAACCTGCCCGGCTTCGTGACCATTAAGCCGACCCTGTGGCACGGCGGGGCCAAGAACTGGGGGTCGGCGTTCCTGCCGGGCTCCTATCAGGGAACGCCCATCGGCAACTCGGCCGCCAGCCTGAACGAGCTCCGCGAGGCACCCATCGAGCACCTCACGAACACGACGCGCACGCCCGGGCAGCAGAGGTATGAACTTGAGATGCTCGCTGAAATCAATAGGCTCCACCGCCTCGACAAGCGGCACGATCCCAGCCTGGAGGCGCGAATCCAGTCCATGGAGCTCGCGTTCCGAATGCAGATGGAGGCGCCCGAGGCCTTGTCTGTCGAGGGCGAGTCGGAAGCCACAAAGCAGCTCTACGGGATCGACGAAGAAGTGACCCGGGACTTCGGGTGGCAGTGCCTGCTGGCCCGCAGGCTGGCCGAGCGGGGAGTGCGCTTCATTCAGTGCTCGCACTCCGGCTTCGAGGAGAAGTGGGACCACCACAACGCGGTTGCGCGCCGGCACCATGCGAGCGCGCGCGAAGTGGACAAGCCCATAGCCGGCCTACTGAGGGATCTGAAGGCGCGTGGCATGCTCAGCGAGACGCTGGTCATCTGGGCGGGGGAGTTCGGCCGAACACCTTTCACAGACCAAGGAGACGGGCGGGACCACAACCCGTACGGCTTCACGATCTGGATGGCTGGGGGAGGCTCGAGGCCGGGGACGGTCTACGGGGCCACGGACGAGTTTGGCTACCACGCGGTTGAGAACCGCATGCACATCCACGACCTGCACGCGACGGTGCTGCACCTGATGGGGCTGGACCACACCAAGCTGACGTACCGCTTCGACGGGCGGGACTTCCGGCTCACCGATGTGCATGGCAGAGTGGCTGAGGACATCTTGGCCTGAGAGACGGCGGGCGTACGGGGGCGCGTTGCCGAGGAAGGCATGCGGGCGACTTCCCCGAAGACTGCCTGGAGCAGTTTCACCGGGACGGCCGGGACCGAGGGGACAGCCAAACCACCGATCCGGACGGTCGGGGTCCTGCTCTCGCCCGATACGGACAAGGTGCCCGGACCGGGCGCTACAACCGGTGCGTGGTGGTAACGGGACATCCGTGGGCGGCCAGCACGAAACGGCGCTGCCCGCAGGAAGGTCAGTTGGCGTTCTCTAGCACTCTCTAGACGTGCCTCTAGCTCCTGTTTCGATAAGGCTGGATCCTGAAGTCCGCGAGCGCTTGAAGCGTCTTGCAAGAAACGTCAGAGGTCTGCGCACTGGCTGCCGCGTGACGCCGCCGTCCGCCAGAACATCGACCGCGGGGAGGCTCCTGAGGGGTTCCTCCAGCGGGGAGCGGTGGCATGACGGCACTGCCAGGAGACCGGTCTGCACGTCACGGGCCAAGAGGTGGCGGCTTGGCTCACCACGTGGGTGACGGCGACGAGCCTGCACCGCCCAAGTGTCACAGCTGATCTGGACAGCGCTCGCACTCGACAACTTGCGGCGCCTGCGGGTATTCCTCCGCGTCAAGAGCCTAGCCGCGGCCCGGCACGCTGCGACCGTAATCGTCACTGACATGGAAAGGCTTGCCCGCCACCCTCTGGTAGGCCGTCCTGCATCGGACCATCCAGAGTGTCGGGAACTGCCAATCGACTCTGGCAGCGCGGGATACCTGGCGCCGTGCCGCGTGCAAGACCGGAAAGTGGTCGTGCTCTCTTCACGGTCTGGCCGAGAATTGGACTATCGTCTGGGTCATTTAGCTCCGTTGACGGCTGGCGGTCAGGGGCGGTCCAATAGCGGAGCTTGGCAGTCCCGCGGCGGGCGCCAGCCGCGCTCGGGGGCAGAGGGCACGCATACGGGGGACTTCCGGCGTGGGCACTGCTGGACTTCGGGCTGAGCGGCGTTGCAACTGCTGGCGGGCCGGTCGGGCTCGGGGGAACAGTTCACCAATTGGCTCTCGAGGCTCATGTGGACAAGTTCCGAAGCTTGGCGAGCTTGCGCGGTGCAGCTTTGGTGGGATACGCCCAGCTGGGCGTCGAACTCGGGGGGTGCGACCGTCGTGCGAATCTGTGATGAGGGCCAGAACGGTGCTCAGTAGCTTGCCGCTATTGGAAAGGCGGGCGGGGACATGTGATCACGTGCTGCTGGAGTCGAAGTCGGTAGTTTCGCGCCAGACGCCATGTCTTCTTCTCAAGAATCGCAAGGATCCTTGCGCATGGCTCACTTTGGACCTACCATGAGGTCGCCCTGTGCTTGAACGCGGGGCGAACACGAATTGGAGCGCACTGCGTTCCAAGCATGGGCAGTGAGGAAAGAGGGGCGCGATGAACGCTATTAAGAAGACCGGATGGCTGACGGCCGTGGCATTGCTCGCTACAGCGGCAACGCACCTGTTCGGCCAAGCCGACACTACGCAGATCTCGGGTTTCGTCCGGGACGCCACCGAATCGGTGATCCCGGGAGCCGCCGTCACGATCACCAACGAGGCGACACAGCTGACGCGCGAAGTCCAGACTAACGAGTCGGGCTACTACGTGGCCTTGGCCCTGCCGCCGGGCTACTACACGGTCGCGGCGGAATCTGAGGGTTTCAAGAGGACGCTGAGGACGCAGAACAAGCTCGACTCCAACATCGCCATGCAGGTCGACCTGCGGCTGGAACTGGGCGAAGTGACCGAGTCCATCGAGGTCGCCGCGGAGGCCATCCAACTTCAGTCGGAGACCGCCACTGTCGGCCGCCTCGTCGAGGAGACGCAGATCAAGAACATCGTCCTCAACGGCCGCAACCCGCTGTTTCTCGCGCTGCTCAAGCCGGGGGTCACGTCGCGCTCGTCCATCGGGGGCTTCAGCTTCGGCTTGACAAGCGGTAGCCTGTCCATCAACGGGTCCCGTAGGCAGGACAACATCATCTCGTTCGACGGGGCCGTCAACATGCGGACCCGCTCGAACGGCACGAGCATCGGCACGGCGGACCTGGAGACGGTGCAGGAGATCCAGATCCTGACGGCCAACTACAACGCCGAGTACGGACGAGGAATGGCCGGCCAGATCCGATTCGTCACGAAGAGCGGCAGTTCGGAGTTCCACGGGAGCCTCTACGAGTACTTCCGCAACAACGCCCTAGACGCCAACACGTGGTCGAGGAACCGCGCCGGGCAGGAGCGGCAGGCCGAGCGCTTCAATCAGTTCGGCTACGTCCTCTCGGGACCGGTCGTGCTGGGTCGATTCAATCGGAACCGCAACAAGATGTTCTGGCTGTGGAGCCAAGAGTGGGTCACTCGCCGACGGGAGAGGACCTCGATCATCACGGTGCCGTCGCTCCCGATGCGCAACGGGGACTTCTCCGAGCTGCTGTCGCCTGACAACACCTTCTTCGGCAGGGTGCGCAACGTGATCGACCCCGACTCGGGCGAGCCGTTCGCAAACAATATCGTTCCTCAGGCCAGGCTGAGCCGCAACGGACGCGGCTTCCTGGCGGCCTACCCGGATCCTGTCCCCGGCTTCCTGCAGGGCACCAACAACTTCATCCAGACACGGCCGCAGCCGGCGGACCAGCGCAAGGACACCGTCTCGATCGACTACAACATGGCCCACAACCAGAACCTGCGGTTCCGGCTCCAGAACTACAACTACTTCGAGCCGGAGGCCTTCCGCGGCGGAACGGACCGCGCCACCCGGACGATCGACCGCCCGAACCGCACCTACACGGCCAACCACATCTGGACGGTCTCGCCGACGCTGATCAACGAATTCCTGGCCTCGATCAGCTATGACCGCGTCTACCTCGAGGTTCCGGTCACGTCCCGACTCGACCGCGGAACGTACGGCATCGACTACCCGTACATCTATCCGGAGCGGAAGGAGATCCCGATCAAGATTCCGACCATCAACATCCAGAACATGGGGCGGGTGGACGGAGGGCCCTATCCCGCCTTTTCGTCAGGACCCATCTACCAGATCTCGAACAACATCACGAAGATCGTGGGCAACCACTCGATCAAGTTCGGCGGTCGCTTCGAGAGGGCCGGCCAGAACGACTTCGACCAGATCAACGTGTCGGGCGTGCCGGGCGGCACCAACAACCAGAACGGACGGTTCGTGTTCGACGACCGGCGCTTGGGGGCGCCCTCGACTGGCGTGGCCGTCGCGAACGCGGCGGTGGGACTGTTTTCCACGTACGCCGAGATTGGCCAGCGGGCGTACACCCCGTACCGGGGGATCATGGGCGAGTTCTTCGTCCAGGACTCTTGGAAGCCCACTCCGGACCTGCGCATCGAGCTTGGTGTGCGGTACTCGGTAATGACACCGTACTTCTACAGCCTTTGGCGCAACATGGCGGTGTTCGATCCGGCCAGCTACGACCCTTCCAGAGCGGCCGTCATGGACCCCCAGACCGGCAACGTGATCGGCGGGGACCGTTACAACGGCGTCCGGATCCCCGGCAAGGGCTGGCCGGAAGCGGCGTTCGGTCGGGTCGCCATCGCGGACAGCGGGGAGTTCGACCACCTGTTCACGGGCGGCACGAAGTACTGGGGCCAGGTGCAGACCAGGGAGTTCCAGCCGCGCATCGGCATTGCGTACAAGATTTCGGACCGCAGCGTCGTGCGGGCCGGCCTCGGGCGGTACCTAGCCCGACCCGGAGTCGCCGACAACGTGTTCCTCGGCGGCAACCCTCCCTTCCAGCCGATGGTCTCGGTGTCCGCCGGGCTGGCCGACAATCCCGGAGCGGGCGAAGCCACGGGCTTCCCCCAGTTCTTCATGACCCAGGATCCGGTCTACCGAATCCCCGCGTCCTACATGTGGAACATCTCCTTCCAGAGGGAGGTCGGATTCAAGACCCTTCTGGAGGTGGGCTACGTGGGGCGCACAGCCACTCACATGGAGCGTGTCCGGGACATCAATCAGTTGCCGCTGGGAACGCTGCTGAGGCCTGAGCTGGACGGCGTTAATCCGAACTACCTGCGCCAGTACAAGGGCTTCGCCAACATCATCCTCGGCGAGAACGCGGCGCGGTCCGAGTACAACGGCCTGCAGTTCAACTTGACCAGGAGATTCAGCGACGGCCTCAGTTTCGGGGCCGCCTACACTTACTCCTCGTCGTGGGACAACGCCGACAATCGCCGGGACCGCATCTGGAACAGCGCGGACGATACCAACTTCTGGGGACCCGCGGACTACGACGTCCGGCATGCCTTGGTCCTGAACTGGGTCTACGAGGTGCCCCTCATGCGGAACTCCGCCAACCGAGTGGCCAAAGCCGTGGTAGGCGGATGGACTGTTTCCGGTGTCATGCAGTATCAGACGGGATTCCCGCGAACGGTAGGCAGGAACAGCGACTACGCCGGAATCGGCGACAACTCGTTCCAGCCGTGGGAGGTCGGCGGCGACCCGAAGCTGCCCCGCAGCCAGCGGGGCTTCTCGCAGGGCCGCGGCGACGACGTGTACTTCTTCCGGACCACGACCTCGGGCGGCGACCGGCTCTTCAACGCGCCGGCGGCCGGCACGTTCTCGCAAACACAGCATCGGAACCAGTACATCCGGCAGCCGAACCGGCAGAGCTGGAACCTGGGAATCTTCAAGGACTTCTCCGTGTCCGAAGGGCAAACGGTGACGCTGCGCTGCGAGATGTTCAATTTCCCGAACCACCCCAACTTCTCGAGCGTGAACACGAACCCGGTCAGCGCGACCTTCGGCAAGGTGACTTCGAAGACTTCGAATCGCAACCTCCAGCTCAGCCTGCGCTACTCGTTCTAGCGCAACACTCAGCGAGGCCGACAGCGCTTGCGCAGGCCGCGTCCGGTACCGGCGAGGATCCGTTTCGACAGGTCGGTGTCCCGCCGAAGAGACATCGAAGACGATTGGATTCCGGTAAGAGGGGACTCCCCGGTCCGCTGCGGAATACGGCGGGCACTCGTGCCGCACGGGCCGTCCTAGCGGTCGCCTACGCGACCCCGGTTGCAGTTCCGAGGCCCGAACAGATCGGACTCTGTCAGGGCAGCCTGCCTCGCGGTCCCGTTCGGGGACGGCGAGGCGGAGCTGTGGAGCACGCCCCTGCTGCACCGCAGCCGCCTGTGGTACGCGGCGCCGTCCTCGGCGGCAGCGGTGCAAGACTCTTCCCTGTTGGAATGCGGCGCTTGTCGCCGCTGCCTGGATGCTCGGCCGTGATGCGGTCAATTCAATTCCGAGGACATGCGTTCGGGGCAAAATCACGTCGGGTGCAGGATTCGCCACCTCAGCCCCTCTTGAGCTCCCACCTGCCCACTACCCCGGACCAGGAAGAGAAGGGTCCCTAATGGCTCAGCTGCGATGCCCTGACCGGCGACCCCCGCGATCCGCCTTCAGGACGCAGAATGCTCGAACCGTCCCCCCGGCTACGGCGGCGCAGGTATCGCCGAACCTTGATGACGGACAAGCTGCCGAAGAGATCACAGAAGAAGGCCAATGCCACCCAGCGGGCGACGCAGATGGCGGGCATGCGGAAGTAGCCGGGCGTTTGGCTGTCGTGCGACCGCCTGCGCATCCAAGTCCGAGAAGGCGGTCAACAAACTCGTCACCGACGGCGAGGGTCTGCCGGCCTTCACCGACTGCCCGCCGAGAACCGGCCGCACTTGCGCACGACCAGTCCTGTGCGCATCGCCCGTCAGTCCGCAGGTCCGACTGGTCGTAGAGCACGGCCACCCACGATCGTGGCGGCACGACGCCCAGCCGCAATCCAGGAGGGTCGACTTGGGCTCTCGCTGCCACCCGCACCGTTTGTCGCACGGCACTCAACTCCACCGACGGCCCTCCTCCTGTGCGCGGACCTTCGTCCCAGGGCCCAATGGGCGCTGATACACTTCAAACCTGAGGTGCACAGGCTCGCCACACTGAAAGTCTCCCTGCTTCTGGTCGCGGCACTCTCGGCCAACGACCTGCGAGAAGCGGCTGAAGCTCTGGGACGGAATGACTTCGCCGCGGCAGTGCCGTACCTTCGCGCGGCGCTTGCGGATGATCCCGAGAACGTCAACGCGCGGTTCAACCTGGCATACGCGCTGCAGTCGACCGGAGACGCGGACGGCGCAATCCGGCAGTACTCACTTATCGCTAGTCGCCAGCCGGATCTGGTGGAGGCCCGCCAAAACCTGGCGACCTTGCTGATGCAGGCCGGTCGTTTCGGCGAGGCGGCGGAAGCATACAGCGCCATAGCCGCGGCCAATCCGGACGACCCGGCCCCGCGCATGCTCGCGGCAATGGCGACGGAGCGGGCGGGCCCACCCAAGGCTGTGGTGGCGGCCTATCGTCACGTCCTTGAGCTCGACCCCAGCAGCTTGGATGCGCGCCTCGGCCTGGCGCGCTCGCTCGAGGCGTCGGGAATGCTCCTGGAAGCCGTCGAGGAATACCTCCGGATCGCTGACTCGACACCGCACGCGGATCAGGCCCTCCTGAACCTAGCGGAGCGACTTGAGCAGTCCGGCCAACCGGACACCGCGCTCGATATCTATCGGCGCCATGCCTCGATGAACCCTGATGATCCAGCAGTACAGGAGGATCTCGGACTCCTGCTGCTGGAGAAAGGCGCGACCGTCGAGGCCATTGGATTCCTCGAGCGGTCGGTGAGCGCGGATCCCACGGGCCGTAGGCACTCTGCCCTTGCAGAGGCTTATCGCCGCTCGGGGCGCCCGGAAGCGGCGCATGAGCAGCTACGCCTGGCCGCCGAGGCCGATCCGGGGAACGCCTCCGGACGCCTGCGCTACGGCAGTTCCCTGCTGCAGCGGCAAGAGTTCGAAGGCGCGGCGCGCGAGTATCTGGCTGCCGCCGAGGCGGACCGCAGTCAGCCGGAGGCCTGGAACGGGCTGGCCTTCGCCATGTACCGCCTGAACAACTTCCCTGCCGCACTGCGCGCACTGTCAGAATCAGCCAAGCTGGTTCCGCCTGCGGCCGCCAGCGTATATCTGAGGGCAATCTGCCAAGACAACCTGCAGCTGTACGAGGAGGCCCGAGACAGCTACCGGGCGTTCTTGGCCATGCAGCCGGGAATGGAGGACGAGGTCTGGAAGGCCACCCAGCGGCTGAAGACGATCGAGAAGGTCCTGAAAAAGCGGTGATGCGGGGAATTTGCCTGATCGCGTTGGCGGCTATTGTGAGCGCCACCTGGCCCTCTGCAGCCCAAGATTCCGGTCTCGAGCGAATCACGGCCATACAAGAGATGACTCAGCGGGCTCGCAAGGCTCTCGACTTCGCGGCAGCGCGCCTCGAGGCCGCGGCGAAGGCCTACGGGGCCGACGAGGTGGAGTCAGGCCGAAAGGCCCTGGACGAAGTCGGCGCGGCCGTCGAACTGGCGGTTGAGTCGCTAGAGGCGACCGGCAAGCATCCCAGGCGCAATCCGCGCCACTTCAAGAATGCGGAGATCCGAACGCGGAGGCTGCTGCGGCAGATCCGCCAGCTGCGCCAGAGTGCCCATATGGCCGACCATCCCGACATCGACCGCCTGATCGAGCGTGTAGAGGAGGGGAACAGCAAGCTCCTGCTTGGAATCATGAGCCCCAAGGGCTAGAGTGAGGGGGGCATGAGACTCGGACTGCTGGTGCTGGCGATGGTTTGGGCCACGGGTGCGGCTTCAGGCCAAGAGCTGCCCGGGAGCCGCGAGTTCCTCACGGACTATGAGATCGACGTCCTTCGCGAGAGGCAGGACATCAAGCTAAGGCTGGAAGCCTACTCGAAGTTCGCGGCGCTGCGACTCGAGCTTGTGGAGCAGCTGCTGGCCAAGCCCGAGCCGGGCCGCGGCGCCAAGGTCCACCGCTCCCTGTCTGAGTACAGTTCGATCATCGAGGCCATCGATGACGTCATCGACGATGCCCTGCTCCGCAATCGGGACGTGAGCAAGGCCCTCACCGGAGTGCTGGAGGCGGAGCAGCGGTTTTCGGCCCGGCTGGCGAGGATAGCTGGCGAGCCGCAAGACGATGCCTGGCGGTACCAGTTTGTACTCGAGGACGCGATCGACATCACCCGGGACAGCGCCGAACTGCTCGCCGAGGATCTCGGAATCCGCAAGGGAAAGCTCTTGGTCGACGAGGAGCAGCAACGCCGCCGCAACCTTGAGAGCATGGCGCCCGATCGGCGCAAGGAAGCAAAGCAGGCTGCCCAGGAGGAAGCCGACGACCAGGCCGAACGGGACAGCAAGCGCCCCTCCCTGCTGCGGCCCGGCGAGAAGCTGGGCTCCAAGGGGCGCTAAGGCAGCGATCAGCGCACAGGCACGGCTCCCGGCTCGGTGGGGATTCCGCCGATCGAGACTACCACCTCGGCGATCCCCGCCCGCACTCCTGACGGCACGATCGCCTCAACGAAGGTAAGCCCCGTCACACCGGGAAAGCTGCCGTCAAGGGTGACGGTTGCGGTCAGCCCGTCGATGCTGACTGCCACATCGTTAGCCAGCTCGACACTTTCTTGGAACGCATCTCCGCTCGCCAGCGGCTCGGCGAACGGGCCTGTGCCGGTCAGCTGCATGAGGATGGTGTCCCCTGCCGAGGCCGGCTGGCCCCTCGTCACGGGTCTGCCGTCGGCATGCCATGCGGAAGTCCAGCCGGAGCCGTCCGGCACCGAGTACAGCTCCGGAGAAATGTCCGCCAGCTCTAGCACGACAGGCTCGGACCACGACTGGTCCCCGTAACGGTCGGTGAAGCGGACCTTGACATAGGCGAAATTCAGCCCGGCCAGCTCCCACGGGATCTGCACGCCCACCTCCTCTGGCCCCACGTAGAAGACCCGGCCCGGTTCGCTGATTCCGGCCTCGGGAAAGTCGAAGCTGACGCTGACCGCCTTCAGGGTCACCGGCAGAGGGGCCGCGGGGGCCTCGCCCCAGAACTCGCTGAACGCTCCGCCGAGGATAGTCGCGAGCGAGCCCGGCGCCAAGGGCCGCGCGTCGAGCAGGGTTGCGCTGTTGTATATGCCGTCAATGCGCGGGCGCTCGCGTTCCGAGTAGAAGGTGAACGGCAGCTCGACGCCTCCGGCCACGACCACTGCTTCGTGCGGGCCGCGAGAGGGCCCGAACTCCACGACGGCCTCCACGACGCCATGCCGGTCGGTCCGGTTGTAGGCACTCAGGACAGTGACCTCACCGGAGGGCAGACGCACCTCCACCGGCGCGTCGGCCACGCCAACGCCAAAGCGGTCCACGAAGCGGGCGGACACGCGGCGACGCGAGACCTCCCCTTGGAACCCACGCGTGCTGCCTGGCCCCGTCGCGAATGCTGAGTGGGGCACGTTGTCCCCGACCAAGTACAGGTAGGGGACCCGCAGTTCGCCGACTTCACCGACAGCCCGCACAGCCACATGGCCCTCATACGAGCCGGGAAGCGGGCGGAGGCCCTCCAATGAGACGCGGATGGCCCGGTACTCGTCCGGCTCAAGCCCAAGCACGATCCGGCTGCGGCCGTCGAGGTTCACCGCAGCCCGCGGGTCGTTGTCCCGCGGGACGACCTCAAGCTCGTAGCTGCGGGCCACGGAAGCGCGGTTTGTCACGTAGATCTCCTGCCAGACGGGCAAGGTGCGATCCGTGAGCATCCCGAAGCCCACCGTGGCTGGCTCCACGGTCGCGATCGGTTCCAAGGCGGCCGCCACGTCGAGCAGGCCCGCGCCGACGGCTGCCGCGCGCGCCCGCTCGCCATCCTCCACGATCTCCACGCTGGCGGTGTTGATGAGCGCCGACGCCACCTCCCGTGAGGTTAGGGCCGGGTGCCGCTGCCAGATGAGGGCGGCTGCGCCTGCCGCGGCTGGTGCGGCCGCGCTTGTGCCCGTGACGCGCCGGAACTCGCTGGGGTTGAAACCCCCGATCCGCTCGTACTGGAAGGCGCCGGCCGTGTATACGTCGAGCCCCGGAGCTGCAATGTCGGGCTTGAGGTTCAGTCCCGGGCTAGGGCCTCTGGAACTGAAGGCCGCCGGAGAGCGCCAAGGCCGGGCCGAGCGCAGGGGCGTCGGATCCAGCGTCAGGAGAACCTCCCCCTCCGCGCCGGCCTCCTGCACCAGTGCCTCGATCGTCGCGCCACTCTCCGCGCTGACGAAGTAGGCCGGAATGTCCGTGTCGCGCAGGGCAGACATCTCAACCAGGTCCTGCAGCGGCTGATCGTCGTACACGACCAGGCCTACCGCGCCGGCGGCAGCCGCGTTCTCAGCCTTGTCCGCGAACCAGCACTCGCCCCGACGGGCGACAAGAATGGCGCCGTCAAGCTCGGCACCCTCGAGTGGCGCACAAGCCTGCGCGTCGCCCAGCGAAGCAGCGAGCCTGACCGGAGCCCGCAGGCCAGCGTCCAGCCCGGGCCCGGATCCGGACAGGGCCGGGAGAGTGCTGCTGGCGATGCGCACCGACTCGTGCAGCCGCACGGGGTTGGCGGTCGCCGCGACGGCGATGACATCGGGCGCGACGGCCGGCGACGACACCGTCGCCATAGCCGGCTGCAGCCCCCCTGCGATCCGGCCGTCGTTGCCGGCCGCCGCGACAACGACCCGGCCGAAGTCCACGACGGCGCTCTGCGCGGCCGCAGCCAATGGGTCGCAGAGGACGTCTGGCGGCTGTCCGCAGCCGCGCCCGGAGGCGTTCCAGGGAAAGTCGGCGACGTGCCCCAAGCTCAGGTTGAGGATGTCCATCCCGTCAACGACCGCGTCGTCGATGGCCGCGATGACCGCCTGCGAACTGGCCGCCGGAACCAATCCCGGAGTGCCCGATACCTTGTAGATCCCCAGATAGGCCTTGGGGGCGACGCCGCTGACCGGGCCTGCGGGAGACTCCACCTGGCCTCCCGCGGCGATCATCGCCACGGCCGTGCCGTGGCCGCTGAAGTCCCATGCCGAGGAGTCGTCCGGGGCGGACGTTGCCGGATCCCGGGTGTTCTGCAGGTGCTGGTAGGTCCGGATCGCTACCACCTTCGAATTCGCCAGCGCAATGTCCGCTGGGCGACCTTTGGGAAACCCCGCGAGCGGCGCCAAGGAATCGTCGGAGAAGGCCGGATGCAGAAAGTCTAGGCCCGAGTCGATGACGGCGATGCTGACGCCCTCGCCGGTGGCCCCGATCTCCGTGGCTTGGGAACGGGCCTCCATCAGGCGCACAGCCTCCTCTACGCCGATCAGGCCCAGCGCCAGTTCCCGGCTCGCGACTACACGGCTGACCCCGGGGATTCCCAGGAAGGACTCGACCTGCTTCTCGTCCGCCCACACGAACACGGCGTTGAGAACGTTCCGGACCGATCCGAGCACGACGGCGCCCTGCGCGCGGAGGGCCTCGATCACGGGCTGCTGCGTCCCGTCGACGGCCTTCTCCATGACCGCGAAGCTCGTCTTCGCGACGCGGGCCGGCCCGCGGCCCGCCGACTTCCTCGAGCGCTGCCTGCTGAGGCGCTGACCAGTCGCGGGCGCGTCGAGCAAGACGGTGAATTGGCGCGCTCCATCGTCGGACGGCACACGCAGCGGCGCCTGGCCCAACAGCGGCACGGCGAGAGCGGCGAGGAGCCACAGGTGCCGCAGGAGATGAGCCAAAGTGCTTGCCATGCGTCCCCTCAATCCGACGCGCCCCTGCGGGGTACGGTTGCACGCCGGGTCTGCGGCCGAGACGGGCATCCCTACAATGAGTCCCAGTGCGTGGCACTCGCGCCGTCGCGTTCTTCACTGCGCTGCTCCCGCTCGCGGCGAGCGCGCGCGCACAGGCCGACTACCGCGTCTACGAAGACCATCCGAGGATCTTCCTGGAGCCCGAGCGCCTAGTCAGGCTGCGCCGGGACGTCGACCGCCAGTCGCTGCGCTGGCGGGCGCTGCACGACGTGATCGGGACCGGAGCGGACTTTGAAGAGCAGCCGCTCGTCGACGCACTGCTGTACCAAACCGAGGGAGATGCGCACGCTGGGCGCCGTGCCGTCCAGTGGTGCTTGGCCAGCGCGCCGGACGGCGTGGGCAGCTCTGCGGAACTGCGTATGCTGGCGCTGGCGTATGACTGGTGCCACGACCTCTTCGATCCGGCCGACAAGGCTGCGGTGGGCGGCGCGATGGCCTCGGCGATCGAGGAAGTCGTGCCCCGGGCGAACGTCGGGCCGGGCCTGGTCCGCGCGGCAATCCTCGGATCGATCGCGCTGGCGGGAGATTGGGACGGTTCTGAGGCCGCGCTCGGGGCGCTTCTCGAGACACACTGGGAAGCGGACGTTCGGCCGGGCCTGGAAGACGGCCGGATGGCAGACGACGCCGGCGCCATGGTCGCCGCCCTCGAGGCTGGCTTGGCGGTGCGGCACAACCTGGACCGCGACCTTCTCAAGCCCGGGTTTGCCGCGCTGCGAGCGCTAGCGCGATGCCGACTGCTGAGCTACTACCCAGCGGACATCGAGACCGCCGAAGGGCGGATGCGGCGCCATTCCCGCTTCGGGCCGGACGAGGCCGCGGCGCGGCTGCAGGCCCCTCTGGACCGGATCGTGGAGATGCTGATCGTGGCGTACGAGGCAAACCTGCGCGAGTTCCAGTTTGTGCAGGGCTGGATCCGGGATGAGGCCTACCTGCCGCGCTCAACTCTGCTGGCACCCTACGAGTTCCTTTGGGTGAACCCTTACCTTCCCGGACTGACGGCGGAGTCGTCGCCCCTCATCGCTCACGACTCCGTCCGGGGCCGCCTCTTCGGCCGCGCGACATGGCAGTGGCCGACAACTTGGATCGGATACTCTGACGGGCGCCTGGAGATCTTGGCCGGCGGCGAGCTGTCGGCAACAGAGAGCATGGGTGGGCTGTCGCCCGTCTTCTTCGAGGAGGCGGTAGTGGTTCCCATCCGGCCACCCGGGAGGGTCGTCCTGTCTTGGGAGCCGAGCCGCGATGAGGCCCCCGAGAGCGTGACCGTATACCTGATCGGGCTGGTGGAGGGGGAGACCTACGGATTGAGGATCGCCGGGCGCGAACCGCGCCTGATCCGGGCGGGTCCGGGCGGGATTGCGATCGTCCGCAGCGATCCGGGTGTGCCAAGGCGCGACCGAATTGACTTCAGGCGCAGGGTCCGCTTGGATCTCCAGCCCACCCTGAAGCCCACCAGGCCGGGCCGGCCGCCGCCCTCACTTACGCGCTGACGCCTTGTGGGGCGCCGGCAGCGACGCCAGATCCGCGGACGGGCAGAGGCGTGCGAGTCCGCACTTGTCGCACAGCGGCCTGCGGGCCTTGCAGACCTGGCGGCCATGGTGAATCACCTGGTGCGAAAAGAGCACCCAACGCTTGCGGGGCAGAAGGTCCATCAGGCGGCGCTCTGTCTTCTTGGGATCCTTCTCGGCGGTCAGGCCAAGCCGGGTCGAGATGCGCTGGACGTGGGTGTCGACGACAACGCCCGTGGCCTTGCCGAACCACGTGCCGGTCACCACATTCGCGGTCTTGCGCGCGACGCCCTGCAGCTTGACCAAATCGTCGATGCCAGACGGCACTTGGCCACCGTGCTCGGAAACGATCCGCTGGGCGGAGCTCTTTATCGCCTTGGCCTTGTTGCGGAAGAATCCCGTCGTCCGGACCAGGTCCTCGATGGCCTCGACCGGGGCGTCGGCCATCCGCTGCGGCGTGGGGAAAGCCGCGAAGAGCGCGGGGGTGACCTTGTTCACCCGCACGTCCGTGCATTGCGCCGAGAGAATCGTGGCCACGAGCAGCTCCCAGGCAGTGCGGTGGTGGAGAGCACATTCGGCGTCCGGGTAGTCGCGGTCGAGGATTCGCAGGATCTTGCCTGTCCGGCGCTTGCGGGCCAAGGCGCTCTCGCCGCCGACGGAGGAACGGGGCATCGGGGCCATGGTAGCCGACGCCTGCGAAGTGGCCCCTAAACGCGCACCAATGTCTGGGCAAGTTCGGCCTCAAATTCCGCCAGGGCCATAGCCATCCCCGCCTCGTTCCACCCGAGCTGCTCCGCGGCGACCTCCGCGGCCGCCCATGCCCATCCCGGCTCGTACCCGGCTGCGAAGGCAGCACCTGTCCGGCGCAGCAGTATGTCGCCTAGGGTGAGCGCGCGCTCTTCCCGGACGGCCCGGACGACCTCGCCGCAGGCGACCTCGCAACCTGGGGCCAAAGGCTCGGCGAAGCCCGGCGATGATGAGAGGAACCTCTGCACTTGGGCCGCTCGAGGACCGTAGACTGCGGACAGCCGTGACGAAAACGCGCCGTTCCCCTGCGGGGCGCGCACGTCGTCTTGGGCGGGCGGGGCAACAGGGGTTAGCGGCCGCCCCAGCATGGCCGCGACACGGGAGAGCGTCCTGCGGGCGAACGACTGCGCCGTGGTCAGCTTGCCGCCAGCCATGGTCACCAAGCCGCCGATTCCGTCCCTGCGCTGGTGGTCGACTATCGCGTCCCCCCTGGAGGCTTTGTTCAGGTCCGTACCTTCACTCTTCAGGACGGGACGGGATCCTGAGTAGGCGTACAGCACGCTGTCGCGCACGACCCCGGCCTCTGGCAGCAGCGCGGCGGTCTCGTCGAGCAGATACCGCACTTCTTCCTCGCCGGGCGTCGCGCGGTCGGGCCCGTCCACGCTTCGTACCTCAGTCGTCCCGATTAGGTGAAGGCCCCGCCAGGGGACGATGAAAAACGGACGCCGGTCTGACCGGGCCTCGCGGTAGACGGCGTGGGAGGGCGCAGCCTCAAGCCGGGGAACCACCACATGCGCACCGTTGATCAACGTGAGCAGCTTACGGATCGGCTGCCGACCGACACGGGCCAGGACCTCGTCAGCCCAAGCCCCGGCCGCATTCACCACGAGCGCGGAACGCACTTCGCCTTCCCCTCCCGCGCCCTTGAACTGGAGCCCAATTACCCGCGATCGGCGGGTCAGAAAGCCCTCGACGCAGGCGTGGTTCCGGATGTCGGCACCGGCGTCCTCCGCCTGCAGGGCCATCTCGAGGGCTAGGCGCTCGGGGTAAACGGCCTGGCAGTCATGGTATTCGAAGCACGCCCGCAGCCCTTTCCGATCCAGCCCGGGAACGAGCCGTCCGCACTCTTCCAGCGGGAGGCGGCGCGGGGGTGGCAACTGCCCGCCTGCCCCCAGCAGGCGGTAGAGCAGCAGTCCTGAGCCCACATACCACGGCGGTCGCGAATCGTCGCTGTAGACCGGCAGAAGGAAGGGCAATGGCTGGACCTGACCCGGAAACTCGCGAAGGAGCGAGGCCCGGTCGCGCAGCGAGGCCCGGACCAGGGAGAGGTCGAACCGCTCCAAGTAGCGAAGCCCTCCGTGGATTAGCCGGGTCGAGCGACTTGTGGTCCCGGCACCAAAATCGCGACGCTCGAGCAGGAGCGTCCGCAAGCCGGCCCGTGCCGCCTCCCGGGCAAGGGCGCAGCCATTGATGCCACCGCCGATGATGGCCAAGTCATAATGGCCGTCGGTGTTCAAGTCCCAATCTAGCAATCCGAGCGGTACGCCCAACGGCGCACGACCGAGACCCTCCGGCGCGCCAGTTTGAGCAATGGCGGACCTGCGCACGTCGATCTGCGGAGTCGATCTGCGGAGTCCGGTGATCGCCGCAGGGGGGACGTTCGGGTACGGCCTCGAGTTTGGGGGAATCGCCGACCTCGGCTCGGTTGGCGCCATCGTCACAAAGGGGCTCTCGCGCGAGCCGATGGCCGGAAATCCGGCACCCCGGGTCACGGAGACCGCATCGGGAATGCTCAACGCCATCGGCCTCCAAAACGTCGGCGTCCGAGCCTTTGTCAGCGAGAAGCTGCCCGCTCTGCGGAGCCTAGGCACCCCGGTCATCGCCAATGTGTTCGGGTTCCGAGTAGAGGACTATGCCGAGGTCCTGCGCGTCTTGGAGGCGGCCGAAGGCCTAGCGGCGTACGAGCTGAACGTCTCTTGTCCGAATACTAGCCATGGAGGCTTGGAATTCGGGGCCGACGCGAGACAGCTGTCGAGGGCAGTCGCAGCCGCACGCGCAGCTGTCGGTCGAAGGCCCCTGCTGGTGAAGCTCTCCCCAAATGTCACCGACATCCGGGAAATGGCTCGCGCGGCCGTGGAGTCCGGCGCCGACGGGTTGAGCCTGATCAACACGCTGCGGGGCTTGGCGGTGGATGCGCGCACGAGGAAGCCCGTACTCGGGGCGGGCTCAGGTGGGCTCTCCGGCCCCGCCATCAAGCCGGTGGCTCTGCACATGGTCCACCAAGTGGCGCAGGCCGTCGCGGTGCCGGTCATCGGCATGGGCGGGATCGCGACGGCCGAGGATGTGGTCGAGTTCCTGCTGTGCGGGGCAACCTGCGTGCAGGTAGGGACGGCCAGCTTCTGGGACCCAGCGCGCGTGGCGAACCTTCCGGGGGAGCTTGGTGCCTACCTTGACGCACAGGGAACGGCGAGCGCGGCCGATCTGAGAGGCGCGCTCCTGAGTCCCTCCTGAACGGGCGCGGCCACGGCCGACGGGGCCCTACTGTGCCCGAGCGGGCGCGAAGGCAAACCTGCAGGCACCCCGGGCCAGCCCGTCGATCTCGGGCCACGAAAATCCCAGTTTGCGGAGCCCGGCCAGCTCTTCGGCCAGCGAGATCCCGAAAAAGGTCGGATCGTCCGTGTTGATCGACATCTGGACACCCGCTTCGAAGAGGTCCCGTGCAGGGTGCTCCTCCAGCGACCGGTACACGCCGGTGCGAACGTTGCTCGTCGGGCAGATTTCGAGCGGGATTCCCCGCTCGGCCAGATGCCGCACGAGTGATGGATCTTCGATCGCCCGGACGCCGTGGCCGATGCGCTCTACTTGCAGCGTCTGCACGGCCTGCCAGACGCTCTCGGGCCCGGAGGCTTCCCCGGCATGGACCGTCGTGCGCAGTCCTGCCTCCCGCGCGATCTCGTATGCGCGGCTGAAGTTCCGGTTGGGGAATAGATGCTCCGCTCCTCCCAGCGTCACGCCCACCAACGTCGGCGGACGCCGAAGGGCGACTTGCTCGAGGTGCGCCTCAGCCTTTGCGGGCCCGTAGCCGCGGACCGGGTCGACGATCCAGCGGACCGTCGGGCCTCCCGGCGGATCCTGCGCCAAGACTTCGAGGATCTCCGCCAGCTGCAGCCCTTGCTCGACGTACTCGGGAATCGAGACCGTCACTTCGGCATAGGTGATTCGCTGCTCGCCGAAGCCGGCCCGAACCCCTCCCACGAGCTCGCGGAAATCGTCAATGTTTCGCACGAAGTGGACCGTGAAGAGGTACGCCGCAAGGAACTGCTCGAAGTTCCGGTACCGGAACAAACGGTCCAGCTCTGCCGCGGGATCGGCAGCCTCAAGAATGTCCCCGATGCCGGGATGCTTCGAGAAAAGTCTCAGATGACCCGGCGGCGCGGCTTGCAGCGCGGCCGCCGGAGGCCGACGCCGCAGCCTCGAGCGGAGGAACGACAACGGGATCGCGCCTCGGAGGTGCAGGTGCAGCTCGGTCTTGGGGAGCGCCTGCAGATCGGACAGCGAAGCAACGGGCCGAGCCGCGGCCGGGCGCTCAGCCACGCTCGCCGTACTGCCCGCGGAGGCGCAATAGCTCCGCGCGAAGCTCTTCGACGAGCTGACCGTGACCCGGCTCCTCGTAGAGATTACGGAGCTCGTGCGGATCCTCGTGCAAGTCGAACAACTCCCAATAGTCGCCCTCGCCGTAGAACTCGATCAGCTTGTAGCGGTCGGTGCGCACGCCACGGTGCGGACCGACCCTGTGCGGTGTCCAGAATTGGAAGCTCGGATCGGTCATCTGCTCCCGGGCCATCTCCCGGAATGCCCAAGAGTTCTCGTAATAGCTGTAGAAGGTCGAAGTTCGCCAGTCGTCAGGCGGGGCGCCCTCGAGCAGCGGTCTAAAGCTACGGCCCTGCATGCCCTCCGGCACCCTGACGCCGGCAAGATCGAGCAGGGTTGGCGCGATGTCCGTGTTCAGCACCGGCCGGCCCTCGACTTGGCCGGCACGGCTCAGGCGGGGGTAGCGGACGAGCAGGGGTATGCGGAGGGCCGGCTCGTACATGAAGCGCTTGTCATACCAGCCATGCTCCCCCAAGAAGTACCCGTTGTCCGTGGTGTAGAGCACGACCGTGTCTTCCGCCAAGCCGGACGAGTCCAGGTATTCCAAGACGTATCCGAGATTCTCGTCCACACCGTGCACGGCGCGGTGGTGGTCCTTGACGAAGCGCTGGAAGATCCACTCGCGACGCTGCGCGGGACCCAGGCCAGCCGGCAGATCCGGGTAGTCACCCGCCAAGCTGATCTCGAAGCGCATGTCCTCGGCCTCAGACGCCACCTGACGGGTCGCGTAATCATCGTCATAGCTCGCGGGCTTCGGCCAGTCGACGCCATCGTAGAGGCCGGCGTGCCGCGGGGCCGGCGTGAACGGCCTGTGCGGGGCCTTGTGCTGGTACAGCAGGCAGAACGGCTCGGACCCGACGGTTCGGAGAAAGTCCAGGGCAAAGTCGGTGGTGATGTCCGTCGCGTATCCCGACTGCTTGACTGTCTCCCCGCCGATGATGAAGTCAGGATCGAAGTAGACGCCCTGGCCTGGCAGGACCTTCCAGAGGTCGAACCCCCTCGGCTGCTGGCGCAAGTGCCACTTCCCGACCAAGCCTGTGCGGTACCCCGCCTCCTGCAGCAGCTGGGGAAACGTCGGCAGGCTGGCGTCGATCTCCTCGATCGCGTCGGCCTTCTCGGAATTGCCGCGGATCCCGTGCACGTGTGAGTAGCATCCCGTCAACACGGTCGCCCTGCCCGGAGCGCAGAGCGAATTGGTGCAGAGGGCGTTGGAGAACCGCGTGCCCTCGGCGGCCAGCCGGTCCATACTCGGCGTTCGCAGCAGCGGGTGACCGGCACAACCCATCTGGCCGTACTGCTGGTCATCCGTCATCACCAAGAGAATGTTCGGCCGCGGGCCGGATGGTCGGCCGCAGCGGGTGAGGAACGCCGCGCCCGTTGCGGCGGCGGCCGATTGGAGTAAGTCGCGGCGGCTGGGGCCGCCGACCCCTGTCAGTCCTGGCATTCTTCGCTCCCTCCACATTCCGCCATCGTCCAAGCAGGGCGCCGCTTGTTCAGGAACGCCCTCACGCCCTCCTGCCCCTCCTCGGAGGCGCGACGCGTGGCCAAGAGCTTCGCGGTCCGTTCGTGGATGGCCGCATCGAGGGGCGACTCGGCGACTTCCCGGACCAATCGCTTGCAAGCAGCCAACGCACCGGGGGCCCCCAGCAGCAGCCGGTCGACGACTTCCCGGGCGCGTGCCTGGAGCTCGGCGGGTGGGACGACCTCGTCGACCAACCCGATTTCCCGTGCCCGCTCTGCGTCGACACGCTCGGCGCTGAGCATGATCCTGCGGGCAGCCCGGGCCCCGAGAGCTTCCACCAAGTATGGGCTGACCATTGCGGGGACCAGTCCGAGGCGTACCTCGCTCAGCCGGAAGAACGCGCTCGTCGAGGCCACCGAAAAATCGCAGCATGCGACGAGCCCTACTCCGCCGCCCACGGCCGCGCCCTGAACAACGGCCACCGTGGGCTTGGGAAAAGCGTGCAGGGCTGCGAGCATGCGAGAGAAGCGCAGAGAACTCGCAAGGTTCTCAGCGGCACTAGCCCGGCCCATCTGGTGCATGGAGCGGAGGTCTACCCCGGCGCAGAAGCAAGAGCCCTCCCCGGCCAGCTTGACTATCCGCACGCGCGGGTCGCGCCCGGCGGCGTCCAGTGTCCGGTGCAGCTGCCCGACCGTCTCGTCGTCCAGTGCATTGCGCACTCCGGGACGGGCCAACCTCACTGTCGCGACACAGGCGTCACGCTCAAGGCGCACGTGCGCGGTCGACATTGCCAAAGATCATAGCCAACGCTCCCACGAAAGATTCCTGGGGCGGCTCTTCTACGGCCGAGGGCAAGCACGGGCAGAGTGCCGCCCATTGTGAGCCGGAACGGGCAGGCCGCTTCCTGGGAGCCGAGATTGCCTCAGCGGACTTCCAAGAGGCGCGGGCCTGCCCATCTCTGCCGGCGCTTGCGACCGTCCCGGAACCAGAGAGGCTCCCAGCGCGACACGCGAGGGGTCACTGCGGTTACGAACCGGAAGGGCCTGACCCATGCCTTCCTGCTATCCTCTGCGTGGCGGCGGGGCCCTTCTGCAACCTCTTCTGGCAGGGCGCTGTCGACGAAGGGGGATTAGGATGCCGATTGACCGACGCGAATTCCTGGCCGCATCGCTCGGCGCAACAGTCGCGTCACTTCCAGTGGCCGTTGCAAGGGCTCAGGAGTCGTCCCAGGCTGCCGTGGGCAAGCTTGGGATCCCCGGACCATACCCAGGCCGAGTCGTGGCGGTCCACCACCCAAACTGCATCGCCTCCGGCGCCTACGAGTCCGGCCCAGTCGAGAGCATGATCGACCGCGGCATGTGCGAACTCACGGGTGCTGACGCCCCGCTTGACGCCTGGCGTCGCTTCTTCGAGCCCGGGGATGTCGTGGGCATCAAGCTGAACCCTGTCGGGATGCCGCACGTCATCTCGGCGCCGGAAGTCTTGCACCCGATCATCCGGGCACTGGAGCAAGTTGGCGTGCCACGCCGGGACATCGTTGCTTACGACCGCTACGGCAACCAGTTCGAGCAAGCAGGATTCGCCGAGTGGCTTCCGGAAGGAGTGCGGTGGACCTCGGCATCGCCGACCTTCCAAAGGATTCAGCTCGACATGGACGGGTACGACAGCGACGTCTACATGGAGATGCCGCTCGTGCATCCGGACTACGGCGAGGAATACGACCTCAGTGACGCCCACGTCCGCCGCTCGTATGTCGCGAAGTTCCTGACCAAGGAGGTCAACAAGGTCATCAACATATGCGTAATGAAGCATCACCAGTCGGCCGGCGTGACCCTCGCGCTCAAGAACATGTCGCACGGGCTGGTGAACAACGTCAGCCGGAGCCATGCCACGACTACGGCGAACGCCTGCGGCATCTTCATTCCCGCTGTTGTCGACCTGCCGGTGGTCCGCGAGAAACTTGTGCTGCACGTTCTCGACGGCGTCAAGGCCGCATACCACGGAGGCCCGGGGCGCAGCGTCGGGCGCTATACGTGGGAGCACAAGGCGATGTACTTCGCGACGGACCCAGTGGCCCTGGACAAGACCGGCTGGAAGGCCATCGACGCCAAGAGGGCCGAAGTTGGCAGGCCGCCGATCGCGCTGCTCAAGCCCGACGAGGACAGCCGCTGGCTCAACGCCCAGGTGGAGCACATCGAGCTGGCGTCGAACTTCGGTCTCGGCGTCTTCGATGACGAGCGGATCGACCTCCGGCGCATCGACCTTTCTTAGGGCTGGCCGGCCCTGTTGGCCGTCGGCGGCCAGCCTACCGCCCGGCCGGGCGAGGATGGAAAGAGGGCACGCCAACAGGGAGGCCTGATTGGCACGCAGATTCTGGGCCCGGCCGGCGAGCTCGAGCACGATGCGTCAGTGGCCCCGGGTGCCCCACAGGGCGGGCACTTCCGGGAAGTGCCCGATTGCCGGACATCTCGGCCGTCGACAGGCAAGCCACAGGGGACATTCGGGGGGCCGACCTCATGCGCGGGGCGCCGATGCGGCAACTGCCTATCTTGGAGCCGCGGAGGGCCCAGACCCTAGCGACGGAGCATAGCCCTCTATGGCTATCGCACGCACCGGCGAGCCATCCCCTTGATGTAGCTTCAGCGGCAGGGCCATGAAGAAAGTGCGCTCTCCCAACCGGTCCAGATTGCAAAGCCCTTCGCAGATCGTGACGCCGGCCTCTAGCAGGATCGTGTGAATCTCGGTGAGTTCGCGAATGTCATGGACAGCGGCGATCGAGGGCCCCTCAACTCCAACCAGCTTCACGCCAGCGCCGACCAGCCAGCGGGCCAGTGCTGTGCCGATACGGGGGAGGCGGTCACGATAGACACCGCTGTCGTCGATGTGGCGGCTCCAGCCCGTGGCAAGCAGCAGGCAGTCCCCAGGCTCGACATTCTCCGCGACCGGACCCAAGTCTCCTGGGCCGAGCACTTGGGAGGGCTGCACGTCTGGAATGTGGGCCACCCACGCCGGGCCGCAGAAGCTCTCCAAGGGCACGGTGTCGATGGTGGTCGGTGCGACGCCGAAGTGGATCTTTGCGTCCACGTGCGTCCCAGCGTGGGAATAGATCGACCAATTGGTCGCATTCCATCCATCCCGCTCCTTTGTGTATGCGGGTTCGACGCTTATCCCCCGCATCCCGGGCTTGAGCGTAACGCTAAGATCGACGATGAAAGCCATGGCGGGACCGCGCAGCCGTGCGGGCGTTCGTGGCGCTCGATGCCAAGACGCGCCAGATTCCGACTACCGGCCGAAGGCGGGCCGCGCAACGGCGAATTATAGCGGACGGGCCCTACAATCGAACCTGCCTGCGACCGCGGCAGGGCCCCCATTCATCACAATGAACCGTCGCCAATTCCTCGTGGCCAGCCTTTTGGGCAGCGCGGCCTGTTCCCGCCCCCAAGGGAAGCGTCCTAACGTCCTCTTCCTGATCGTGGACGACATGAACGACTACGGCTTCTACAGCACTCTTGGGGGCGTCAAGACTCCCTACCTCGACAGGTTCAAGACCACTGCAGTGACGTTCGAAAAGGCATACTGCGCCTCACCGGCGTATGTGCCATCGCGAGCCGCGGTCTTCAGCGGCCTGTATCCGCACACCACCGGGGCCTACCGCAACGGCAGCGATCCTTGGACCAAGCCGCCGCTGGACGCCACGGAGTCGCTGCCGGAGCTGTTCAAGCGGAGCGGGTACCGGACATACGGCCAAGGCAAGCTCACCCATGCCCCGGTCGCGGACGAGAAGCTGCAGGGCATGTGGGACAACAGGCCCCATGGCGGGGGGTTTGGTCCCTTCCCGCCCAAGGAGGACCAAGTGGCAGGCCGGTTCTGGGGATGGACGCCTTGGGACGGTCCGGACTCGGACTTTCCGGATGTCGTCAACGCGGACTCCTTGGTTGACTTCCTGCAGCGGCCCCAAGAAGGGCCCTTTTTTGCGGCCTACGGCCTTTGGCGGCCTCACACGCCATTCACCGCCCCTCGGCGATTCTTCGACATGTACGACCGGGAGCGGATTGAGATGCCCCCATACAGGGAGGACGACCTCGCCGATGTCCCTGAGCTGGGACGCGAGCTGGCTGCCGTTTGGGGGGAGCGCTTCGTTGTCAGCGGCAGGGAGACCGAAGACTCCTGGAGAGACTTTGTCAGGGCCTATCTGGCCTGCACGTCTTTCGCGGACTGGAGCTGTGGGCGGGTCCTCGAAGCCCTGGACGGCGGCCCTCACGCCGAAGACACCATCGTCGTGTTCTGGTCGGACAACGGATACCACTGTGGCGAGAAGGACCACTGGGAGAAGACCACCCTCTGGGAGAAGGCGTCGCTGACGCCCATGGCCATCCGCCTGCCCGCGTCGTCGCACGCGGGCCGAGTCTGTCGGCGGCCGGTCGGATCGATCGACCTCTACCCGACGCTTGCGGAGTACTGCCGACTGGAGACTCCGGCCCACCAGCCCGAAGGTGAATCGCTGCGGCCACTGCTGGACGACCCGGAGGCCGAGTGGAACCGGCCGGCACTGACGACCTTCGGAGAGGGCTACGCTTCCGTGCGGGACGAGCGCTTCAGGTACATCCGCTATCCCGACGGGACAGAGGAGCTGTACGACCACGATGCCGATCCCAACGAGTGGTCGAACCTGGCGGACGCGCCAGAGAATCACGCGGTCAAGCGAATACTGGCCGAGGCGATCCCCGCGCAGTTCGCCAAGTCGCTCGGAGGTCGAATGGGGTAGTAAGCGCCGGGGCGGAGAGCGCGCCACCAGACGGTCTCGGAGCACCGCCGTCCCCTCGCAGCACTAGCGCTGAGAGTCCTCGCTTAGCAAACCTCCCGAGGGTATCCTGCCATCAGGCCCCCGCCAGCGCGCGCTGCCAAGCATCATGAATCCGCTGGACTTGTCCCCGCTCGGGAGAACCGGGGTGCAGGTGACGCGGCTGGGATTCGGCACGGGCCCACTCGGTGGAGCGCGGGCTGTAGTGTCGGACGATGACGCAGAGCGGACCGTCGCCACGGCGGTCGAGTCCGGCATCAATTACTTCGACACGGCGCCTTGGTATGGCGTCGGGCAAGCCGAGATGCACCTTGGGCGCGGCTTGCGGGGGCGTCGGACGGCGGACCACGTCGTAGGCACAAAAGTCGGCCGGGTCCTCATGCCGACGGATTCGGCCCAACCGCCCTACCGCAAGCGGTGGCCCGGGGGCGCGCCCAACGACGTGCGCTTCGACTACACGCGTGACGGTATTCTCAGGTCACTGGAAGACAGCCTGCGCCGCTTGGATCTCGACGGCGTTGACGCCTTGGCGATTCACGACCTCGACTACAAGTACCACCGCGACGCCGCCGGGATTGACGCAAGGTTCCGCGAACTCGAGAGTGGCGGAGGATACGCGGTCCTCAGCGAGATGAAGTCCTACGGCGTGATTCGGGCCATCGGCGCGGGGATCAACATGACCGGCATGATCCCCAAGTTCGTCGAGCGATTCGACCTCGACTTCTTCGTCGTCGCCATGCCCTACACCCTCATGGACCAGCCGGCGCTGGACTGCGAACTGCCTGAGTGTGAGCAAAGAGGGATCTCGGTCGTCGTCGGGGCCCCGTTCTGCTCTGGCCTGCTGGCGCCGGGGGCGGACAGGTCTGCCTGGTACGGCTACTCTCCCCCCAGCGGGGACGTTGTCAAGCGGGCGCTGCGCATTGCCGCCGTGTGCTCACGGCACGGCGTGTCGTTGGCAGCCGCTGCGCTGCAGTTTCCCCTGGGGCACCCGGCTGTTGCAGCGGTGATCCCTGGGCCGGAGTCGCCCGAGCACGTGGCCTCAAACCTGGAACTGATGCGCGAGCCCATCCCTTCCGACCTGTGGGAAGAACTAAAGGCCGACGGCTTGCTGCGGAGGGATGCGCCCGTACCCGGAGGGCCCTCTTGACAAGCAGCCGGAGCCGAAGCGGTACTGATCGTTGAGGGACCGGTCCAAACCGAGGGCGGGCCGGTAGCGAAGAGGGGCAATGTCTTGCGACGGCGTCGTGGCGCCGGCGGCGTTTCTTGAGACGGAATCCGCGGGCTTGTCCCGGCCTGCGGCGGGCGAAGTTGGGCGCTCCGGTCTGGCCAGCCGGACAGACCATCCCAGCGAGCGGCGCACGCCAGCCGGCGGTCATCTGGCTGAGGGCGCCTCGGGAGAGAATGCCGGGTCGCTTGAGAGAACCCAAGCGTCCATCTCGAACCCGTCCTCGCGCATCGAGAACATGACGGTGTGGCTGCCCGGCTCTGCTATGTCTAGCCAGATCAGGCCGGGCACTCCACAGTGCTGGTCCGCCGTACGCTGCTTGCTCGCCCAGGTCCACGCGTTCTTTCCCTCGCACCATTGCATGCGGCGACCCGACTCGGGCCACTCGCCGTCGATCCCAACATGGATGCCGTTGTCCTCAGTCCCGGTCGAATAGGCGCGCACCCAGACGAAGTAGCGCCCTGGACTGGTGATCCGCACGTCGTAGGCTACGACGGCCATGACGCCGGGTTCGTTCGTGAAGTTCTCTCCGCGAATCAGCTTGTCGTCGTGGGACGTGCGGGTGTCCGGCAGCACCTCGATGTAAGCGCCGCCGCTCGCCCCCTCGGCGTGGGCTCCGGCTGAGACGACCCTCCATTCCCGCACTTGCGTAAGCTCTTGGCGATCAAAATTCTCGGCCTCGACCCGCAGCAGCCCGTCCGTCTCGGTCGGTACTTGGGCGCCGGAAGTGAGACAGGTGGCAAACAGGGCAATAGCTCCGCGCATCGAAACCTGCATTCTATCCCCGCTGGTTGCTCGGCCCCCCTGGCCGAACCTCTCGCGTTGACCACTCATCTCGGCTCGGATGCACGGGATAGCCCCGAAGGGCCCTGCCGAGCCAAGAGTTCCCGGTCGCCTACGAAGACTCGGTGAAGTCGGAACCCCGGCGACGGACCTTGTCCAAGCGCAGGCCTGCTCGGGGGAGCTGCCGGCGTGGAGATCTGGGTGCTTGACCGCTCCCGGCGGTCAATGCTGGGGTCTGTGACACTCGGCTGGCTCCGTCTGATTGTTGTTCGACGGTGGGGTCCAACCAAGCCGTCCCTTGCCGCAGGAACTTCCTCAGATGGCCCTCCGTTGCAACAGTGCGGCGGGAACGGCTGTGCCGGCACAGTGCCTCAAGGTCGGCGGCGGACGTTCGGCGGCTGGCACACTAGGCGGCAACTCGGGCCTGTCCAGGGCGGGAAAGACAGCCAAGCCAACGGCGCGAAGCAGACTTCGCCTCTCCCGCCTGTCCGGACGCGGGCATAGTCCATGTTCCGCTCTGCTCCTGCCGCCCCGTGCCGGCCCCTTGCAAGCGCCCGGCCTACACTTCCCACCCCGCCTCCCCAAGCCACTTGACCGAGCTTCCCTCTGCTGCTACGATTACCGACTTAAGTCCAAGGGGGTCATATGAAAGTGAACACGCGAGCGATCAGAAATCGTTTGCTGGCATCGGTTGCCTTGCTTCTGCCAATCGGCGGTCTTGCGCAGAACTCGGGGATCCAAGGCGTCGTCAGTGACGGAAGCGGTGCGGCTATTCCTGCCGCCGCGGTAACGGTTACGAACGTTGCCACTGCAGTGGACTACCCCACGCAGTCCAACGAGACGGGCTTTTACTCCGTGCCATTCCTCAGTCCAGGAACTTACTCGGTGACGGCTACTTCAGAAGGATTTGCGGCGTCAACGCGTGAGAACCTGAAGCTTGACGTCCAACAGATAGCCCGTGTCGACTTCGAACTCTCGATTGGCACTGTCACGGAAGTTGTAGAGGTTTCGGCCGCCGCAGCGCTTCTTGAGTCGGAGCAGGCAACGATGGGGCAGGTGATCGAGAACAAACGCATCGTCGAGATGCCGCTGAACAAGCGAAACTACTTGGAACTTGCTCAATTGTCAGTCGGCATTTTGCCGGGTGCAACAGTCGGTGCCGGCACTCGGCCGGGAAGAAACGAAGCCGGATTCTCTGGCATGGGAATGCGAGGGTACCAGAACAACGTCATGATTGACGGGATTGACAATGGCTCACGTGCGGGTGGCGGTCCACTCGGATTCGAAGCGCAAGCCAGCAAGCCGTCCGTGGACGCAGTCGGAGAATTCAAGGTCGTCACAAACAATATGTCGGCGGAATACGGCTTCCGTATGGGACCAAAAGTGCTAGTCTCAATCAAGTCCGGCTCAAACGAGTGGCACGGCAGCGCCTTCGAGTTCGTTCGGAACGAAAAGCTTGATGCGACGAATTTCTTCGCGAACCGCTCAGGTTCTGTGAAGCCAACGCTCCGCCAGAACCAGTTCGGCGGAACAATCGGCGGCCCGATCATCAAGAATCGTACCTTCGGGTTCTTCAGCTATCAAGGTACCCGGATTCGCTTGGGCCGGACTTTCCTAGCGACTGTCCCCGCGCAACTCACGCGTTCCGGCGACTTCTCGATGGAGCGCCGCAACTTCAACATGATCTACGACCCCGCGACCACTGTCGGGACAGGGGCTGACGCAATTCGGGATCCATTTCCAAATAACGTCGTCCCGTCTAGTCGCTTCGATCCTGTCAGCACACCGCTGCTGAGTCGGTACCCGTCTCCAAACGTGAGTGGCAGAGAGTTCAGCTTCAACAACTATTTCCGTGCGCCTTCGGACGCTGATGATACAGATCAGTATGACTTCCGGGTCGACCACAATTTCTCAGATATCGACCGCGTTTTCTTCAGGATGAGCATTCGTCGGCAGTTTCGCGTCAATCAGAGTCCTCTTCCCGTCGATGCTGGGGGCCAAGGCGGGCAGACTGTCGACCTCAACGGAGACAATCTTGCGTTCAATTGGACACACTCATTCTCTCCTACCCTGCACAACGAGGCACGGTTCGGATTCACACATTTTCCCACTCGGTTCGATACGTTGATCCAAGAGCCTTTGAACGCTACTCTTGGAATTCAGGGTGCACCCGGCGACACATTCGGCGATGGTTTCGATCAGGGATTCAGTTTCTTTAACATCAACGGTTACAACAATTTGGGGACGCCGTGCTGTTGGCCTAACATCAACAACATGGACAACATCCAAATTGTGGACAACCTGATGTGGCAAAGGGGCAGTCACAGTGTGAAGATCGGTTTCGACTACCGTCGCCTGAATATCTTTCGCGAAGCGATGCGTTTCCGTCGGGGCCAGTTTCTTTTCAACCGCGTGTTCACAGCCGAGCGGCCGAATATCGGAGCCAGCAGGTCGAGAACTGGAAACGGACTGGCGGAAATGATGCTTGGAGTGGTGGGCCAGACCCGAGTCGGAAACCCAGCAGGCGAGAACGCGATCGTTCCCTATTGGGGAGCCTACATCCAAGATGACTGGAAGATCGTCCCCAAGCTGACGTTGACGCTTGGATTGCGCTGGGAGTTGTTCAACCGCGGATTCTATCCCCACGGGCATGTGCCCGGGCGCACGGGGGTGAGCAACTACATCACGGAGCGGAATGGCCTCCAGGCTGGCCAAGAGGAATTCTGGGACCGCCCGGAAGACGGGAGCGACTGCGGTTGCGAGCAGGACATCAATAACTTCGCTCCGCGCGTGGGGATCGCCTACCAGCTGAACAACAAGACCGTGGTACGGGCCAGCGCTGGCATATTCTACGGTGAGGCGGACATCGTGACGAGTGGTTCGGCTTGGTCACGCCAGACACCGGACTTCACCGAGATCATTACGCCGACGTTCGACAACATCACACCCGTCACCCTAGTCAAGGACGGGTTCCTCCCCGTGACGCTCCCCGCCTCGGAGCCGTTGCCCAACACCGGCGCCTCAGTCTTCTACCAGAAAAGGCCCACCCAGTACGCAGCGCAATGGTTCGTGGACATCCAGCGACAACTGCCGGCGGACATGGTGTGGATCATCGGGTACCAAGGATCCAGCACGAGCTACTTGAACTATCGTCTCGACATCAATTTCCCTGGCCCCCATCCGACGATACCGGCCCGGCGACGGAGATTGCGGCCAGAGCGGACTGGCGTGACGATTCAAGAGCCTGGCGCGAACGCGAGCTACAACGCTCTAGTCACGCGGCTTGAGAAGCGCTTCAGCAGGGGTCTCACATTCTTGACCTCATACACGTGGTCGCACAATATCGACAACAACACCCAGTTTCTTGACTCTGGGCTGTTCAATGTGGCCAACCCGTACGACCGGGGAGCCGAGCGATCGAGCGCCAACATAGACATGACGCACAGCCTCACCACCAGCTTCACTTGGGAACTGCCATTCGGGAACGGCCGCGCGCTCGGCTCGAATTGGGGCGGAGCCTTGGACGCTGTCTTGGGTGGCTGGCAGGTGGGAGGGATCGTTGCGGTGCGGTCCGGCTTTCCGTACGAAGTCACATTCCCCGGTGATCCCCAGAACTCGGGCACGACGAATCGCGGCAACCGGGCCGGAAGCGGCAAGCTGAGCCATCCGACGATCGACAACTTCTTTGACCAGTCCGCCTTTGCTGTCAGCGCGCCAGGAGTGTTCGGCAACAGCGGGCGAAACGTGCTCCGCGGGCCTGGAGGCCGGAGCTTTGACTTCATGCTGGGCAAGCGGTTCCGGACGCCATGGGAGGGACACAACCTGCAGTTCCGCTTCGAGGCGTTCAACTTCACCAACACTCCACGATTCGGACAGCCGGCCGGAGGCATGCTTCGGGCCGCAACTGGCACGATCAACAGAGCGGACGAGCCGCGGCGGATCCAGTTCGGGCTCAAGTACCTCTTCTAGGCGGCAGCGCGAGAAGAGCGACGCGTCCGGTTTGCCTTAGTCCAGCGAACCGGACGGTCGGGCCAGTCCAATGGTCGGGGCGGCATAGGGGCACCGCAGAAGCCACGGGCGGGCCGCTGGCAGCGATCCGAGCGACGCGGCGGGTGACCGGCCCGCCGGACTCCGGATTCCCAGTTCCACCGACCGGTGTCTCTTTGGCTCGGCACGCCTTCCGCACAACTGCACGATCCCGCCACCTAGATCGGCCCCGACCCAGGCCGCCGGCGGGCAGCCCACGCTGCTGCTCACGGGCTTGGGAGGCAGGTTCGCATTGCTGCGATCGCAGGGATTGGGCCAGCGCGGTAAGGAAGGGCGATCGCTCGCGTAGGATCGTCTCCATCGTTGCCGGTGCCAAAATGGGGCCGTGCCCTTGTCAAGACTCCTCCTGCCCAGCCTGCTGCTCATCCCTGGCCTGGCATCGGCAGAGAAGGTCCAGTTCTGCATCCTGTTCGGAGTCGGCCAGCAGCAGCCGGCTCGATGGGACGGCTCGATCGACGCCACCGGGGCGCGCATTTTGGACGTGGCCGGATGGAGACTCGGCCGGCAGGACTCGATCTCCGGCGCCAGCTGGCGGCTCGCCACGCGGCGAATCGCCCTCACCAGGGGCCAGAGTGATCTCAGCCGGTACCACCCGCTCGAGACCGGAATCTACGTCTTGGCTGACTCGTTTGGGGACGATGCCCAGTTCCGGCTCCGGACCGAGCAGGGCGAGGCGTCGTTCAGCCTGCGCGAGGTGGGTTTTGGAAGTCCCGCGATGCTGATGGACGGGAGGGTGTCGGTGGAGCGGATTCCCGCCCTGGCCCTGCTGACACGCTCCCGGGAGGAGCAGGACCTGCCCGCCACCGCCAAGTCCGGCGACACCGCGTATATGGCCTACGTGGAGTTCACCCACGGCGACCGAAGCCTGCAATTGCGCCGCCAACTTCGCGAGGAACCGGATTCCTTGGACTCCCTAGTCAGGCCAACGGGCGGCGACCGCATCTGGCTGCGCGAGTACTCGATCTCCGGCGGCGAATGGGGACCGGCCGAGGCAGTTGGCGAGGGAGGCCGGGACGTGTACTCGGTGACCGTTGCGGTCGACGGCGCCGGAAGGGTCTGGGTCGTCCGGTCTGAGCAGGTGGGTGGGAACTTCGACATCTACGCCAGCTACCGGGAAGGCGGCAATTGGTCCCAACGGCAGCGACTCACTACCGATCCGGGCCCAGACATCAGTCCGACCGCCACGACCGCGGCTGACGGCGCGGTTTGGGTCGCTTGGCAGGGCTACCGCGACAATTCCGACATTCTGGTCGCACGGCAGACCGGGGACGCGTTCTCGGCCGAGCGAAGGGTCTCGACCTCGACCCAGAGCGACTGGGCCCCGGCGATCTCTGCGTCCTCAAGCGGGGCCGTGGCCGCGTCCTGGGACACCTACGACGCCGGCAACTACGACGTCCACGTGCGTCGGATGGCCTTCAAAGACAGCATTGTCATGGAAGAGCCCGTCGCTGTGGCCACTAGCGCGCTGTTCGAAGCGAGGCCGAGCGTTGCACTCGACGCTCAAGACCGGATCTGGGTAGCGTACGAGGAGTCGTTCGCCGGCTGGGGCAAGGACTTCGGCGCATACGAGACCACCGGCTCTGGCCTCTACCGCGATGCGACGGTTCGCGTGCGAGTCGTCGAGGGCGGACGGCTGCATCGGCCCGCAGTTCCTGCGGCGAGGGTGGTCGCCAGACTCCCCGCCTCCAATCCGCATAACCCCAGAAGGGGGCTCAACAGGAATCCGACGACGAGAGCGCTGCCTGACGAGGGCGTTGCAGCAGCCCGACCTCCGCACAGGACCGGCTATCCGCCACGCTCCGCCGCCCTAGAGGGATACCCCCGGATAGCCATTGACGACTCGGGAAACGTCTTCCTGGCCTACCGGACTTCGGCCGGGCGAATCTGGGGCCGACTGGGGACCACTTGGTTCGAACACGTGGCCCGCTTCGACGGCAGGGACTGGGAGGGGCCGACGTTCTTGGGCAGGTCGGATGGTCTGCTGGACCAGCGTCCCGCGCTGCTTCCCATCGGGCCGGGGGAGCTGCTGATCGTCGCGGCCACTGACCACCGCTTCACTGAAGGCGACACGCGCAACCTGAACCGCAACGACTTCGACTTCGACCTGGTCGCACACGAATACCGAACCGGGAGCGGGGCCGGTGACTACCGGCTCGAGCCGGTGGCGGAGACCGAAGCGCCGCGGCTGGCCCGAGAGGTTGGGCGGGAACTCGGGCAAGTCGCCATGATGCGGTCGTACCGGGCGGAGATCGGCGGCGAGACCCTGCAGCTGATGCGCGGCGAGTTTCACCGCCACACGGAAATTAGCGGTGACGGAGGGGGCGACGGCGGGCTGATCGACGCATGGCGCTACTTCATAGACGCCTCCTATTTGGACTGGGCCGGCTGTTGTGACCACGACAACGGTCGTCGGGAATACCCCTGGTGGCGTACGCAGAAGCTGTCCGACGCATTCCACCTGCCCGGCAAGTTCGTCACCCTGTTCAGCTATGAGCGCAGCGTGCGCTATCCGGAGGGGCACCGCAACCTGCTCTTCGCCCAGCGGGGAGTCCGCCCCTTGCCGCGCCTTCCCAAGACAGCCGAGGACTCACCCAGCGAGCCGGCCCCGGACACGCAGATGCTGTACCGCTACTTGCGGCGCTTCGGCGGGTTGGCTGCGGTCCACACTTCAGGCACGGACATGGGCACGGACTGGCGGGACAACGATCCCGAAGTCGAGCCCTGGGTGGAGATCTACCAGGGAGACCGCCACAGCTACGAGATTCCGGGCGGGCCCCGAACGAACTCCGCGGAAGACTCCATCGGGGGCTGGAGGCCCCTAGGCTTTGTCTCGAATGCCTTGGCAAAGGGCTATCGACTGGGCTTTCAGGCCTCCAGCGACCACATCTCCACGCACATGTCCTATGCCAACGTCTGGGTGACCGAACCGACCAGGCAGGCCATGCTGGACGGCATCCGGAGACGCAGGGTCTACGGCGCGACCGACAACATCCTCGCCGACGTGCGTAGCCGGGGACACTTCATGGGCGAGGAGTTCGAGACGAGCGATCCGCCGCGCATCGAGATCAGCCTGACCGGCACGGCAAGCTTTGAAACGGTCTCGATCGTAAAGGACGGCAACTACGTGCATGTAGCAATGCCGGGCACGCGCGAGGTGAACCTGACTTGGACGGACAGCGATTCACGACTTGGCGACACGTCGTACTACTACGTCCGAGGTGACCAAGTGGACGGCGAGATCGTTTGGGTCAGCCCGATGTGGATCACTCGTCGGTAGGCCTCCCAGCAACAAATCGCGGTCGGGACGCCGGCTCGCCGAGGCAACGAGGGCCGGGGCCGCGCAAAATCCATGCATCCCAGCGCGGGATTCCCAGCTGAGACGGGGCATCGCGGATGTGCTGGGGCGTTGGCTTGAGAATTCATCTCTCGAACCGGCGAGCCCGCCACGGCCTGCAGGAGCACGATTCTACGGGAGACTCTCCGCCGCATCGCCGTTCAGAGCCGCCTGGAGTTGCGGCACAGCGCTATAGGCCCCCACCGGACCGTGTGGACGCCCAGCGGGTCGCGGCAGGATGACTAGATCTCAAACGTTAGCGGCCTGCTCCCCTGGCGCTCCTGCACCGAGATTTCGAGCGGTCGGCTGAAGTTGATGTGGTATCCGCCGTGCAGAGGGTTATGGCGGGTGGGCTGGATCTCCCCGGACTCCGAGACAGCGCGGGCCAGCAGCTGGCAAGGGCCAGGGCGCGACGGCGACCAAACGAGTCGCCAATGTGTCCAAGCGTAGCGTCGCTTCGGCCCGACGAGTTCGGCCTTCCTCCAAGACTGGCCGCCGTCGCAACTGACCTCGACAGCGGCAACGGACTCTGGGCCGGCCCAGGCAACTCCTTCAACCAGCACGGATCCCATGGCCACCGGTTCGCCGGGGCGGGGGCGCGTAATCTCGGACTTCGGCAGCATCATTGCCACCACGTCATCTCTCAATCCCCTTGCGGTGCGGCGCTTGACCGTATACCGGGCGCTCTGGAAGTAGCCCTGAAAAGGCGCGCTCACCACGCGGACCGCTCGCAGCCACTTAACCGATGCGACGCCATACCAGCCGGGGACGACCAACCGCGCCGGATAGCCGTGTGCCTTCTCAAGCACCTCACCGTTCATGCGGAGAGCAATCAGGGTATCGGGATGCAGCGCCATGGCCAGCGGCAGGCTCCGTGCAAAGCGGACCTGCCCAGCCGGCTCGCTGTCGACTCCGCTGTCGGAGCCCTCAAAGACAGCCTCCAACGCGCCCTCGGCGATGCCAGCCGACTCCAGAAGCTTGCCGACCGCGACGCCGGACCATTCGGCGTTTCCCACGGCTCCGGCCTCCCACTGCACGCCAGGGTTCTCGCCCTCCAAGAACGCCCGGCCGTTGCCGGCGCACTCGAGAGTCGCGACAAGACTGGCCTGCGGCATTTTGTTGAGAGATTCCCAAGTCAGCCTCAGGTCGCGCTTGACACAGCCGGTGACGGCCAAGCTCCAGCCGGAACGGTCTATCTCGGGATCGTCGAAGTGATTGCGCACATAGAACTGCTCGTTCGGGGTGATCCAGTTCCGGAATGCGTGGGCCGGTGTCTCGCTGTTCTCGGGCGAACTCGTGATTACTCGTCGACCAGAATGGGCCATGGTCGGATTATACGCGCGTTTCTTCCCGGTTTCAATGGATTCCTTTTCCCTAATTGTCGATTGGACTAGTAGGGATTGCCTGAGCCTCGCGACTGGAAGAAGCCATGCGTACGGTCCCTGCCGCTCGGCGTGCATGACGGCGGCAGACGGTGAGGCATCCTCCGCGATCGCTGCTCATCCTTGCCCTTGGTCACGCCGGTCCCCGATGGCGGGCCTCGGCTGACCCCCAGCCGTGATCAACGATCCGGCCCTTCCTGGCTCTCACTGCGCGACAGCCTTTAGACGGGCCTCGCAAGGGAAGCGCTTCTGTTTCGCGAACCAGATTCAGGCACGACCGACGCCTTTGGGGGATGTTGTCGGAGGATCCTGGCATTGGAGCGGCGGAAACTGTCGGAGCGTCTTGGCGTGTCCTACTCTCTGGCCGACCGAGACTTCGGCCATCGGCGCCCTAACTGCTCGGACGTGTCATCTCGCACCACGACTTATTCAGGCAGCGACCCGGAACTGTCCACGACTCCTGCGCGGCCCGCACACCGATGCGACGAAGGGCCCTGTTTGGGAAGAACGATCGCGCCTTGGAGGCCGCGGTTCCGCATCGGGGGAAGCGACTCGACTATGGGGAGCCCTCAGAGCGGACCACTTGGCTGCTGGACCAGGCCTCGGGGCGTCCGTCTACGGGCCGGAATTCCGCTCGGCTTCGACAGCCCCTTGGATTCGGGCGACAAGCGCACTGCCAGAGTCGCAATCCTCGCTCCACGAAGCCACGGACTGCAGCGTGTCTTCAGAACGCAGGGATTGCAGCGTCCCCGCCAGCGAACTTGCGAGGCCTTCGCCAAACCGAGCACGCGCAATGCCCAGAATCACGCCCTCGATGCGCGCCCGCTTGGCTTTTGACTGCGCCCGTCTGAGGGCAGCCGCCAGCCGCTCCGTCTTGGCCCGCTCCATTTCCACCCACGTCATCTCTCGCTCCAGGACCTCCTCCACCAAGTCCAAGTCCTTCACCGGAACCGCGTCCGGATGCATCAGCCTTCCCTTCAGAATCGTCTGCACACATGTTACTAGCGCTTGGCGAGCTGCCTCCTCGTCCGACCTGCCCTCCAGCCATTCAGTCCACATTTCGACCTCTCTCAAGGCGTGATCGACCGCTCCCTCGCGCTCGATCTGGAATACGCCCTCCGCGACGTCTCGAAAGGCCCGTGGCAGGTCTTCGCAACGGTGTGCGCGTCCACCAAGAGGTACTTCAGCTGGAGATCGCACGGACTCGCCCTGTCCAAGGAGCGTGGTGAGCTCGGCAAGCACCGAAGGCTGTGCCTGTTTCTGCGTTTGGTCACGACAGGCCCTCCGTCGCGAGCCTACGCAGCCCCCAGTCGTGACCAAGCCACTGCTCCTTCCGAGCTTCCGGTGCTCCCGTCGGCCTCCCGCCGACCGATGCAAAGAGCCTCCCGCGGATCAGGAATCTCCGTCAGGCCCAATCGCAGCTTCGCAGGTCGAGGATTCCGGCACTGGAACATCTAGGGGAGTCGGAGAGTTCAGTATTTCCTGCTCTCTGGCCGGTTGGGACCTGGGTCGTTGGCACAGGCGTTCGGCTCAGACCGTCATCTTGCATCGAGTCATTCTCCCGGGAGCACTGTTCCGGGGGTGCCCAGATCTCTCGTGCCGCGCACGAAGAACCTCTCCGGGCGATCGCCGGCAGGGCCCACCGCGCTCGACACTCCTCATCCAGCCGGCTTTGTTTGCGGCCGCACCCTGATGCGACACAGAGCTCGGGCCAGAACGATCGCGCCTTGGCATCCGCGGTTCGCCCCGGCGGAAGGAATTCAACTATGGGAAGCCTTCACCGTGGCCCCCTGGCCGCTCGACCGGACCTCAGGACGTCCGTTTACGGGCCGGAATCCCGCTCGGCTTCGACGGCCTCTTGAATTCGGGCGACCAGCGCACCGCCAGTCTCGCAACCCTCGCTCCACGATGCTACCGACTGCAGCGTCTCTTCGGACCGCACGGATGGCAGCGTCCTCGCCAGCGAGCTTGCGAGGCCTTCGCCAAACCGAGCACGCGCTATGCCCAGAATCACGCCCTCGATACGCGCCCGCTTGACTTCGGACCGCGCCTGTTCGACTTTGGACTGCGCCCGCCTAAGGTCAGCCGCCAGCCGCTCCGCCTTGGCCCGTTCCATCTCCACCCACGTCATCTCTCGCTCCAATAGCTCCTTTAGCTGATCCAAGCCCTTTACTGGAACCGCCTCTGGATACTTCAGCCTTCCCCTCAGAATCGTCTGCACCCATGTTACTAGCGCTTGGCGCGCTGCCTCCTCGTCCGATCTGCCCTGCAGCCAGCCGTGCCACACTTCGACCTCTCTCAGGGCACGGTCGACCGTCCCCTCGCGCTCGATCCGGAATACGCCGTCCGTGACGTTTCGCAAGGCCCGTGGCAAGTCTTCGCTACGGTGCACGTCCACCAAGTGGTATTTCAGCTGGAGATCGTACGGACTCGCCCAGTTCGCCGACACCCTCCTCAGACCCGCCAAGTCCGTCTTGGCGTTCCAGGCTCCGCCTCCGCTGTACAGGACTATCGGCAGCACCTGCGGGATTCTCCGCTGCTGCTTCACACGTGCGTTGCTTCTCATGAGCTCCAAGATCACATGGCTGACGTATAGCGCCATGCGGGCTGCCATTCTCCAGTCGGGGCGGTGTTGGAACTCGAGCATCAGCGTGACAAAGAGGTTCTCCCCGCCCTTCATCGCCACCTCCCAAACCAAGTCGTTCGCACTTCTGGCCAAGTTCTCTGCGACATGCTGCGTCTCGGCTCGGCGCAGTGTGCTGAAGTCGAGGCGGTCGGTGAATCCCTCGCTCGTGAAGCCGCGCAGAAAGTCCTTCATCATCGTCGCGGAGCCGTACAGCAGCCTGTATGCTCCATCGCGGTCGATCGGTTCCCTGAATGGCGAAGGCGCGGGATTGTTTGCTGCTTGGGTATTGCTGGAATCTTGGCCCAGATGTCTCTCACTCATGGCTGATCTTGGGGATTGGCCCCGCACACGCGATCGAAGGTGATTCGCTTCTCTCTACTGAGTATACCACATAGACGTTGTATATTCTTGTATATCACCAGTTCTATACATAATATTTTCGCATTCGCGCGGATATCTTGCGAAACTATGGACCTGTGACCGATCCGGACCGTGCCCGGGCTTGCGCGTTGGACGGCACCAATGGAGCGGCCTCGGCATTCGGCCTAGGGAGGGAGGTAGCTTCAGCCGGGCGGTCCGGCGACGCGGTGTGCCTATGGAGTTCGCTTGGGGCCGGACGCGCCCTAGGCGTCTCAGGATCCGCGGCCCGTGGGTGGCAGGCGATCAAGCCTCGCCGGCAAGCAAAGCCTCGATCTCCTCCTCATACTTCGCTTTTGAGACGAGCCCTTGGTGGGTGAACACCACGTTGCCCTGTCGGCTTACTAGCAGTGTCGTCGGCAGCACGTAGATTCCGCCGAAATCCTCCGAAACGGCATCGTCCCCAAGCAGCACCGGGAAGTTGAACTCGTACTGCTCGGCAAACTCCCTCACGGGCTCCCAGCCCTCTTCGTCCAGCGACACCGCCAGCACGGTGAAGCCGCGGTCCTTGAACTTGCGCTGGAACTCAACGAACCACGGCATCTCGATCTTGCAGGGCCCGCACCATGTGGCCCAGAAATTGACCAGGGCGACCTTGCCCTCAATGTCCGCATTCGTGACTGCGCTGCCGTCCATGCTCTCAATGCTGAACTCCGGAACGGAGGGCATCGTCCCGGCTTCGGAGGCCCTGGCGGCAGGATCGCCGTCCTCATCGACCATTGGGCCGACACCGCACGCCGCCAGCGCAAGGGCCAGAAGGCAACTGACAAGGATTAGCCGCAATTTCCGCATTTTCCGTCGGGCCTCCCAGACGGGGCCCTAAATGGATTATAGGCCAGCGCTTCCGGGCCGGCGCCCTCAGTGCGCTTTCCCCGCGCTGATCAGGTTGGCGAAGACGCGAAAGGCACCCGGAACGCCGGCTGGCAGCTGCCGGAACCAAGAGTAGCCGGTAAAGACATAGGCCCCCTTCCCGTGGCGGGCGTAGAGCAGCCCGCCTTCCAGCTGCTCCTCCCCGGGATCGGCGCAAGCCAGCACGGTGTCGTAGCGCTCGTCCCAGGCGGACATGAAGTACAGGCCGCGCTCTTGGACCCACCCGTCGAAGTCCTCGGCCGAGATCCGGTTTGGGACCGACAGCAGGGGGTGGGCCGGACCATTCGGAAAGCTGATCCTTGCGCGCTCGTCGGTTACCCTCAAGCGGGACGGTGTCATCGGGTACGGACCGAGCGTCAGCCCGCTGCCAGCGCTGCGCCGGAAGGAAGACGTGTTGTACTGCACGACCAGAGTCCCTCCTCCCGCGACATATCCCAGCAGGCGCTCCTTCGCGCCCAGCAGGTCGGGACGTGCGTTCAGCGCTCTCACTCCAGTGATGATGGCGTCGAACCGCTCCAGATCACCGGCCGTCAGATCCTCGGCGGTCAGCAGCGTAACCTCCGCCCCAAGCTGCCGGAGCGCATCCGGAATCATATCGCCGGCGCCCATCACATAGCCGACGTGGCGGGAGAGCAGCTCCACGTCCGTCCGCTCCACGCGCATCGCCGCCCGCGGGAACACCATGGTCGGCGGGATGTGGTCGTAGGCGATCGAGCGCATGCCCGACCTGATCGTGTGGCCGCCCAAGGTGAAGCTGGCGGTCAGCTCGCCACCGGAGGCCGCCTGCGGAGGGGTCACCTCGAACTTCGCTACGTGCTCCTGCCCCCGTCGCCGGAACTGCACGTCAAGCTCAGCCGGCTCGACGTTCCAACCTTCAGGAGCCCGCAAACGGACACTGCCGGACGCTGCGCCCGAGTTGGACGCAAGCCGCACGGCGACCGTGATCGGTTGGGCGTCAGGAAAGATCCTGCTCTGGCCAGTGAACGCCACCGTGACGGGGGGCACCACCGTAACCGGGCGCGAGCGCTCGCCAAGGGCGGGGTCGACCCAGCGGTAGAGCACGGGCTTGCGGAATTCGACCCGCGTGCCGTCGGCCGCCTCCAGCCTGAACGTCGCGACCAGCTCCGGCTGCGGCCCGGGCGTGACGGCCGAACCGGAGGGACACCCGGGCTGTCCCGTCGACCCGTCGCCGAGCCAGTGCGGGTGCGAGTAGCACGCATCCGCCGGAATCTTCACCTGCGCACTGCGCAGCCCAACCTCGTTGGGATGCAAGGCCCCGCTTCCTGCGACGGTCGCCGTGCCGACGCCGCCAACCAGCGCGTCCAGCCATTTCCAGCCCCCTTCGGAGCGCTGTAGCACGGCCCCCGTGACCTCGATGGCTTCTCCCGAGACCGCGTCCCAGCGGTCTGCCGAGGCGTCCACCCAGAGACCTGCTGCAAGCTCGATGGCGCGGCTGAGCTCCCCGAGCTTGTACTCGGCGTCTGGCCCCTCCAGCCCGCGCAGGTCGCGGTAGGCCGCTAGCAGGTGCCCGAGGATCGCGCCAGGGCGGGTCGGATGGTACTCCGCCCGGGCAGCGGCAAGGCTGCGGCCGACCCCCTCAGCACCCTCAACTCTGCTCCAGCCCAGATCGATCCCTTCAAGAAGGTCCTCCTTGGCCTTCTCGCCGGCGACGTGCTCGAAGAACGCGGGCACGCTGCCCTTGCGCTGGGAGGTGCCCATCGCCTGGCTGCGGTGCATGCTGCGGCTCTCGCCGGCGATTTCCGCGTAGGACTTGCCCAGCACAGGGTCGTAACCGCCAACGTCGATGCGCAGCCGGCCGGGCTGGCGCGCAGCACTCTCCTCCATGCGGCGGCCGAAGGTGAAGACGTTGAAGTAGTAGCGGCGGCCCTGCCAAGGGGCAAGGCCCAGCTCCGGGAAGCGGGCCGGGTCCGCCGCCGCCTCGAACGCCTGGGGTCCGGTCCAGCCGACCGCAGTGTGGTGGCCGTGTCCTCCGCTGCCCGGCTTCGGCGGAAACCTGGAAATGATCACGTCCGGGCGAAACTTGCGGATCGAGCGCACCATGTCGCGCAGCAAGGTCCGCTCTCCCCACACCTGCAGGGTCTCCTGCGGCGTCTTGGAGTATCCGAAGTCCACGACCGTCGCGAAGTCCTGCTCGCCGCCGTCGATCTCACGGGCGCGCAGAAGCTCGTGGGTGCGGATCACGCCCATGAGGGCACCCTGCTCTGTGCCGATGCGGTTCTGGCCCCCCTCTCCTCGCGTCGCGGAGAAATATGCCGTCCTGAGATGCCGGCCGCGGGCGAAGTGGGCCATCACGGCGGTGTTCTCGTCGTCGGGGTGGGCGCCGAGCATCAGGACCGTGCCGACAGTGTTGAGGCGGTCCAAGAGCTCGTGCAGCTCGGCCGAGCCCCCCAGCGGCGTGGGCTGTCCCGTGAGCAGTGCGGCGGCCAGGGCCTTGCAGGCGATGAGGCGAGAATGCATCAGTACCTCTGAGAGATTGAGTTTAGCGCCCCGCCGTATGCTGGGAGGTTCCAAGATGAGCGTCGAGCGGCAGCGGGCCCTTTTCCAGGAAGGAGCGCGGCTCTTCAACGAGGGCGAGTTCTACGACTGCCATGAGGTCCTTGAGGAGTTGTGGACGTTCACGCAGCAGCCCGACCGCTGGTTCCTGCAAGCCCTGATCCACTTCGCGGTGGCCTGCTACCACCACGAGAGGGGCAACCCCGTCGGCGCGACCCGGCAGCTGCGCAGGGGGCTGCTGAAGTTCCGGGGCTACCTGCCGCGGTGGGACGGCGTCGAGACGGGGCTTCTCGCGGGCCAGATGGAGACGGGCCTGGAGGCGATCGAGGCGGGCAGGCGCTGGCGACCCGACGGGCGCGTCGTGCAGTCGGAGCTGTGGCCAGGGTTGCGGTCGCCACTCAGAAAGTGACAAGGTAGCCAGAGAGATGCAACGCTCCGCGCGCTACTTGCACCAGCTGTTCGGCCTTGACTCCAGCGTGGCCATTGTCATCGGGGGGACGGGAGTCCTCGGCGGGGCGCTCTGCGACGGACTCGCGGCGGCCGGCGCCCGGGTGATCGTCGCTGGGCGGTCCGAGGAGCGCGGCGCAGCGCGCGCCGGCGCCATCGGCCGTGCCGGAGGCTCGGCACGCTTCCACCCGGTCGACGTGACGTCCCGGCAATCCTTGGAAGAACTGCGCGACAGCGCCCTGGCCGAGGAGGGCCGGGCGGAGGTCCTGGTCAACTGCGCCGGCGTCAACTCGGCCGTGCCTTACGAGCAGATCAGCGATGAGGACTGGCAGCGCGTGCTGGACACGAACCTCAAGGCCACCCACCTCGCGTGCCAGATCTTCGCGCCCGTAATGGCCGCCCAACCGGGCGGCGGGTCGATCCTGAACATAGGCAGCGTGACCGCCCATCTCCCGCTGTCGCGGGTCTTCGCCTATTCGGCCTCAAAGGCCGCGGTGAACAACCTGACCAAGAACGTCGCACGGGAGTATGCCCCCAAGGGCGTGCGCGTGAACTCGCTCAACCCGGGATTCTTCCCGGCCGAGCAAAACCGCAAGATTCTGCAGCCCGAGCGTGTGCAGAAGATCATGGAGCAGACACCCATGGGCCGCTTCGGCGAGGCGCACGAACTGGTCGGAGCGGCCCTGCTGCTGGTCTCCGCCCAAGCCGGGGCCTTCATCACGGGCGCGGAGGTCTTTGTCGACGGCGGCTTCACCGCCATGCGGTTCTGAAAGTTCGGGGCCGGAGCGTCAGACGCGGACCGGCACGCCCCTCCTCTTTCGGCGCCTTTCCGGCGGAGGGCTGAAGGAGGGCGGCTGACCCTTGCCGCGGCGGTGGTCCCTGAGCGCCTTGTACCCGTCGACCAGAATGCGGAGAAAGCTGGCGCGGTTCTGCCACAGCAGGGCGACCCACTGGCGCTTCGTCATCTGCGGGAAGTAGATGCCCCTGAAGGCCAGGCGGGTGAAGAAGAGGACGGCGCGTTCATGGAAGGGGCGATGGGCGATCTTCACGAGCGCTTGCCGGGTGGCCTCGGGCGAGTAGGACTCGTTCCACGCCAGATCAACCTCCGCCTCGGACTCTTCGATGCTGATGTGCAGCGGAGTGTAGGCCATGCGGAAGGGCCGGAAGTCGAGCCAGTGACGGGGACGGGTCAGCCGACCCTGCTCCATCAACCGATCGTAGAGCGGTGTCGCCGGATACGGAGTCATCAGCCCGTAGACCGGCAGACCGGGCGGCCAAGTGGCAATGGTGTCGAGCGTGGTCCGCGCCACGCCCGGCCGGTCGCCGTCCATCCCGAAGATGAACGACGTGATCGAGTAGATGCCACGGCTCGCCAAGCGCTCGAGTACTTCGCCATACTGCGCCGGCTTGTTGAAGCCCTTGTTGACGTCCTTGAGGCTGGCCGGATCGATGGATTCCAAGCCCATGAAGATCCAGCGCCCCCCGCTTTCCTTGATCAGGTCGACCAGCTCCTCGTCCTTGAGCAGGTTCATGCTGATCTGGGCAACCCACGGCACTTGGGCGCCTTGGGCGATCATCTCGCGGAGCAGCGCTTTCGTCCTCTTCCTGTTGATGGCGAAGTTGTCGTCGATGAAGAACACGGCCACCCTGCCGCCCTCGGCCTTGGCCCGGGCCTTGAGCCGCAGGATCTCGTCGACCACGCTCTGGTTGCTGCGGAAGCGGATCGAGTCGCCGAAGAAGCCCGTCACCGTGCAGAAGTCGCAGCCGTACGGGCAGCCGCGGCCGGACTCGATGGGCACCACGTAGAAGCTCTTCCATGTGCTCCCGGCCTTCTCCATCAGGTACCGGCCCCATTTGGGGACCTTGGCGATCAGGTCGAACTGGGTCAGATCCATCGACTCCCACGGGATCTCGGGATAGTCCTCCAAGGACGGCTTGACCTCGACGCCCCGCTCGTCAACCGGCATGTAGACTTCCTGCAGCCTGCCGGCTTCGGCGTCGCGGACGATATTGGGCCAGATGTCGTCGGCCTCGCCCAGGGCGACCGCATCCGCGTGGCGCGGCTCGCCGTCCCGCCCGAGGGGCTCGTCGGGCACCTCGGTGACGTGGGGACCGCCCATAACGACCTTCGCACCGGCCGCGCGTATAGCGTCCGCCATTCGGTAGGCGCGGGCGGCCATACGCGTCATGGCCCCGATCCCGGCGAGATGGATGTCATGGTCGCGGACGAACTGCGCGATGTCGTCCTCGGTCATGTGCCGAGCGTTGCCGTCGATCAGGAAGACTTTGTGGCCCGGTGGGGTCAGCGCCTGCAGGACAAACATCCACAGGTGCGGCATGTAGTTCTTGGTGACCTGATTGTCGGGGTTATAGAGGAGGATATTCAAACGTCACCGGCCCGGCGCAAGGCGGCGCAGCAAGGCTGTACCGACACTATGGCCTGACGGGTAGCGTAGCACGGAACTCGGACGAGCGGGCCGGACGGCCGAGCCGACTCTCTCAAAAGCTTGCCCTGGCCCCTTCTGGGGACCCTCGCGTGCACATCAGAGGTCGCGGCGTTCCGATCGCCCTCGGAGAACGATGGCGCGAGCGCGCCACCTGACGCCGCCCCGACGCGCGAGGCTCGCTGAGGGCGTCTTTCAAGGACCCAGGCCGGGTCGGCCCCTTGCCTCCACGGCGCCGCTTGACTACGCTGACTATGTGGGTAGGACTATGTCTATCGCTGCGGTGGCGGGCAGTCTTCTGGCCGTTCCCAGCGCTCTTGCGGTAGCGATCGAGCCCGCCGGCATCCGCCTTCAAGGACCGGGCGCGACGCAGCGCTTCCTGGTGAATGGCGGCAGCGAGTGCCAAGTCGCAAGCGACACGCCGGAAATCGTCACCGTGCAGGACGGCGTGCTCAGGGCGCACGTGACGGGACGTGCCGTGGTTGAGGCGCGCTGCGCCGAGGGTGTTGCCACCGCCGCTGTCGAAGTCGCCGAAGTCGCATCGCAGGTCGGCGTCGGCTTCGAGAGGGACCTGCTGTCGATCCTGACCACGAAGGGCTGCAACTCCTCCTCCTGCCACGGCTCGCCGGCAGGGCAGAACGGTTTCCGGCTTTCCCTGTACGGCTCGAATCCGCGCCTGGACCACGACATGATCGTGAGGCAGCACGATGGCCGCCGCGTCTCGCTGCAAGATCCGGGGGAGTCCCTGCTGCTAGCCAAGCCCTCCTTCGAACTGGCGCACGGGGGCGGCCAGCTGATGACCCGCGAGAGCGATGAGTACCGAACCATTCTGGAGTGGCTGCGCCAAGGGGCACCCTACGGCTCCGGAGGGACGCGGCTGGAGCGCCTTGAGGTCTATCCGGCCGAGCCTGTCTTAGCCGGCTCGGGGACTTCGCAGCCGGTGGTCGTGGTGGGCCGGCTATCGGACGGGACCACGCGGGACATGACCGCCGAGGTGCGCTTCTCGGTTGACGACGAGGCCGTTGTCCGCCTCGGCGAAGGCACCGTCGTCACCGCGGCGGGCACCGGCATGACCACGCTCCTGGCGCGGGCCATGGGCAAGGCCGCAGCATCCCAGATCATCGTCGTCGACCGGCAGCCAGCTGTCGCGCCGGGGATTCCCGAACCGGCAAACCTGATCGACACCCATGTCTTCGGAAAGCTGCGGCGCGTGGGCATCGAGCCTTTCCCGCCCAGCGACGATCGCACGTTCCTGCGCAGGGTCTACCTGGATGCCGCCGGAATCCTGCCCACCCTAGAGGAGGCCGCCAGCTTCCTGGCAAGCGATGCCCAGGGCAAGCGAGAGGCCCTAATCGACGCGCTGCTGGAGCGGGAAGAACACACTACCCACTGGCTGGTGAAGTTCGAGGACTGGTTCCGGAACTCGCAGTACTACTCGCAGGGACGCACCAACGCTTCGTTCAAGCGCTGGCTGCACGACTCGATCCGGGAGGACTGGCCGTACGACCGGACCGTGCGGGAGATGCTGACGGCCGTGGGAGACACGACAGTCAGGCCGGCTGGCAACTTCTGGCACCCGGCCATCGACTTCATGCTCAAGACCTTCGAAGTCGAGAAGGCCGTACCCACGATCACGAGGCTGTTCCTCGGACAGCGCATCGAGTGTGCGCAGTGCCACAACCACCCGCTCGAGAACCTGACGCAGGACGACTTCTACGGCCTGGCGGCGTTCCTGGCCCGCGTGCGGGTCAAGCACGGCTACGGCCAGTACCGCAGGGTCTGGTACGACGCGCGAGAGGGCGAGACCGTACACCCGGTCACGAGGCGCACCGTCGCGCCGCGATTCCTGGGTGGCCACGAGCCAGAGATTCCGGCCGGCACGACTCGCCGGGCCGCGCTGGCCGACTGGATCACTCGCAACCAGCGCATGCAGTTCGCCCGGGCCACGGTAAACCGCGTCTGGCACGAATACTTCCAGCGGGGCATCGTGGAGCCGTTCGACGACTTTCGATCGACCAACCGGCCGTCTCACCCGGCCCTGCTGGACGCGCTGGCGCGCCATTTCATCGATTCTGGCTTCCGCTTCAGGTCGCTCCACCGCCTCATCCTGAACTCGCAGGCCTACCAGCTCGCGGCCCACGCTCCCGGGCGGCCGGGCGGCGAGCGCCCGCTGGAGGACGCCCTGTTCGCGCGCTACTTGCCGCGCAAGCTTCCGGCGGAAGTGCTGCTGGACGCGATCAGCCAAGTCACCGGAGTTCCCGAGGAATTCCGCGGATATCCGCCCGGCACGTCGCCCAAGCTGCTGGTCGCGAGCATCGGCGCTCCGCGGTTCCTGACGACATTCGGCCACCCCCGCAGAGATGTCATGGAGGACCGCTCCAACGCGCCCTCGCTGGCCCAAGCGCTGCTCATGATGAACGGGGACGTGCTGGCCGCCAGGGCACACGCCGAGGGGTTCGTTGTAGAGCGGCTGCTCGAGAGCGGCCTCAGCGACGGGCAGGTGGTGGACGCGCTCTACGCACGGGCGCTGTCCCGCCGTCCGGATGACGACGAGCGGCGGGGCATTGAAGCCTACCTCGCTGAGGAGGCCGCCGCAGGCCGAGACCGGCGCCAGCGACTGGCGAACGTGCTGTGGGCCGTCCTGAACACCAAGGAATTCCAGATGAACCTGTGAGGTGACCGCTGATGCTGCTTTCCCAGATGCGCGCCCGGTACTCCCGGCGCGACTTCCTCCGCGTCGGCGGGACCTCGATTGCTGGTGTGAGCCTGCCGCAGCTGCTCGCGGCCTCGCCTGGACGCAGCGAGCGGTCGTGTCTGGTGTTTTTCCAAAGCGGAGGTGTCTGCCAGCACGACTCGTTCGACCCCAAGCCGGAGGCCCCGGCCGGAATCAGGGGCGGATTCGGCACGATCCCGACGGCCGTGCCAGGCGTGCGCTTCAGCGAGCTGCTGCCGCGCAGCGCAGCCAACCTGGGCCGATTCTCGGTGATACGGTCGATGTTCTCGCTCGAGGCCATTCACGAGAAGGCGAAGCAGTACGCATTCTCCGGACAGCGCCCGAACAACGCATACAAGCACCCGGTCTACGGCTCGGTCGTGGCCCGCGAACGCGGGGCCCGCAACGGCCTGCCTCCCTTCGTCGTGATCCCGAACCGGGACATCAGCGCGGACGCGGGCTTCCTGGGATCGGCCTACGACCCCTTTGTCGCCGGCGATCCAGCCAAGGAGAAGTACTCAGTGCAGGATCTGTCGCTCCCGACAGGGCTCGGCCTGGAGGAGGCGCGCGGCCGGGCGCACCTGCTGGCACGGCTCGACGCACGCCTTGAAGCCCTCGAGAAGTCGGACGTGGTCTCCAGCATGGACCACTTCTACCAGAAAGCCCTCGATCTGGTGAGTTCGCCGCAGGCCAAGCGGGCATTCGACCTTGGTTCCGAGCCCGACAAGCTGCGCGACGCCTATGGCCGAACGACCGGTGGCCAGGGAGCGCTGTTGGCGCGCCGGCTGATCGAGGCCGGGGTACGCCTAGTGACGGTCTTCCACGGGGGCTACGACACGCACACCGACAACGACAAGAGGAACGGCACGCTATACCCGGAGTTCGACCAGGCATTCAACACCCTGCTGGAGGACATGGACGCACGCGGGCTGCTGTCCACCACGATCGTGCTGGCGATCAGCGAGTTCGGCCGGACGCCCGAAATCAACCACTCGGCGGGCCGGGACCACTGGCCAGGCGTATTCTCCATCGCCGTAGCCGGGGCGGGCGTGCCCGGCGGGCAGGTGATCGGGAGTTCGGACAGGCTGGGTGCGGAGCCAGCCGACCGCCCCGTATCGATCGAGGACCTCGGCGCCACCGTCTACCGCAAGCTGGGCATCGATGCCCACAAGGAGTACCACGCCGCGGGCAGGCCCATAAGGATCAACGATGGCGGCGAGCCGATTCCCGAACTGTTCGCCTAGGCGCACTGGCCTCGCCCTCGCGCTGCTCGCCGTTGCCTTCCGCGCGGGGGCCAGCGAGGCCCCCGGCAATCCGTGGCTGGACCGCATGGAGCCGTTCGGAGGGCAGGCCGGCCAAGCAGTGGAGGTGCTGCTCGCCGGCGCCAACCTCGAGCTGCCTGCCGAGCTCGAGTTCGACTCGCCGCACCTGACGGGCGAGGCAGGCCGGACCGCGCCGGACGGCGGCCTGATCGCCACGGTGCGCATTGCGGTCGACGCCCCTCCGGGTCCGCACATAGCGACGCTGCGGACACCAAGGGGCCGGTCCAACTCGCGCCTGTTCTACGTCCACGAGATGCCGCCGGCCCGCGAGGTCGAGCCAAACGACACCCTTGGCCAAGCGCAGCAGATCGACCTCCGCACGCAGACGCTGCACGGCGCCATGCACACGATCGAGGACGTAGACACCTTCCGCTTCGAAGCCGAGGCGGGCGAACGCTGGATCTTCGACCTGCGCTCGCTGGAGTACGGCGGCTTCCTGGAGAACAACCTCGCGCTGCTGGACTCGAGGGGCGAGCAGGTCGCCTTCAGCGACGACCGCGACGATTACCTTGAGACGCCCTTTCTGGAGCACGTCTTCGAACAGACGGGGCCGCATTACCTGAAGCTGGACCAGTACCGGGGGCCGCAACGCGTCAACTGCAACAAGAACTGCGGCTACATGCTGCGGATTGGCCAGACGCCCGTCGTTGAGGCCGCCTCCCCGCTGGGAGCGAGGGCAGGGTCGGAGGTCTCCGTATCCCTCCTGGGCCGAGGGCTGGCTGACGTCGGGGAAGTCTGGATGCAGCCGGTGCGCAGGGCCGAGTACTACCGGCTGACGTTTCCATTCACCATCCCGCTGCGCACAGACACGATGGGCGGCGAGTCTGTGCAAGCGCACGTGTCCGATCGTCGCGACGACCGGCTCAAGGCCGAATTCAGGCTGCCGGCCGACGCGCCGCGCGGCCTGTGGCGGATTTGGGTGCGATCGCCCGGAGGAATCGCCGACGGGCTCAGCTTTGTGGTCTCAGACCTTGAGGAGCCGGACTGCGCGCGGTTTCGGCCGGCAGCTGTCGGCACCGCCTGCAACGGCGTCCTGGCGGGGGGAAGGAGCGGCCAAGACGAGTACTGGCTGCGGCTGGAGGCGGGCGAGCCGCTGGTGGTCACAACCCTGGCAGCCCAGCTGGGCCTGCCGCGCATTGACACCGTCCTGGAGCTGTTCGACGCCGAGGGGAACCTCGTGGCCTCGCACGACGACCTGATGTCCGGCCAGGGAACGGTCATCGGGAATCCGGACTCCTTTCTGCACGCGCGCCCCGCGCGGAGCGGAGAGTACAGGCTTGTGGTCCGCGACCGTATCGGGAGGACCGGACCGGACATGGCGTACCGGCTCCACGTCGAGCGCCGCGAGCCGCGCTTTGCCCTGCTCTCGGATCCGGAGAACCTGAACGTCGTGCAGGGCGGCGGACTGTCTGTGGGAGTGCTGCTGATCCCCGAGCCGGGCTTCTCTGGGGCTGTGGACGTGTGGCTGGAGGACGCGCCTGAGGGCATTGCGGCCACGCGGGCGACGTTTGCTGCGGACCAGTACTTCGGCCCATCCGGTGATGGGGACAACGTGGTGATCCCGACCGCCTTCATCGACGTGCTGGCCGACGCGCGCGTGGCGGCGGGAGACTACCCCCTGCGCATCGCCGGGCAGACGCGGGGCGGGGAAGCGACCGCAGAGGCGATTTCCACGCTGTGGATCGGCCCTCCGACCAAGCGCAATGACGTGCGCCGCCCCCTGGAGTCCGTGCGGCTGACCGTGCTCAACTCAAGTGCCGCGTCTCCTGCAGCGGATGCGCACCTGTCGGCCTCCGGAGGCGCCCGCTGAACGGCGGTCCCCGCTACTGGACCGGCAGGAGCATCGGCTCTTCGATGTCGTCCGTGCGCGGCACTACCGACGCAGCCGCGACTTGGTCGCCTTTCTCGAGGTCCACGAGCCGTACGCCTCGGGCCCCCCGGCCTGTGAGGCGGATCTTGTTCGAATCGATGCGCAGCGTCTTGCCGTTGCGGCTGATGATCATGAGCTCATCGTCGATCTGGACGCCAAGCACGGCAACGACCGCACCGCTGTAGCGCGTGATCTTAGCGTTTAGCACGCCCTTGACGGCGCGCGCAGTGAGACGGTACTTGCCAATCTTCGTGCGCTTGCCCTGCCCTTTCTCGAGGATGGTGAGGGCATAGTCCTCGTCCGTTGCGCAGAGCATTCCTACGACTTCGTCTCCGTCCGCCAGCCGGATGCCGATCACGCCTTGGGCAACTCGGCCCGTGGGGCGCAATTCGCTGCTCTCGAAGCGCACGGCCTGCCCCAGCCGAGTGGCGATCAGGATGCACTCCTCATCCCCGGCGAGTCGGGCGGCCACGAGTTCGTCACCCTCGAGGAGGATCAACGCGATGATCCCGATCGAGCGCGGACGCGAGAATTGCTCGAGCGAGCATCGCTTCACCTTGCCGCGCTTGGTCACCATCACCACGAATCGGGTCGGGTCGAATTCGGTGACCGGAAGCAGGGCCTGGACCGTCTCCTCGGGCTGCAGCTTGAGCAGGTTGACGATGTTGCGACCCTTGCCAGCGGCGGCCACCTCCGGGATGTTGTAGACCTTGAGCCAGTAGACGCGGCCGAGGTTGGTGAAGACCAGGAGGTACGAGTGGGTAGTGACGGACAGCAGGTACTCGATGAAGTCGCCGTCGCGCGTCGCCATGCCTATCCGTCCGCGACCGCCGCGGGACTGCTTCCGGTAGGTGTCCAGGGCGGTGCGCTTGAGGTAGCCGTTCTTGGTGACGGTCACCACCATGTCCTCGTCGGCGATGAGGTCCTCGATTGAGATTTCCCGGACTTCCTCGCCGATCTCGGTGCGGCGAGGGCTGGCGAACTTCTTCTTGAGGGCTCGGAGCTCGCCGATGATCACCCGGTTGAGCTCGTCCTGACTGCCGAGGATCTCTTCGTAGCCGCGTATCTTCTCCTGAACCCCCTCGAGCTCGTCGTGGATCTTCTGCCGCTCCATGCTTGTGAGCCGCTGGAGCTGGAGCTCGATGATGGCCTGGGCCTGGCGTTCCGTGAATTCGAAGGGCCGCGTGTCGACCGCAACTCCCTGCGGCAGGAAGCGGCGGTAGTCGATCTCGACCTCGCCGACGAGGCCGGCCTTGGCGTGTTTGGGGTTATCCGCCGAGCGTATCAACGCGATGACCTCGTCAATGCGCAGGAGGGCCTTTGCGAAGCCGAGCAGCAGATGTTCCCGGCGACGGGCCTTGCGCAGCAGGTGGTTGGTCCTGCGCCGGACAACATCCTGGCGATGCGCGATGAATAGCCTGAGGTACTCGACAAGGCCGACGGTCTTGGGCCTGCCATCGACGATGGCGAGCAGCGCCACTCCCGAACCGTGTTGGAGGTCGGTCTGCTTGTAGAGGTTGTTCAGGACGACCTTTGGATTCTCGCCGCGCTTCAGCTCGAACACGATCCGCATCCCCTTCCGGTCGCTCTCGTCGCGAATGTCGCTGATGCCAGCGAGCTTCTTGGCATTCACGAGGTCCGCCGCCTTGCGGATCAGACGGGCTTTGTTGACCTGGTAGGGCAGCTCGGTGACGATGATCGCGTGCCGCCCCTTGGGGCGGGACTCTGTCGCGACTCTGGCGCGGACCACAAGGCGCCCTCGGCCGGTGTAGTAGGCTTGGCGGATTCCGCTCGTTCCGCAAAGAATGCCAGCCGTTGGAAAGTCCGGCCCTCGGACGATGGCCATGATGCGCTCAGCGCGCGTCTTCGGGTGCTTGATGAGCTGGATGGTCGCATCGACCAGCTCGGCCAAGTTGTGCGGGGGGATGTGGGTCGCCATGCCGACGGCGATGCCGTCAGCGCCGTTGACCAGCAGGTTGGGGGCAGCGGCAGGCAGGCACACGGGCTCTTGGGCGGAATCGTCATAGTTGGGACGATAGTCCACCGTGTCCAGTTCGATGTCGGCGAGCAGCGCCTCGGCATACGGCGCCAGGCGCGCTTCGGTGTAGCGCATGGCGGCCGGCGGGTCCCCGTCTATGGATCCGAAATTCCCCTGACCCGTGATGAGGAGCTGGCGCATGCTGAATGGCTGTGCCATGCGCACGAGCGTGTCGTAGATGGAGGAATCGCCGTGGGGATGGTATCGGCCCATCACCTGGCCGACTATGCGGGCGCACTTTTTTGGAGGGCGGTTCGAGCGCAGGCCCTCGTCGCGCATGGCGTAGAGGATGCGGCGCTGGACGGGCTTGAGCCCGTCACGCACATCAGGCAGGGCACGACCGATGATGACGGACATCGCATAGTCGAGATACGACTTGCGCATCTCGCGCTCGATGTCTATGGGCCTAATGTTGGCGTCGCGTCCGTCGAGCTCGAGCTGTCCGCCCTGGGGGGTGTTCGAAGAGTTTCCCGCCATGGCGCGAATTCTGCTGCTATGTGTTCATTCTACAACACAAGCGGGCCTGATCGTTGGCAGGAATGGCACATTCTCGCGGGCATCGATTGGCAGTTGCGGGGCCGTGGGAGCCGAGCCTGGGCCGCGGTTTCGGTCGAGCCAAACCGGGTACGGCCCTACCTGGGACCGGCACGGGGCCACGGGATATGCGATCTGTGCGGGTTCCTGCCAGCGCCGTCCGGCTACTGGCGGACCAAGGCTCCAATGGAGACTCCGCGTGGCTGTGCTCAATGCCCTCTGCTTGCTGGGCGACACGCGGCTACATTGGCACCGACACCAGCGAGGCGCGTGCAAGAACTCCAGAACTGGCGGGCGCCGCCCAGTCTGCTCGATTCGAGCGCCGGCCCAACGTCCATCCCCAGCGGTTACGATTCTTGTATTCCTTCTTCAATGCGGTAGACAGATCAAGAGGGTACGCCACGGGATCTCGATGGTCCAAATGACGAAGGACGAGGGAGCAAGAGTTGCATGGCCGATTCCGCACCCTGCTGAGCAGCGCATCGTCGTCACCAAGGTCGAACCGCTGATGGTGCTCTGCGATGCGAGAGCGGTGGGTCCTGCCACCACAGAGAACACCCGCAACAGCCTTCTCAATGCCCTGCTGCGTCACCACCCACCATCCGCCGGGCGCGAACCCGCAACTGCCGGGTGATTCGAGACATGAAGCAGACGCCCGGCACGTGCGACGAGCTGGCACACGCTAGCCAGAATCTTGACGATCGAGGCGCGTCCGGAGTCCGGCCTGTCTGGGATACAATCCACAGGAGCACGGCATGACCCGAGTTCCAGTGTCCCGCGAGATGCTTGTTTGGGCATGCGAACGTGCTGGCTGGGATTGGGAGAACCTTGCGGACCGCATTCCGCAGCTTCCGGCCTGGATCCAGAGGTGAACGGCAGCCGACGCTGAAGCATCTGGAGAAGCTTGCCAAGGCAACGCATACGCCCTTTGGCTACCTGTTCCTACCCAGTCCGCCGGAAGAACACCTTCCGGTGCCTGACTATCGGAGCGTGGGAAGCGTAAGGCAAGAAAGGCCAAGCCCCGAACTGCTCGACACGCTCTACACGATGCAACGGCGGCAGGCGTGGCTGCGGGAGTCCCTGGTCGAGAACGAGGCGGAACCGTTGGACTTCGTTGGAATTGCTCGTCTTTCCGACGACCCGAGCGACGCGGGTCGTAAGATGCGCCGGGCAATTGGGCTCGACAGGGGTTGGGCGGCCAAGGTCCGTGATTGGGAGGACGCCGTGAGCGAGTTGCGCCGGGCGATCGAGCAGCTCGGCGTGATGGCGGTGGTCAACGGTGTGGTGGGGAACAACACGCATCGGCGGCTGAGCGTTGCGGAGTTCCGCGGCTTTGCGCTCACCGATTCCTACGCGCCGCTGATCTTCGTGAACGGTGCGGATGCCAAATCGGCGCAGATGTTCACGCTCGCTCACGAGCTTGCGCACGTCTGGCTCGGTAGCGAGGGACTCTCGGGTTTCGAAGGTTTGGTCCCCGAGGGCCAGGGCGATTCTTTTTTGAGAGGCCAGAGCTGAGCATGGTGGGAGAGGGATG
>JAPPMC010000218.1 GCA_028819235.1 Bryobacterales bacterium
GCGGGTGTGGAGCGCCGCGGCGTCGAACGCCGAGCGGTGGGGCCTGAGAGGTCCAGCACCGCCCAGCGGACGCCGGCCAGCGGAGGGGCTGATCGAGCAGCCACGCTGTGGGCGTTTGGGCGTTGCGGCCTATACTATGTCGAGGAACCGGCCCCCGCCCGACGTCGACGATTCCCGTCGCTCAGGCCTCAGCCCGTACGGGCCGCCACAACCGGGTGCTCGTCGAGCCACCGCGCCTCAGTGACTCCGATGCGGGCCGTGTCGGCTGCGAGGTGGACCCCGACGGGACATGGACTTCAACGCGGGCAGTCCTGCTGGCCGCCACCGGGCAGGATCTCATGGTCGCCGACAGATCAGGGCTAGGTTGGTCGCTGTGGAGTCGCGAATGACCAGCGTCGAAGGCAGCACGGGAGAATTGGATCTCGCGTCGGAGCAGTCAAGCGGCGCTAGGTGGCTGGTGCCAAATGGGGGGTGTTGGCGGGGTCGTGGGGTGGCGAGACCATGGCGGCTCTGGCGGCGGTCTGGGTCTGGGCGGTGTGGGTGTTTCAGGCGGTGTGGGGCGGCGGCGGGCGCGCCGGCCGCCGTGTCTTCGGCGCATCAGGTGCGCGAACTCGCGTTCGGCTTTGGGACGCACGGCGCGGCAGTCGGCTCTCCAGCGGGGGTCCTGTTGGCGGGCGAGGGCCGCCTCGTGGCCGCCGACGCGCACGCTGCGCCCGCCGGCGGCGCCGGTGCAGAGGTCTCGCAACTCGCAGCCTGCGCACGCCCGCCCGGAGCGGGCCGTGTCCGAGCTGTCCCCGTCGGCGCGGGTGACTGTGCCGCGGGCCAAGTCGACGTCGAGGCGGTCCTTGGCGAAGCGGCCCCCCGGAGCGCGCGCCGGCTGGGTGCGGCACCTCGAGTTGACGCGGCTCCGCTGCAGCAGCCCCTGGAACTCGCCGCTGCCGTGGGCGCTGTCGCCATGGACCGTCGGCCGCCCCTCAGGACTCTTGGACGTCAAGGCACCGAACTCCGTGTAGCCGCCAACTCGGTTGCGTGATTCGCAGAGTTATATGGCAGACAAGACCGTACCGATCACTGCACAGGTTCTCGCTTGGACTCGTGAAGAGGCTGGTCTCACGCAGGGCGAGCTTGCCGAGCGTGCGAATGTGGCAGTGGCATGGATCAGAGCCTGGGAGGCTGCTGAGTCGCGTCCCACGAGAGGCCAGTTCAGCAAGCTCGTAGGCGTCTTGAAGCGCCCATCGGCGCTCTTCTTCCTCCCCAAGCCACCGGTTGAGGCGGGGATGCCGACGACTCTCCGCAGTGCCCCAGCTCTTGGGAATCGTACCCTCGGCTCCGTGGAAGCCCGCCAGATTCGGAGGGCGCGCAGGCTGCAGGAGGTGACCTCTTGGGTCCTTCGTGACGAGGGCTCGCCCGAGGTTCGCTTGCGTCAGTACCGACCGAGCCAAGATCCAGTCGAGATTGGGGTAGTTGAGCGCTCGCAGTCGGGCATCTCGGCTAGTGAGCAGTTCGCGTGGGCGAGCGCCTCGGAAGCGTTTCGTTCATGGCGTGTTCACCTTGAGAACCAGGGAATCCTAGTCATGCAGCTCACGATGGGCAAGAACAACATCCGGGGATTCGGAGCGTGGGACGATTACGCGCCCTTGGTCGCAGTCAACACCGCGTACCACCCGACCGCTCGGATCTTCACACTCTTCCACGAGGTCGCCCATCTGCTGACACGTACGGACGCTGCCTGCCAGAGCTTTGTGATTCCGGGTCAACAAGATGGGCCCGTTGAGAGGTGGTGTGAGCGATTCGCGGCAGCGTTTCTCCTTCCTGAAGGCAGCCTGAAGACGGTTGCTGGAAGCTATGGCGTGACGGTCGCCTCCCCGACTGACTGCCCCGATACAGCACGGCTTATCGCCAATAGGTTCTCTGTGAGCACGCGAGCCACCGCGATTCGGCTCCAAGAAGTTGGGCTCGCTGAACCGTCGCTGTATCCGGCGGTGGCCGCGCATCTCGCCGCAATAGACTGGAATGACTCCTCGGGCGGCGGGGGTGGTGGCCAGCCTGCCTTCGAGAAGCGGGTTACCCAATTTGGGGAGCGATTGCCCAGCACTCTCTTTGCCGCCGCTGACCGGGGCCGTCTCACGACACGGGATCTTGCGGACTACCTCCAACTCAAGACAGGCCAACTCGACGATCTGAAGGGCTTGTTGGATGAACCCTGACGATGACGTTGGGGTTTGGATCATTGATTCGTCTGCTCTGATTAAGGCGAAGAAGATCGTGTCGGTGAGCAATCAATGGGACGCCTTCAAGCAACTTGAACAGATGGTCGTCGACGGGCGGATCGCCCTACCGCGGCAAGTGATCAAGGAAATGAGCGACATCGCGCACCCGGACCTCCCTGGCGCTTGGGCACCTGGCGTTCGAGCGAACCTTAAACACACTTTGGACGCGGGCTACGAGCACATTGCAAGAGTCATGTCAGTTGCTCCTGACGTGGTGGACGTGAACAAGCCCGGCGAAGACGCAGACCCATGGGTCTTAGCCCTTGCGCTTCACGTCAAGGGCGAAGGCCACACGGTCTGCATCGTGACCGAGGACATCGTCGACAAGACGAGTATCTCGATAGCCACCGCGTGCGGCCGACTGGCCCTTGATTACTGTGGAATACGCACGTTTCTCGGCTACTGCGGAATCACCCTCCTCAAAGTGAAAGAGCAAGAAGACCCGTAGGCCCGGTGTGGCCGCACATGACGGGCGCGGGCCTTGAGGTGAGATCAACCGCCTCGGACGCACGGTGAACCTGGTGGCGTGGAGGACAGCAGGCGCTGAGGTCCACTCCTACCGTGGCTAGATTCTCGGTCCCGGATTCTCGCCGCGTAAGCTATGGCTAATGAGTGCTTTATCGGCTCTCCGCGTTTTTGGGGGCTCTCCGCGTATGCACGGCAGGGTCTCCACCGCCGGAACTGTCGCCTTTCTACGTCACCTCATGGCAAGAGTTCGGTTAGGTCTGCTGAGTTTCCGGGGATCATGGGCACGGAGCCATATCCGGCCCACATGTAATCGATGCCGCTGTGGGGGTGGGCGGCCAGGACATGACGCACGACTGGCTTGCCTTGCCAGCGGATTCGGGAGTAACGGGAGTGGATTCTGGCGGCTTCAAATTCCACCCAATGCCGGCCCACGTACTTTGCATCGAATACCACCGCTGCAGGGGTCGGCCCGAGGCGTAGGACGACAACATCGGGCGTGATCACGGTTTGAGCTATCTTTTGGTCGGGATGCGGCACGTTCTCGAGTCCCTGCCAGTCGCGTCCGCTAGAGGTGATGAGTGGTTCGAAGGCGACATGCACTCCGCCCTTGAAGCGAACCGTTGCTCCTCGTGGTATCTCCAGTCGGGTAGTCCCGGCGACGGTTCTGCGGCCCAAGATCTCGAAGCCCGGCTCAATCGGTAGTCCGTATCGCTGCCTGCAAGCGTCGAGCACTTGGAGGAATACCCAGTATTCGTAGAGACGGCTTATCCCTTTGACTCCGAGCCGAGCTTCGCCCGGTCCTTCGGTCGCGTGGGCTTCGGGCCGGTCGAGCACTCTCAGTACTTGGTCGACCTGCCGGTAGCGAGGGTCGTGCAGGGTTCGCACGCGGGCTGCCTCGACACCTCCGTGGAGGGTGCGGCATGAGGTGAATGGGTGGTTCCTGAGCACCCGATTGGCGCGAGTGGCGATCTCCAGCCCGTCAGGCTGGCGCCGGGCGTAGGAAGCCAAGCGGCGAAGCGCTTCGGCGACGAGCGCATTCTCCGGTATGGCGACCTCGCGGAACATGATGCTGCTGCGTCCCGGTCGCTGAGCTAGCACGGCCTGGCTTTCAGATGCGGCCGGATCTGATGGCACATCGTCATGGCCTCCAACTCTGCGAGCCAGGGAGGCTGAGGCCCGAATGACGCTGGCCGTTAGCTCTGATGGCCTCCGAACTGCCTCCAGCCGTCTGACTCCCTCCCCACGAGTCAGGACCGATCTCGGCTCGACGGCGATGTCTCTAACCGGTTTCTCGATGGCACGCCACAACTCGGCGGGAGAAGGCATCCGGCCACGAAGCCTGATGGAGCCGTCGGGATCGAATATGAGTCCCGCCCACATCCCCTCAAGAGCCGATCGCAGAGTCTGGAAGGCGTCCTCGCTCATCTTGTCAGCAACGATCTCGAACTCGCCTGCAGTCTCACCCGACTCGCGTGCGACCTCCACGACGCCGAGATGACCGCGCAGTTCCGAACGACTGCTCAATCGCGTCTCGATCCGACCGGAGGAGTCAGCTCTGACTTCCAGCAGGCCCAACACGGCGGTCTCGCCGCTGCCGAAGCCCCTCATTTTGAGCGTGGAGGACTCCGGCACCCGCGGACAGCCGGAGTCCCGGCTGAGCGGCAGCCAAGTATGCCCGACCAGCACTTCTGGCGTGGCCATGACTCAGATGCGGGCGAGTGCTAGCCGGGGATCGGTGCCTTCAAGAAATTCGTCGTCGGACACGTTGTCGTCAAGCCAGCGGCGCACGATGGAAGCGGATTGGTGAGCACCCACATTGTCGAACTCTTCAAGGAGTTCCTTGAGGCTCTCGGCCAAGTGTCCCTTGAAACCGCGGATCTTGGGGATGATGCGCTGCACGATCCCCCAGTCCAAGGCGCTGACGTCGTCGAGGATGCCTTCAGCATTCGCGACGAATCGCTCCAGCTCGAGGTGGGCGCGCAACCCTACTCCGATTCTTGCCTGTCGCAGGATGTCGGCTACATCCGCCAGGAAATCGTGGTGGTCGTCGCTGGGTTCTGTGGTGCAAACCTTGCGCCACTCGGCGATCCCTACGTGCCAGGGCGCGGGCACCTGCCCGTTGGGCTCATGATGCCTGTCGGAAACCTCGACACTCAAGAGCAGCACGTTCGCTCGGTCAAGAACCCTCTCTGACAGCGGGCGGGTCGTCTCGTCCACATTCACTGTCCCCACGATTATCAGGTTGTCGGGAAACCCGAGGTTGGGCGGCCAGTCGTCGGCGTTCTTGGGGGCCAAGGTGGACGAATATAGAGGTATTCGGACATCGGCGCTACCTGAGCGGGCCTCTTCGATGGCCGAAAGCCACTCGGCTAGGTACTGCTCCACCGGGGCGAGGTTCATCTCGTCGAGCAGCACGAAGTGCAGGCAATCTGGCTCGCGCTCGCAATCGCGCACCGTCTCAGCAAGCCAGCCAGGCACGAAACGCTCCGAAATCGGGTTGACGAATCCGAGAACCTCGGTCTGGTCGATCCAGTCTGGTCGCACCGCGATGCGTCGGAATCGGCCGTTGGAGTTACGGGCTCCGAAGGCCTCCGCATAGGCCCGGGTCAGCGAACTCTTGCCTGAGCCTGTGAGTCCGGCAAGGATCACGAACGGCCGGGTCTTGAGCGATACGTACAGCCGCCGGATGTCCATGTGGTCAAAGTCCAGCGGGCCCTTGCAGTAGTTCAAGAGATGGTCAACTAGTTCGTCTTCTCCGTCATCGGCCTTCCAACGGTGGATCCTGCGGTCCTCTACCTCGCTCCACAGGTCGTTCGCGTTCTCACGGGCCTCGGTCAGGAGCGCGTCCGGAGGGTCAGAGCCTTGGAGCCAACCGATGATCTGGGAATGCTTGGTCGCGAAGTTTCCGATGTCCTCGTCGCTGAAGTCCTCACGCTCGTCAGTCAGGATTTTGTCGACTCCATGGAGATTCTGCTCAGCAGATGCTCTGCATTCATCGCGCAGCCGCTGTTGTTCTTCTTCAATCTCCTGCTGAAGTTCGTTGGCGCCGCGCCCGCCGCGGCGCTTCAGTTCATCGATCCTTCGCTCCCACTCGCGCAGCGTCGAGTCGGAGGCGCGCAAATCCCGCAGCGGCACTAGAAGTTGCACCAGATCCTCTTGCTGTTCTTGAAGCAACTCGTCAAGTTGAGCGGACAGTTCCGTCTGCGCGATGCCGATCTCGCGAGCCAACTCGTTAGGATCAGCGCCATCGAAGCGGTCCTCGATTTCGGCGACGCGATCCCTCCAGGCGGTGTCTTCGCTGAGGCTCGATTCCCGGAGTTTTCGGCGTAGTCCATCCAACTGGCGACCAGCGAGTTCGGCGCGTTCTCGCCGCGAGATCTGCTCGCGAAAGTGCTTGAGCGCCTTCTCGGCTCCGTCGATGTCGTCATCAAGCACGTATAGGTTGATTACGTCGATGTCCTCGTCCGTGACTCCGGTCTTGGTCTTGAGTTCTGTCAACGCATCGGTGACGCCGCGGTGACGTCGGAGTTCTTCTTCGAGGGACGCTATGGATCGGCCCGTTTGTTCGCACCACGCGTCGATGACTCGGGCGAGTTTGTAGCGTCCGTGCCGATCTCCACCGCGGCCGGCAGTATCAATGCGTTCGGCAATCATGTTCCTGTCCACAGCCGGAGCGGCATTGGCCGCCAGTATCGGCCTGAGGAGGGCCTCAGCAAGCGGTCCTACCGCGTGCTTGAACTCGTTCGGCACTTCAGTGATGAGTCCGGGCGCGGCCTGACGGACCCACGGCTTGACTTCGCTTTGGAGATCGACAATCCGATTGACGCGGTCTATTGATTCGCGGCAGCGTTTGAGCATCTGCTTGTACCGCCGGCTTCCGACTGCGACTCCCCTGTCTCGGAGCTGCTGCTCCAATTTCCTCATATCGACCTCTGCTGGAACGGCCCGACTGTTCGCTCTGAGGCACCTAACAGTGATGCCCAGCTGCTCGCTGAGCCACGACCAAACTTCGCGCTCGCCTGGCAGCTTCACAGCTCCATAGTGGTCCAAACGCAAAGTCTCATCCAGACCAGAGAGTAGTGAATCGAGCTGCCGCCTTTTGTCGAGCCACTCTGCAGCAGGCAAATCCAGCTCAAGCTCAATTGTGGTAGCCATATGGCTCTTGACCGTATCGTTCAACAAATCCGGAAGTAGATATGCACCTCCGTTGGCAGATGGCCGCCCAGTAGTGACGACATACCACCAGTCAAGAATGTGAGACAGATAGCGATCGTCATCAAGGCTGCACCTGCTGATGACATCTTTCGCCGTCTCCACCGCGGCGTCGGCCGACGGATCAACCTCAACAATGGGGATCAGAAGTTCGAAGACTGCATTCGCGTCTGTTTCTGAAACCGGCTCGGTGCTCCTGATGATTCTTGTCAACTTGGCCACGAGCGCCTCCATTCGTCGTGGGACACAACCCTGATTGTTCATGATGGTGCGGCTCCGCTGGCTGCGGGTCCGCGGAAGAGCCCGTTCGATGTGGGATGATGCGTGTTGTCGACGTGTCTGACCCACGGAAGGGCTATCCCCGGGAGGAAGTCTAACAGCGTTCGCGACGCGAGGGTGACGGGGGCGGCGATCGCGGCGCATGCTGGACCGGTTCCACGTCATCAGATGGTTCGCGACCGGGCTCACGCAGGTCGGCCGTGACGTCCAGCGCCAGGCTTGAAGGCGACAAGCCCTCCTTCAAGCCTGAGATGTTGAGCCTTCGCGAATTCGTGGGGAGCGGGGTGGTTGAGGGTTCCCGTCGAGGGGTCGGGGCACTGCTGGGATCGGTGATTTCACATCCACTGGTCCAGGAGGGCCTCGATGGCTTGCGATGTTGTGTCGGTGCGGCTTCATTTGCCGCAGATTCGTGTGCTGGGGGTGCTCGTGGACACCCCGGCGCGCCTGGTGGTCGGCGTGGAGTCGACGCTGGGGCGGCTGCGCTGTTCGGGCTGCGGGTTCAAGCGCCGCCGGGTCTGTGACCACCGCGACAACAAGGTCACCGGTCTGGAGGTGTCGGCGCGGCCGGTGACGCTGGTGTGGAAGCGCCGCCGGATGGTCTGCGGCGACTGTGACAGCCGGTTCTTGGAGGACCGTCACGCCTTTGAGGGCGCGCTGACGGCGCGGCCGGCGCGGGCTGTGGTCTCAGACGCCCGCGTGATGGCTCCGCGCGCCGCGGCTCGCCGGCGCCGTGTCGGCCGGCGCAAGATCAACGCGCTGGTGCGGGCCTTCGCGGGCGTCGTCGCCGAGCGGCGGCGGCTCGCAGCGCTGCCGGGTGCTGCTGGTCGATGAGACCCCGATCCGGCGCCGTCACCGCTGAGCACCGTGTCGAAGTCGGCTGGAATCGACAGGTCCTCCTCCAACTGTTCGCGGGTCGGCTGCTCGGTCTTCGGGTCGG